>NZ_CP157390.1:626725-940088 GCF_040050925.1 Leifsonia sp. NPDC080035 | reverse complement strand
GTTCCACGGGTTCGGGAGCCCGGACGGGTCGACCGTGATCTGCGCGTTCGTGCGGAAGCCGCCGATGATGATGTACGCGATCGGTGCGAGCATCAGCGCGATCACCACGAGCGCGATGAAGTAGACGACGGGCGAACCCCAGGGGAGGCTCTTGCGCTCCGCGCGGCGCTTCGCACGGGCGGTGGGTGCGGCGAGGGCGGTCATCGTGCCTTCCTTTCCTTGGCGGCCTTCTCGGTCTTCTTCTGCTCCTTGGTGGTGAGGGCGCCCTCCGTGTCCCTCCGCAGGACGAAGCGCTGGTAGAACAGCGCGACGATCAGCGAGATGAGGAAGATGACGACCGCGACCGCGTTGCCGTAGCCGTAGGAGCCGGCGTTGCGGCCGTTCGCGACCATGTAGGTCGCCATGGTCGAGGTGCCCGCGGTGCCGGCGACGTACTGACCCCAGACGATGTAGACGAGGTCGAACAGCTGCAGGGCGCCGATGATGGAGAGGAAGGCCCAGATCCGCAGGGTCGGGGCGAGCAGCGGCAGGGTGATCCTGCGCTGGATCTGCCAGTAGCTCGCGCCGTCCAGCGCGGCTGCCTCGTACAGCTCCTCCGGGACGCCCTGGAGGCCGGCGAGGAAGAGGATGGTCGCGAAGCCGATGTACTTCCAGGTCAGGATCGCCATCAGCGTCCAGATCGCGATGCTCGGATCCGACAGCCACTCGGTCGCGAGCCAGCCGAGCCCGATGTTCTGCAGAAGGTCGTTGAGCGCCCCGTTGCTGGCGAGCATGAGGCTGAGGCCGGTTCCGACCACGACCTCGGAGATCACGTACGGGACGAAGATCAGCACGCGGATGATGGACTGGCCCTTCATCCTGCGGTTCAGCAGCAAGGCCAGCAGGATGGCGAGCGGGCCCTGGATGACCAGGGACATCACCACGATGAAGGCGTTGTGGCCGAGGGCGCTCAGGAATTCGGGATCGGTGAGGATGACGACGTAGTTCTGCAGGCCGATGAAGTCGGTGACGGGTCCGTACCCGTTCCAGCGGAAGAAGCCGTAGTAGGCGGCCATCACCACGGGCAGGATGACGAAGGCCACGAAGACGATGACGGCGGGGCCGGCAAGGAGGGCGATCTCGGCCCTGCCTCCCCAGCGGCCGCGGCGGGAGCGCGGCCGCGACGGGAGCGACGCCGTTGCGCCGCTCCCGTCGTGCTGCGCGAGATCCGCCGTCGACACGGAATCGGTCGAGGTTTTCTCGCGGATGGAGCTCACGGGATGTCTCAGCCCTTCTTGCCCGCGTTGTTCGCGGCGGCGACGAGACCCTTCGGGTCGCTCTTGCCCGCGAGCATGTTGACGACGGCCGTGTTGAGCGCGTTTCCGACGTTCTGGCCGAGGACCGTGTCCAGCCACTGCGAGACGAACGGCGCCTTGTTGTAGGCGGCGAGGACGTCCTTCAGGTAGGGCTCGGTGACCTTGGCCTGCGCCTCGGTGTTGACCGGCGGGGCGTTGAACGCCTTGTAGTAGGCCTCCTCGACCGGAGTGGTCGCGATGTAGTTCAGGAAGTCGACGCACTCCTTCGGGGCCTTGGCCGAGCAGGAGTAGCCGTCGACGCCGCCCATCATCGAACCGGGCTCGCCGTCACCGGCGTTGTCCAGCTCGGGGAACGGGTAGAAGCCGAGGTCGGGCAGCGGCTTCTGGTCCGGGGTGAGTGATGCGATCACACCCGGGTCCCACGCTCCCATGAGCTCCATGGCCGCCTTGTGGTTGGCAAGCAGGCCAGCGGACGAGCCGGCGCCCTGCTGTGCAGAGGTGGTGAGGAAGCCGTCGTTGAACGGCTTCTGCTTGGCGAAGTCCTGCAGGTCCTCAGCGGCCTTCAGCCAGCACGCGTCCGAGAAGTCCTTGCTGTCCGCGCTCTTCTCCATGGTGGAGGCGGAGCACTCGCGCAGCGCGAACCAGTAGTACCAGTGCGCCGCCGGCCAGGCATCCTTGCCACCGAGCGCGATCGGGGCGACGCCCTTCGCCTTCAGCTTCGCGACGTCGGCACTGAGGTCGCTGATGGTGGCGGGCGCCTCGGTGATCCCGGCCGCCTTGAAGAGGTCCTGGCTGTACCAGAGGCCGCCGGGGAGCACCGCGACCGGCATCGCGTAGATCTTGTCCTGGTAGGTCTCCGCCTTGAAGGAGCCCTCGGAGATGTTCTTCTTGGCGTCGGCGCTGATGCCGCTGGTGAGGTCCTTCAGCTGGCCGGCCTGTGCCTCGGCGTTCATCTTGCCGCCGCCGCGCTGCAGGAAGATGTCCGGGGCGTCGCCGGAGTTGAGGGCGGTCTGGAGCTTGCCGTCCAGGTCCTCGTTCTGCACCTGCTGGATCTTGATGGTGACGTTCGGGTTCGCCTTCTCGAAGCCCGCGACCGTGTCCTTCCAGAACTGAGCGCCGGGTCCCGTCGCAGCGTTGTGCCAGAAGGTCATCGTGACCTTGCCGCCCGACGCGTCGTTCGACGTCCCGCTACAGGCGCTCAGTGCGAGCGCACCAGCCGCCAGGACGGCGGCCCCGGTCAGGAACTTGGTGACTTTCATGTGATTCCAACCTGTTCTCTTCGTTGAGCGGCATCCGCGCGGATGCCCCGGTGTCTCGAGCGCGCCGGATATCGGCTGTGGTCCGCCTCGTGAGGGAGGAGGCGCGTCTCGCAGGGGGCCCGGGGCGACCCCGGACGCTGACGAGTGTCGCAACCCTCCTGCAAGGTGTCAAACGTTTTCGAAATCCTTTTCGAAATCCTTTTCGAGCTTGCTAGGCTGCACCGCTATGGGACGACGACCAACCATCAACGACGTGGCGCGCGCGGCCGGGGTTTCGGCCGCGACGGTGTCCAAGGCGGTCAACGGCCGCTACGGGGTCGCGGCGCACACGGTCGAGCGGGTGCTCGAGGTCGTCGAAGAGCTCGGCTATGAGTCCAGCCTCGTCGCGAGTAGCATGCGAGCACGGCAGACCGGCGTGATCGGCGTGCTGGTGGCGGACTTCGAGCCGTTCAGCGCGGAGATCCTGAAGGGCGTCGGCGCCGCGCTCAGCGACTCGCGCTACGACCTCCTCGCCTACAGCGGCAGTCGCCAGCTCGCACCCGAGGGCTGGGAGCGCCGCTCGCTCAGCCGCCTGAGCGGGACGCTGATCGACGGCGTGATCATGGTCACGCCGACGGTCGTCAACGTCTCGGCGGATGTGCCGATCGTGGCCATCGACCCGCACACGGGCCGCGCCGATCTGCCCACGATCGAGTCGGACAGCTTCGGGGGCGCTCGCAACGCCGTTGCCTTCCTCGCGGGGCTCGGCCATCGGCGGATCGGATTCGTCGCCGGCCGTCCTGACCTGCGCTCATCGGCCGCTCGCGACGCCGGGTACCGCCGCGCACTCGCGGATGCGGGCATCCCGTTCGACCCCGCCCTGGTCGCCGTCGGGAACTACGAGCAGGAGAGCTCCCGGGACGCCGCGCGCCGGCTGCTCGGACGGGCCGACCCGCCGACGGCGGTGTTCGCGGCGAACGACCTCTCCGCGATCGTCGTCATCGAGGTGGCGTCCGAGCTGGGGCTGGATGTGCCGGGCGACCTCTCCGTGGTCGGTTTCGACGACATCCCGGAGGCATCGCGGTTCTCGACGCCGCTCACGACGGTACGGCAGCCGATGGGCCAACTGGGGGCGGCCGCGGCGGAGATGGTGGTCGCACTGATGAACGGCGAGCAGCCGGACCCGACCCACATCCGGATGCCGACCCGGCTCATCCGTCGCGCCACCACGGCCCCGCCCGCCGCGCTCCGCGAGACGGCCTGACGGCGGCCTCGCGCTCCGGCTTCTCCGCCCGCTCCGCCCGCTCCGGCCTCGACGCGGAGCGCCCGGTCGCGGGAGAATGCACGCGACGGCGGAGGAGGCGCGCATGGGGGACGGCGGCAGGACGCGGGTGATCGAGCGGGCGGGGCCGTGGGGCTTCGTGTTCCTGCTCGCCTACATCGGTGCGGCGATCTACTTCGTCTCGGTGTCGGACGGCTCCTTCTGGGGCATCGTCCTCGGCCTGCTCCAGGCGATCGTCTGGCCGGCCTACGTCGTCTACCACGTGCTCGTGCTGCTGCACGCCTGACGCGCTTCAACTGCCGGGGTAGACCAGCCCGATCCGCTCGCGGACCGCATCCAGCGTCCCCATGATCTCGACGGACTGGCGCAGCGGCATCCGCGGGTCCTCGCCCCCGCCCACCTCGATCAGGCGCTCCATCGCCCGTGCCTGGTACTGCATCCCGCGGCCGGTGACGGTCGCCTCGAAGCGCTCGATCAGCCGGTCCTCGCTGTCGAGCACGCGGAACGAGGTGGGCGAGAAGAAGAACGGGTCCAGCTCGATGCGGCCCGACGTCCCGACGATGACGGCGTCGTTGCTGCCGCGCGCGTCGAGGCCGCAGGTGAGGACGGACTGCGCCCCGCCCGCGTGGGACAGCAGGATGGCGGTCTGCCGGTCGACGCCGGTGGCGGTCGACGCGGAGGCCGCCTGCACTGCGGTCGGGGCGCCGAGCACATCCCAGGCGAACGACACCGGGTAGATGCCGAGGTCGAGCAGCGCGCCGCCGCCGAGGGCCGGGTCGAGCATCCGGCCGGCCGGGTCGGCGCTCAGCCGCTGGGCGTGGTGCGCGACGACGGTGCGCACCTCGCCGATGGTGCCGTCCGCGATGACCTCGTGCAGCCGGAGGATGTGCGGCAGCCACCTGGTCCACATCGCCTCCATCGCCACGAGCCCGCGCTCCGTTGCAGCGTACGCGATCCGCTCCGCCTCCGCCCGGTTCATGGTGAAGGGCTTCTCGACGAGCACGTGCTTGCCCGCCGCGAGGGCGAGCAGCGCGTTCGGTGCGTGCTGGGGATGCGGCGTCGCGACGTAGACGACGTCGACGTCCGGGTCCGCCACGAGCTCCTCGTAGCTGCCGTGCGAGCGCGGGATGCCGTGCGCCGCGGCGAACCGCGCGGCCGACTCCGGCGCGCGCGAGCCGACGGCTCCGACGGTGTGGCCGTGCAGCTGCAGGTCTGCGGCCATGGCGGCGGCGATGCCGCCCGTGCCGAGGATTCCCCAGGAGGTCATCCCCTCAGCCTAGGGTCAGGCGGGTGCGACCGCCCTGGAGGGCTCGACCGCGACGGTGACGCGGCGCGGGGCGGCGTCTGCGAGGGCGGCCCAGGCGCGGTCGCCGTGGGTGTAGAGCGTGAGCGGGCGGCCCAGCGTCGCGGCCGCCTCACGGGCCGCGGAGCGCCACTCGATCAGCTGGATGTCCAGTTCGTCGGCCCGCACCATCACCGGCCCGGCGAGAAGCCGTCGTCCGATGTCCAGCACCAGCTGCGCGCGTCGATTCCTGTCCATGCTCCCAGTAGAGCCGGATCCGGTGAACCGCACCAGGGGATTGCGCGGGGCCTGCGGATGTGCCTACCGGTCGCGGTCCGGTTCGGCGCCCGGCTCGGCGTCCGCCCGGTGACGGGTGCGCGGGGACACGGGCAGGCGCGGCGAGCCGAGGATGGGGAGCTGCAGCCACTGCGGCACGCCGGCCCGTCGCCCGGCGAGCCAGAAGCCCGCGGCGCATCCCACGAGCAGGAGGAGCCCGCCCCAGAGCGCGAGCGGCGCCCAGGCGCCGAGCAGGTCGCGGGCGCCTTCGATCGAGCCGAAAGCGATGCCGGCGACGCCGACCACGAGGCCGAGACCGAGGAACCCGGCGCCCGCCTTCACCGCCTCCCCGCCGAGCACGGCGGCGATCGCGAGCGGCACCAGGACGCCGCCGACCACGACGCCGGCCGCGACGGCGCCGAGGGTCTCGCCCGCCTCGCCCGGCACTGCGTCGGAGGCGAAGCCGAGGGCGAAGCCGCCGGCGACGAGCACGCCCATCGCGATGAGCAGCGCGGTCGTGGCGACGCGGATGAAGCGGTCGCTGAACCGGTAGCGTCTGGCGGGCGTCACGCCGTCCACTCTACGAGGCGCGAGTGCGGCGTTACGGAACGACTGCGGTGGGGCGCCGGGCCGCAGTCGTGACACGGAGGCGCAGTCGCGGTCACTGGGCGCGGAAGAAGGCGGCGAGGGCGGCGGTGAGGTCGTCGGGCGCCTCCTCCGCCATGTGGTGGCCGGAGTCGATCGGGTGGCCGGTCACGTCGTCCGCCCAGGCCGGCCAGATGGCGAGCGGGTCTCCGAAGAGCTCCTCCAGGTCGTCGCGCGACGACCACAGCGCGAGCAGCGGTTGCGTGAGCCGGCGGCCGGCGGCGCGGTCGGCCTCTTCGTCGGCGCGATCCACCGTGAGGCCCGCGCGGTAGTCCTCGAGCATCGCCCGCACCACCTCGGGCCGGTGGATGGCGTCCCGCCGCTCCGCGAAGTTCTCCGGCCCCATCGTCGCGGGGTCGCCGCCGTACCAGGCGTCAGGGTCCGCGCCGATGACGCGCTCGGGGATGCCGGGCTGGGCGAAGAAGAACCAGTGGTACCAGGCGGTCGCGAACTCGGGCGTCATCCGGTCCAGATGCTCGACGATGGGGATGCTGTCGAGCAGCGCGACCGCGCGCACGGCCTCTGGGTGGTCCATCGCGAGCCGGAACGCGACGTAGCTGCCGCGGTCGTGTCCCGCCACCGCGAACGAGCTGTGGCCCAGCGCCCGTGCGACGGCGAGCACGTCCGATGCCATCGCCCGCTTGGACGCCTGGGAGTGGTCCGGCCGCGGCACCGGGGCGGTGGAGCGTCCGTAGCCGCGAAGGTCGGGCACGATGACGCGGAACCCGGCGTCCACCAGCGCGGGGGCGACGCGATGCCAGGTCGCCCCCGTGCGCGGATGCCCGTGCAGCAGCACGACGACGGGACCGTCCCCGGCGTGCCTGACGTGGATGCGCGCCTCCGGCGTCGCGACGTCCTCGACCGTGAATCCCTCGAACACGTCCCGGATGGTACGCCCGCGTCGGCCGGGCGCCTCAGCGGACGGCGGTCGGTGCGCCCAGTCCGTCCGCCGCCGCGCGCATCGCCGCCTCCGCGCTCTCGACGGTGATCAGGCTGTTGCCCGCGACGATGTGCAGGCCGTAGGCGTCCTCCAACGCGACCAGGTTCATGGCCAGGGTCTCGATCGGCAGCGCGGGGGCGAATGCGCCGGACGCTGTCCCGCGCTCGAGGATGTCGGTGTAGGTGGCGAGCTGCCTGCGGTACATCCGCTCGACGAGCTCGTCGTGCAGCGCCGAGGTGCCGGCGAGCACGTCGAACTCGTAGAGCAGGCGCATCAGCGCGTCGTCCGGTCCGCTCGGCAGGCCCTCCCGGATCGCCGCCGCGAGCTGCAGCTGCGGCTCCGGGATGCCCGCGACCACGGCGTCCCTCCGGTCGCAGAACCGCTCGAGGCCGGCGCGGTGCGCCTCCACGAGCAGCTGGTCGAGGTCCTCGTAGTAGTAGAGGATCGCGCCGCGGGTCAGCCCCGCCTTCTCGGCCACGTCCGCGAGCGAGAGTGAACGCAGGCCGCGCTCGCCGACCGCGCTGAGCGCCGCCTCGATGAGCCCGGCGCGGCGCTCCTCCTGCTTGCGGGGTCTGGCCATGCCTCGACCCTACCGGCGGGCCGGTCGCCCGCCGTCGTCGGGCCGCCCGCTGCGCGCGGCCCAGAGCAGCACGGGGATCAGCAGCAGTGCCAGGATCCCGCCCGTGAACGACAGCACGCTGTAGTCGCTCGCGGCCATGACGACCCCGGATGCGGCACCGGCGCCCGCCCCGGACAGCGCGATCAGCACGTCGATCGTGCCCTGCGTGCGTGCCCGGTTCGCCGGGACCGTGGCGTCGACGACGAGGGCCGTGCCGGCGAGGAGGCCGACGTTCCAGCCGAGGCCGAGCAGGGTGAGCGCGAGGATGAGCAGTCCGAGCGAGCTCTCCGGCGCGAGCGCCGCGACGATGCCCGCCGCCAGCAGCGTGACGCCGGAGGCGATGGCCATCGGCACGCGCCCGACCCGGTCCACGAGGATGCCGGTGACCAGCGAGGGCAGATACATCGCGCCCACGTGGATGCCGATCACGAGCCCGACCGCGGAGAGTCCGAAGTCCATCGCCCGCATGTGCACCGGGGTCATCGTCATGATCGCCACCATCGCGATCTGCGTGAGCACCATCACCGCCGCCCCGGCGATCGCGCCCGGCCCCGGCCGAGGGGGAGGCGAGGGCGGCAGGGCCGCGCCCGCCGCGCCCGCCGCGCCCGCCGCCTGTTCGTCGGCCGGGGCGGCTGCGCGCGCGAGCAGGAACGGGTCCGGGCGCAGGAAGACCAGGAGCACGATCCCGGCCGAGAGGTAGGCCACTGTCGCGAGCAGGAATGGTCCGGCGAGGGCGGGGATGCCCATCCCGAGCGCGAGCCGCCCGAGCGGGTCCACCAGGTTCGGGCCCGCCACGGCGCCCGCGGTGGTGGCGACGAGCGCGATGCTGGCCGCGGTGCCGCGCTGAGCCGGGGCGGCGAGGTCGGTCCCCGCGTAGCGCGCCTGCAGGTTCGTGGCGGTGCCCGCTCCGTAGACGAAAAGCGAGACGAACAGCAGCGGGACGCTGCCGGCGGCCGCCGCGACGACCACCCCGAGCGCGCCGAGGCCGCCCGCGGCGAAGCCGAGGCCGAGCCCGAGGCGGCGTCCGTGGCGCTGCGTGAACCGGCCGATGAGGAACGCCGCCAGCGCGGAGCCGAGCGTGAAGAGAGCGGTCGGGGCGCCGGCGAGGCCGTCGCCGCCGACGAGCTGCTGGGCGAGCAGCGCTCCCACCGTGATGCCCGCGGCGAGGCCGGCGCCGCCGAGCACCTGGCTGACCGCCACGACCGTCAGCGTGCGCCGCTGCAGGGCCCGCCGGGCGTCGTCGTCGGTGCGGATGCGCTGCGCCAGGGCGCTGAGGTCGTGCACGGGACCCGACCCTAGCCGCGCTTGACACCCTTCGCGGGCCCGTGACACACTTCAGGAATTATTTGACGCAAGCGTCAAAGAATTCTCCTCACCGTCGACGGGAACACCATGACCGCACCGCAGACCACCGATCTCCTCCTCACCGGCGGCCGCATCCGCACCTTCGATGACGCCCGGCCGTGGGCGGAGGCGGTCGCCGTGACTGCCGGCCGGATCAGCTACGTCGGCCCGGCGGCGGAGGCACCCGCCGCGCGCGAGACCCGCCACCTCGACGGCGCGCTCGTGACGCCCGGAATCATCGACAGCCACAACCACCTCCTGCTCGGCTTCGACCCGGACGCGGTCAGCCTGGAGGGCGCCGAGACGCTCGACGAGGTGCGCGACCGCATTCGTGACCTGGCCGACAGGCGGCCGGACCTCGACTGGATCTGCGCCGAAAACGCCGTCTACTCGGTCGTCACCGGCCGTCGCCCGAACGCGCGAGACCTTGCCGGCCTCACCGACCGCCCGGTCTTCGTGACCACCTACGACCAGCACTCCGTCTGGCTGAACGACGCCGCGCTGCGCGTGCTCGGCATCGCCGACGGCGGCGACATCCCGTGGGGCAGGCCCGAGCGGGATGCGCAGGGCGAGCCGACGGGATGGGTCACCGACTTCTACACGAGCGCCATGACCACCGCGGGCCTCGCCGGCCTGCAGCGCGACATCCCGATGTACTCGCCGGAGCGCCGCTACCGCAAGCTGCTCGGCAGCCTCGCCCTCGCCACCGCCAGCGGCATCACCACCGTGGTCGAGCCGCAGGTGCCGCTCGCCGAGCTCGGCCTGTTCGACCGGGCGCGCGAGGCGGGGCTGCTCAGCTCCCGCGTGATCGCAGCCCTCTTCCACCCGATCGACGCGGACGCCGCGTTCCGCCGCGACCTCCGCGACGCCGTCGACGGTGCGACGACGGACGACCGGCTGCGCTTCGGTCCCGTCAAGCTCTACGCCGACGACGTCATCGAGCCGCACACCGCCTGGATGCTGGACGACTACGCCGACCGCCCTGGCCACCGCGGGCATCCCTCCGCTCCCGTCGGCGAGCTCACCCGCATCGTCACGGAGCTCGACCGGCTCGGCTTCCAGACCCACACCCACGCGACCGGCGACGGCGGCATCCGGCTGGCGCTCGACGCGATCGAGGCCGCGGCCGGGGTCAACGGCGCCCGCGACCGCCGGCACGGGATCGTGCACGTCGAGTGCCTGCACCCCGACGACCTCGCCCGCTTCGCATCCCTCGGCGTCACCGCCGCGATGCAGCCGCGGCACTGCTCGCCCGACCTCGTCTCCGGCACGTGGATGGAGAACGTCGGCGAGCAGCGCTGGGACCGCGCCTGGCGCATCCGCTCGCTCATGGAGTCCGGAGCGCACGTCGCCCTCTCCAGCGACTGGCAGGTGGGGGAGATGGATCCGCTGGTCGGCCTGTACTCGGCGCTCACCCGCGCCGGGCTGGACGGTCGCGACTCCTGGACGCCCGACGAGCGGATCGGCCTCGACGACGCACTCAGCGGCTACACCCGCGAGGGCGCGTGGGCCTGGCACGCCGAGGACGACCTCGGCGTGATCCGTCCCGGAGCGGCGGCCGACCTGGTCGCCTGGTCCGGGGACCTGTACGAGCACGACGGCGACCCGGCCGCTCTGCTCGACCAGCACGCCGCCCTCACCATCGTCGGCGGGGACGTCGTGCACGACGCCGCCTCCGACGCTCCCGCGCCCGCGGTGTACGGCGGACGGGCGCACTGCTCAGCCGCCGCGCACTGATCCGCCCTCCCGCACCCCGCGCCTCCTCTCCCGCCGTCGCGAAAGGAACACCCGTGTCCCAGCTCGACCCCGCCATCGCCCCCACCCGCTCCGCCGAATCGCCCGCCGACCCGCAGACGGGACTGCGCCGCAGCCTGAAGCTGCGCCACATCGTGTTCCTCGGCCTCGCCTACATGGCACCGCTCGCGGTGTTCGACACCTTCGGGATCGTCGCCGACATCACGCACGGGCACGTCCCGCTGTCCTACCTGCTCGTGCTCGTCGCGGTGCTGATCACCGCGCTCAGCTACGCGAAGATGGTCCGCTTCTACCCGCGGGCGGGTTCCGCGTACACGTACACGCGGGAGGCGATCAACCCGCACCTCGGCTTCCTGGTCGGCTGGGCGGCCACCCTCGACTACCTGCTGCTGCCGATGATCAACGCGCTGCTCTCCTCCATCTATATGACGGCGGCCTTCCCCGACGTGCCCGCCTGGGTGTGGATCGTGTCCACGATCGTGGTGTGCACCGTCCTGAACCTCATCGGGGTGAGGATCGCGGCCAAGGTGAACGTGATCCTGGTGGGCATCCAGGTGGTCGTCGCTGTCGCGTTCGTCGTTTTCACGGTCAAGAATATCGTGGAGGGGGCGAACGGCTCGGCCTTCTCGGTCGCGCCGTTCTTCTCGGCCGACCTGGACGTCCCGGCGATCGCGTCGGGCGCGGCCATCCTTGCGCTGTCCTTCCTCGGCTTCGACGCCGTGAGCACCCTGGCGGAGGAGGCGGAGCGGCCGCGCAGGGACATCCCGCGCGCCATCCTCATCATCGTCGGCGTCGCCGGACTCTTCTTCGTGAGCGTCACCTACGTGATGCAGGTGCTCTTCCCGGACGTGTCGGCCGTCGGGAACATCGTCGGCGCGTCGCCGGAGATCGCGAAGTACATCGGGGGAGCGGCGTTCCAGGCGGTCTTCATCGGCGGCTACATGGTGGCGGTTCTCGGCTGCGGCATCACGCAGCAGATGAGCGCCGCGCGGCTGCTGTTCGCGATGGGTCGCGACGGCGCGCTGCCACGGCGGTTCTTCGGCTCGCTCAACCGCGCGGGCGTGCCGGCCGCGAACGTGCTCCTGATCGCGGCGCTCGCCTGCACGGCGGTGTTCCTCGACCTGAACAAGGCGGCATCCCTGATCAATTTCGGCGCGTTCGTGGCGTTCATCTTCGTGAACCTGTCGGTGATCTTCACCTACACCCGGTACGTGAAGGAGCGGGGCTGGCGGAAGGCGCTCGGGTTCGTCGTGCTGCCGGTGCTGGGCGTCGCGGTCAACGTGGCGCTGTGGTTCAGCCTGGACACCAGCGCGATGGTGGTCGGCGCCGTGTGGGTGGCGATCGGCCTGGTCTACCTGCTCTGGCGCACCCGGTTCTTCCGGGCGGCGCCTCCCGCCCTCAGCGGTCCGGCGCAGTTCGACTGATGCAGAGAAGGGAGGAACCCCCGAGCCGGTCGGCCCGGGGACTCCTCCCTTCCCGTCACGCCTGCGGCGTGTCGAGCGCGACGTCCTCCCGACCCGGCGCGCCCCGGCCAGCGCGGCGACGGCGCGGGGCTGCGGCGATCGCGAGACCGGCCACGGCCAGCGCTGCGCTCAGGTAGAGGCCGGGCCGGAAGTGATCGAGCTGCGCCGCCGCGCCCGATCCCTCGGTGCCGCCCGAGATCAGCGCGGTCGTCACCGCGAGGGCGAGCGCGCCGCCGACCTGCGCGCTGGTCTGCACGAGCCCGGCAGCGAGGCCCTGCTCGTCGTCCGTCACGCCCGTCGTGGCCTGCACCTGGATGGACGGGAAGCCGATCCCGAAGCCGACGCCGAGCAGCAGCACCGACGGCAGGATGTCCGTCCAGTAGACGGGAGAGGTGCCGAGCCGCAGGAACAGCAGGTAGCCGGCGGACAGCGCCCCGAGCCCGAGCACGATCAGCGGTGCCGGGCCGAACCGGTCGATGAGGCGGTCGGTGAACGGTGCGCTGAAGGCGACGACCAGGCCGGTCGGCAGCAGGGCGAGCGCCATGCTGAGCGGGCTCCAGCCGAGCACATCCTGCAGGTAGAGCGTCAGCACGAACTGGAAGGAGACGTAGGAGCCGAACAGCGTGATGGCTGCCAGGTTGGCGCGCAGCACGGCGGCGACCCGGAATATCCCGAACCGGATCAGCGGGCTGTGCACCCGCAGCTCCAGCACGATGAAGGCCGCGAGCAGGACGGCCGCGATCACGAAGCCCGCGACCGTCTGGAGCGATCCCCAGCCGGCGCCGGGAGCGGAGACCACCGTGTAGACGAGCGTGAGCATCCCGAGCGCCAGCGTCACGGCGCCGGGGATGTCGTGCCCGGCCCCGCGTTCGCGGGCGTCCTTGGGGATGAAGAAGAAGCCGAGGACCAGGGCCAGGACCGCGAGAGGCACGGAGAACAGGAACGTCCACCGCCAGCTGAGCGAGGTCATCAGGCCGCTCATGATCAGGCCGAGCGAGAAGCCGCTGGCCGCGAACGTGGTGAAGATCGAGATGGCGCGGTTGCGCTCCGGTCCCTCCTCGAAGTTCGTGGTGATGAGGGAGAAGGCGGCCGGGGCGGTGAACGCGGCCGCGACGCCCTTCACGAAGCGGCTGGCGATCAGCAGCCCGGCGTCGGCGGACAGGCCGCCCGCGAGCGACGCGACGGTGAAGACGGCGAGGGCGATCAGGAGCACGGACCGGCGGCCGAGCAGGTCGGCGAGACGGCCGCCGAGCAGCAGCAGGCTGCCGTAGCCGAGGACGTAGCCGGAGACGATCCACTGGAGCGAGCCGGTCTCGAGGCCCAGCTCCTTGCCGATGGAGGGCAGGGCGACGCCGACCATCGAGACGTCGAGGCCGTCCAGGGCGATCACGATGCACGTGGCGAGCAGCAGGAGCCAGCGGGCGCGCGACCAGCGGAGGCGGCCGGAGCCGCCGATCGCGCCGGAGACGGCGGGGCGGGATGCGGTGTCGGAGTTCAGCACCCGGCAACTATATGACACGGAATAGATTGTGTCAGCAAAGTATGCACATTCATTTAATTCTCATGGATGCGAGGTAGGCTGACGCCCGTGAACACCACGGTCGACGTCTCGGCCCGCTGGCGGGAGCTGCAGGTCACCTACCTGAACACCGCGGCGGAGCTGGAGCGCACTCTGCAGCAGACCCACCAGCTCGGGCTCAGCGAGTTCGAGGTCCTCGACGCCGTCGCCGGCTACGTGTCGGAGGGCTGCACCATGCGCAATCTCGTCGACGTGACGCCGATGACACAGAGCGCGCTCTCGCGCATCGTCGACCGGCTGGTGAAGGCGGGGCTCGTCGAGCGCAACACCTGCGACTACGACAGGCGGGCGCTCTTCGTCGGGATCACCGAGGCAGGAGCCGCGGCGCACGCGGCGGCCAAACGCGACTACGACACGCTCCTCCAGCGGGCGTTCGAAGGGAAGTGAGCGCGATGCGCGCAATCGTCCAGCACCAGTTCGGCGACCCGGCGCGGGTCCTCGACGTCGAGGAGCGGCCCCTGCCGGAGCCGGGACCGGGCCAGGTGCGCGTGCGCACCGTGCTCAGCCCCATCCACAACCACGACCTGTGGACGATCCGCGGCACCTACGGTTTCAAGCCGGAGCTCCCTGCGGGCGCGGGCACGGAGGCGGTCGGCATCGTGGATGCGCTCGGCGAGGGCGTCGACTCGGTGGCCGTCGGGCAGCGCGTCGTCACCGGCGGCACGTTCGGCGTCTGGGCCGAGGCGTTCGTGACCGGCGCGGCAGGGCTCATCCCGGTGCCGGACGGGATCGGCGACGAGACGGCATCCCAGCTCGTCTCCATGCCGTTCAGCGCACTCAGCCTGCTCGACTTCCTCGACGTGAAGGCCGGGGATGTGGTGCTCCAGAACGCGGCGAACGGCGCCGTCGGGCGGCTGCTCGCGCAGTTCGCCGTGTCCCGCGGCGTGACCGTGATCGGGCTGGTGCGCCGTCAGCGCGACGCGGACGACCTCGGCGCGCAGGGCATCCCCCACCTCGTCGCGACCTCCGACGATGGCTGGCGCGATCGCGTCCGCGAGCTCGCGGGCGGTTCGCCGATCGTCGCGGCCGTGGATTCGGTGGGCGGCGAGTCGAGCGGCGAGCTGCTGGCGCTGCTCGCCGAGGGCGGCACGCTGGTGTCGTTCGGCGCGATGGGCTCCGATGGGATGCAGCTGTCCTCCGGTGACCTGATCTTCAAGCAGGCCGTGGTGCGCGGCTTCTGGGGCAGCAAGGTGAGCGCGGCGATGGCGCCGGAGAAGCGCGCGGAGCTGTTCGGCGAGCTGATCCGCGCCGCCCTGTCGGGTGCGATCACCCTCCCCGTTGAGGAGACGTTCGCGTTCGCCGACGTGCGGGGCGCGGCCGAGGCCGCCGCTCGTTCCGGCCGGCGCGGCAAGGTCCTCCTCCGGCCTTAGCACCCGTCGAGTGCGCAGAAAGTCGCGCGAAAACCGCCGAGTACGCGGATAATCTGCGGACTCGCGCGTTGGGATGCCGGTTTCGTGCGTGAGGCGTGTCGCCCGAAGTGGGGTACAAATTCGTGTCCTCCATATGGCCCACAGACGGCGGTTTCTAGCTATGCTCGGGGCTGTCCTACTCCCCGGCGCGTCGTCGCAGGGCCAGGACCGCGCACCACCCGAGCACCGCGCACCACCCGACACGCACCAGCGCACCACCCGAACCAGCGCACCACCCGCACGCGCGCACCCGGCGCCGTACGGAGAGCAGTCACGTCTACCCGAAGGACACGCTGTGAACACGCACGCCTACGACCACGCCCGCGACCAAGCCCAGAGGCTCGCCCGACGCCACGAGCGCGACCTGCACTGGGCGAAGGAGCGCCGCCGTCAGCATGAGCGCGAGACCGCCGCCGCGGTGGCGCTGCTCGCGACCAGCCGCGCGGCCCTCGCCCGCCGGACGGTCGTCGTCTCGCTCATCCTGCTCATCGGCATCGCCGCGGCGCTCGCCGTCGCGCTGGCCGCCGGTCTCCCCGCCTTCTGGCCCGAGATCGCGGAGTCCGTCGCCACCGTCGCCGCGGCGGGCGTGCTCATCGGCGCCTTCGTCTCGCTGCAGCGCATCCGCGCCCGCCGGTCCGCCGCCCGCGACCTGCTGCACTCGCGGGAGGCGCGGCTGTCGCACACGCAGTTCCACATCCACGAGTCGGTGCACTCATACATCGACTCGCACGGCGAGGTCGTCGGCACGCGGCTGGCGCGCTCGGCCTGAGGCGCGGCGCCCCGCGCGAGGCCCGTTCGCGGGCGCACATTCGGCACACATGTCGGTCGCGCCGCGCTGATAACCGACATTCGGCGCAGATGTGAGCCGCCCGACGGCCGGCTCAGCCCGCCGCGCCGGGCAGCGGGCGCACCGTCAGGATCTGCTCGGCCGTCCCGACCGGCCCGGTCTCGTCGTGCAGTCGTGAGCTGGTGAGGCCCTGGCCGGTCGGTCCGAACGACACGGTCGTGTCCAGCCCGACCCAGCGTCCCCTCGGCTGACGGAACAGGTGGACGGTCAGGTCGAGGTTCGGGAACATCCACGTCTCCGGGTGCGTGCGCACCGCGATCCCGTTCGCCGTGTCGATGAGCGCGACGAACGACGCCAGCGCGCCCGCCTGCTCGCCCGCCACGAGCGGGACGTCCGTGGAGATCCAGGCGGCGGCCCGCCCTGGGCGGTGTGGTGTGATCTCGCGGGCGTCGATGGACGCGATGTAGCCGCCGGTCCAGGTGTCCGTCATCGCGCGCGTCGTCAGCGTCTCGGGGTCGGGCAGCGGCGTCCAGTCGGTCCCGGCGACGGCGGACGTGTCCTCCGAGGCGATCAGCCAGGCGCGCGCCGATACGGTGGCGCGGCCGCCGATCGTGGCCACCGCCTCCACCAGCTCGATGGTGCGACCGGGTCGCAGGGTCCGCACGGTCAGCTCGATGTCGTCGTGGGCGATGCGGCCGAGGATGTCGAAGCTCACCCTGCCGATCAGCATCCCGGAGGCGAGCCGGTCGCTCAGCTCCCGTTCGAGCTCGTGCACGATCAGCCCGCCGACCGGGCTGAAGTGCTGCTCCTGCGGGTCCCAGGCGCCGCCGACGTGCGAGGTGGGGCGGTACACGCCGTCGCGGATGCGGACGAAGTAGCTCGCCTCCCGGCCGGGTTCGATGCTCATGCGATCGAGCGTATGCGCGGCGGCCGAGGGATCACAATTGAGGGATGGCCTACCGCGCGACCGAGCGTCTGATCCCGGCGACCGTCACCCGCATCGAGCTGGAGGCGGACGTCCCGTTCGACACCCTCCGCCGCTCGCTCGAGGCCGAGGTGCCACCGCTGGACGTCGCGGCGCTGCGGCGGCTGCTCGACGACGGCGCCGACTGGTCGCGGCTGACGCGGGAGCTGGCGGGGCCGGGATCCCACCGCCTTGTGCGGTTCCTCAGCGACGACCCGACGGCGGTGATGCGGGTGGGCGGTGCGGACATCCCGAGCGCCGCCTACCTGATCGGTGACTATCTGACGGCGGCGAGGATGTTCCGCCACGATCCCGGCGCGCTGCTCCACACGCCGATGCGGCTGGTGCTGCACGCGCGCGGCCCGGCGCGGACGGTCCTGACCGTCGAGCAGCCGAGCAGTGCCCTCGTCGGTTTCGGCAGCAACAAGATCACGCAGGCCGGCTACGAGCTGGACCGGATGCTCGGCGACCTCCTCGAGGACATCGGCCTGCCTCGCCCCTCGTCCCTCCGCCTCTGACCCCCCGTCCACTTATCCACACCTCCCCCGGCGAGTACGCAGAAAGTCGCCCCGAAACGGCCGAGTACGCAGATCATCTCCGTACTCGGCGGGTGGGGAGGCGGGGTCACCAGCGGTTGCGGACGTCTTCGGCCCAGCCGAGGAGGCCGTCCACGAGCAGCGGGCCGGAGACCGTGGGGACCGTGCCCGAGTAGTGGCCGAAGCACTGGTGACCGCGGCTGCCCACGACGCCGAGCTCGGTGCGGCTGACGTGGTCCCAGAACGGCTCGAAGACCAGGTCCACCTCGCCGCCGCGGATGCGCCACGGCCGCAGCCAGTCGTCCTCGTCGTACGTCCACTCCAGGGTGTCGTGGATCTTGTGCAGCCTGCCGTCGAGCACGGTCGCGTTCTCGGTGCTCCCGGTGCCGTCGGTCCAGCGGCCGCCGAGCTGCAGGCCGAGGACGGCGCCGCCCTGAACCCCGGACGCCGCGCCCCAGTTCCAGCGCATCCGGTACGGCCAGCGGCCACGACCGTGGTCGAGCACGCTCCAGGTGTCGCCGTCGGCGAGCGTCGTGGCGGCGCCGCGGACGGTCACCGTGCCCGTCGCCGGGCGGGCCACATCCTTGACGGTGTACTGGAAGCGGCGGTCGCTCCACGGGACCACGACGCCGAGGCGCTCGTGGCCGGGAGGCAGCGCGGCGAGCACGTCGATGTCGACGTCGTCGCTGTGGGCGCGGAGACGCGTGCCCGCCTCCGTCTCCTCGATCGTGAGCTCCAGCCCGCGGGCGACCGCGTGCGCACGCCCGGTGCCGAGGGATGCGGGCAGCTCGGGACGGACCCAGGGCGGCGCCACCGTGCCGTGCTCGATCGTCTCCCCGCTCGCCCGGTCGTGGACCATGAGCGAGTGGACGCCGGAGTAGTCGAGCGAGGACACGGTGATGGCGACCAGGTGCGTCGGCGAGGTGATCGCCCAGTACTCCCAGCGCTTGTTGCGCCCCCAGCCGTGCCGCCCACCGATGCCGGACGTGTCGTGCAGCGGAGTGCGACTCCAGCCGACGGCGGCCCGGTTCAGCCGGCCGTCCGGGAGGCAGAGGGCGACGGGTGCGGTGAGTTCGCGCTCGGTCATGCCGGCGCCTCCGTCTCTCCGGCCGCCCCGCGCACCGCCCGGGCGCGCAACCACGCGAACGGGATCACGAGCACCAGCACGACGGCCGCGGCCAGGAAGATCCCCGGTCCCGGCACCGGAAGCGTCTGGCCCAGGTCGACGTAGTGCTGCGGGTTGCCGGCGATCACGGCGGCTCCGATGAACGGCCCGATGACCATCGGCACCATGACGGCAAGCAGCATCCGCAAGCCCTGAACCCCGCCGGCGCGGCCGATCGGGGTCGCGTCCCGGGAGAGTGCGGACACGGCGGCGATGGAGGTCATCATGCCCGTCATCATGACAGTGGCGGCGATCGTGACGGGGAGGAACTCGTGCACGAACGCCATCCCGACAAGCCCGGCTGCGAAGACCGGGACCGCGATCGACAGGGTGGGCAGCTTGCCGATGCGGTCCATCAGCCGGCCGGCCAGGACGCTGAGGCCGGAGGCGAGGATGAGCACGACACCGAGCAGGAGCGCGTACGACTCGATGCGGAGCGTGCGCTCGAGGTAGATGATCACGTACGGCAGGAACACCTGGGAGCTGATCCCGACGACCGCCCAGATCGCGAGGGTGAGGTAGAGCACGGGCTGCCGTCGGATGACCGACGGACGCAGGCCGTGGACGGTCGCGGCGAGAAGGCGGTCCGAGGAGGGGGCGGCGATACCGCGGTCGCGGACCAGGAACCAGGAGAGAACGCCCGTGATCGTCGTCGCGATGCCGACGATGCCGAAGAAGAGCCGCCAGTCGCCCGCGCGGGTGAGGCCGTCGAGCGCGCCGAAGACGACGAGCATCCCGAGTAACGGCATGACCGCGAGCGCGCCGTCGACGCGGCCACGGTTCGCGGGTGTCGTGGAGTCGGTGACCCACGCCATGAAAGCGGCGTCGTTGGCGGACGACCCGATGGCGCTCATCAGACAGTCGAGCAGGATGATGGCGACGACGCCGCCGATCGCGACGGTCGCGGCCGCGGGAGGGCCGGCCTGAGCGGCGCCCGCTCCGGTATCCGTGCCCGCCGCGCCGACGAAGCCGAACGCGGCCGTGCTGATCCCCCAGGCGACGTAGCCCCCGGCGATGAGGACGCGGCGGCGGCCGGTTCTGTCCGACCATGCGCCCGCGATGAGCGTGGCCAGCGTTGCGGCGACGGCGCTGAGCGCGACCATCGTCGCAATCACCGTCGGGTCGGTGCTGAGGGTGTCGTAGACGAAGACGTTGAGGTACATGTTCTCGACGGTCCAGGCGAGCTGGCCGGCGAAGCCGACGAGGACGACGGCGGTCCACGTCCGCGGGCCGAGGCGTCCGAGGCGTCGGGGAGGAGCGGGTTGCGTTCGGGGTGCATTTCCACGTTGAAATGACGTCACGAGGCCCGACTCTAGCTGGCTGGCGTCCCCGCGTGCAAAGACGTCGTCCCGATTGTGTACATTGGGGATGTTTCAACGTTGCAACATCCGTCGGAGAGGACCCGTGTGGACGACGCCATCCCGCTGCCCGAGTACCCGCGCCCGCAGTTGGCGCGCGACAGCTACCTCTGCCTCAACGGCGCCTGGGGTTACGCGATCACCGACGGCAGGGCGCCCGCGCCGTGGGACGGGGAGATCCTCGTCCCGTACTCCCCGGAGGCGCCCCTGTCGGGAGTCGGCAGGCGGCTGCTCCCGGGGCAGACGCTCTGGTATCGCCGCGCCGTCACGCTGCCGCAGGGCTTTCGTGCCGCCGGCGACCGGTTGATCCTGCAGTTCGGCGCGGTCGACCAGGACTGCGAGGTCTTCGTCGACGGTCGCCCGGTCGGTGCGAATCGCGGCGGCTACTGGCCCTTCGCCCTGGACGTGACGGACACCTTCGCGGATCCGGGCCCGCACGAGATCACGGTCGCGGTACGCGACGAGAGCGACGCGGGGTTCCGGGCCCGGGGCAAGCAGTCGCTGCGGCCGGGAGGGATCTGGTACACGCCGCAGTCCGGCATCTGGCAGACCGTGTGGATGGAGGCGGTGCCCGCGGTGCGCGTGGAGCGCGTCGACTACCGGACGCTGCTCGACGACGGGGTGCTGGAGGTGACGGTCACGACGAACGAGGACGTCGATGTCTCGGTGGAGGTGTCGGCCGCCGGGTCCCTCATCGCTCGTGCCGCGGGTCGCGCGGGCCGTCCGATCCGGTTGGGCATCCCCGAGCCGCGACTGTGGAGCCCTGGTGACCCGTTCCTGTACGACGTCGCCGTCACCGCCGGTGCCGACCGCGTGCGCAGCTACACGGGGATGCGGACCGTGTCGGTCGCGCCCGATGCCGCGGGGGTCCCCCGACTGACGCTCAACGGCGAGCCGTACTTTCACGCCGGCGTGCTCGACCAGGGGTACTGGCCGGATGGGCTCTACACCCCGCCGTCGGACGACGCGTTCGTGCGCGACATCCTCGCGATGAAGGAGCACGGCTTCACGATGCTGCGCAAGCACATCAAGGTGGAGCCGCTGCGCTGGTACCACCACTGCGACCGGCTCGGGATGCTGGTCTGGCAGGACCTCGTCAACGGCGGCCGCCGCTACAACCCGCTCGTCATCACTGCGCCGGTGCTCACGCCGCTGCGGCTCTCCGACCGTCGGCACCGCGCCTTCGGCAGACAGGACGCCCAGGGGCGCCGGGAGTTCCAGGAGGAACTGGACCGCACGGTGACGCTGCTCGCCGCGGCGCCGTCCATCGTGTGCTGGGTGCCGTTCAACGAGGGCTGGGGGCAGTTCGACGCGCTGGATGCGGTGGACCGCATCCGCGCGCTCGACCAGGACCGGCTGGTCGACCACGCGAGCGGCTGGCACGACCAGGGCGGCGGGGACCTGCGGAGCCTGCACGTCTACTTCCGCCGCATCCGCCCGCGCCGGTCGTGGGGACGGGACGGTCGGGCGGTCGCGGTGTCCGAGTACGGGGGATACAGCCACCGGGTCCCTGGGCACGGCCACAGCGACCGCGAGTTCGGTTACCGGCGCCTGCGCAGCACGGCCGCGCTCGGCGACGCCTTCGAGCGGTTGCACCGGGACGAGGTGCTGCCCGCGGTGCGGGCCGGCCTCTCGGCGATCGTCTACACGCAGCTCTCCGATGTCGAGGACGAGCTGAACGGTCTCCTCACTGCCGACCGCAGTGTCGAGAAGCTGAGCGCCTCCCGCGTCCGCGCCGTGCTCGACGCCCTGCGCGCCGCCTACGCTGCCGGGTCCTAAGCCACCTCCTTCGGCGGACAGCGGCGGGAGCCGGCTACGCGCGGCCGGTCGAGTCGCGGCGGACGACGGCGTACGGGGCGGGGATGGTCTGCGGCTCGCTGTCCGGCTCGTCGAGGCGGCGGAGCATCGCGGTGATCGCGAGGCGGGCCAGCTCGTCCATGTCGGGGGCGACCGTTGTCAGGCTCGGGGCGGAGAACGCGGCCTCGGCCGTGTTATCCCAGCCGACGACCGCCACATCCTCCGGAACGCGCACCCCGTGTTCGCGGAACGCCCGCAGCGCACCGATCGCGAGCAGGTCGTTCGCGCAGACCAGGCCGTCGATCGAGACGCCGGACGCGATCAGCTCGCTGGTGCGGTCGTAGCCCTCCTGGCGCGAGTAGTCGCCCTCCGGGTTCACCTGGTCCCACTGCGAGACGGAGACGACGCGGACGGGGGAGAGATCGGCGGCGTCGAGCGCGCGCATGAAGCCGGCGAGACGCAGATCCGCGGGCGCCGCTCCGACCGTGCCTCGCTCCACGTCGCCGAGGAACGCCAGACGCGTGCGGCCGTCGTCGAGCATTGTCCGGGTGACCTCACTGGTCGAGCCGACGTTGTCCACGACCACCGAGTCGATCCGGTCGCTGCGGAACCGCTCGCCCAGCAGGACCAGCGGCGTCGGTCCCCGCTCCGCCTCGAAGCGCTCGAGGTCGATGGTGAGTGGGCTGAACAGGATGCCGTCGGTCAGGATGGCCCGGAACCCGCCTGCCACCCGCAGCTCCCGCTCCAGGATGCCGCGGGTCTCGTCGATGACGACGTCGTAGCCGAACGTCTCCGCCTGCCCGACGACCGCGTGGGCCAGCTGCGCGAAGTAGGGATGCGACACGAACGGCACCGAGAGCGTCAGCAGGTTGCTGCGCCCGCTGCGCAGCTGCCGCGCCGCCAGCTGCGGGCGGTAGTCGAGCTCGGCGATCGCCGCCTCCACCTTGTCGCGGGTCGCCTGGCTGATGTACCGGTGCCCGTTCACGACGTTGGAGACGGTGCGGTAGGAGACGCCGGCCACCGCCGCCACATCCTTGAGCGTCGGCGGCCCGTTCGGTCGGCGCCCCGGTGGCGGAGTTTCGGTCGTCACCCGGTCATCGTAACGGCGGTGACGTGCAGCAGAGAGTGACACGCTGTTTCCACGTTGCAATATTGTGATGTTTCCACGTTGCAATATTTCGGTAATGCTGATTGAGTGGCATCTGCGATCGCGTGATGCACCCCCGCTCCACGGTCCCGGTCGCGGATCTTCCACAACGACGAGGAGATGAAACCATGACCCGTTCCCCCCGGGTGCGCCGGCTGCTCGGCATCGCCGCAGCGTTCACGGCAACGGCCGCTGCGCTCACCGCGTGCAGCGGCGAAGACGGCGGCACGAAGGCCGCCGACGGCGGCGGTCTCGGCACCGCCGAGAAGCACGTCGCGATCACCATGATGTCCAACGACGCGTTCGCCCAGCAGTGGCAGGAGCAGCTCGTCCCCGAGTTCAACAAGAAGTACCCGTACATCGACGTCACGATCGACTCGACCCCCTACGACGACCTGCTCGCCAAGGGGATGCTCAACGGCACGGACACCGACCCGCAGTACGACCTGATCACGCTCGACGACCCGTGGACCCCGCAGATGGCGCAGGCCGGCGTGCTGCTCGACCTCAAGAAGGACGCCGGCTCCTGGACCGAGAAGGACTACGACTGGTCCGACTTCAACTCCGCCCCGCTCGCGGCGAGCGAGTGGAACGGGGGCCAGTACGGTGTCCCGCTGCGCTCCAACATGCTGCTGATGTTCTACAACAAGGACCTCTACGCCAAAGCCGGTCTCGACGCGCCGACCCCGGAGCTCACCTGGGACCAGTATCTGGATGAGGCGCCGAAGCTCGTACAGGACACGAACGGCGACGGCAAGACCGACTCCTGGGCGGTCGGCCTCACCTGGCAGAAGGGCGTGCTGTCGCCGCCGTTCTGGCAGGCCGTGCTCAACTCGAACGGCGGGAAGCTCTTCACCGACGACATGAAACCGGCCTTCGACACCAAGGCAGGCGCCGCCGCGTTGCAGACGCAGGTGGACCTGCTGAAGTACGCCCCTCCCGGTGCGCAGGCCTACAACTACACGGAGCCACTCGACGCCTTCCGCCAGGGCAAGATCGCCACGATCTTCACCTGGGGCAGCGCGTACAAGTCGGCGGCCGTCGACCCGGCGGTGACCAAGCTCACCCCCGAGCAGGTCGGCATCCAGACCATGCCGGTCGGCTCGAAGAGCGCGAGCACGCACCGCGGCATCTGGAGCGGTGCCGTGTTCAAGAACTCGAAGCATCCGGAGGCGGCCTGGACGTTCCTGCAGTGGATGAGCTCCAAGGACGGCGAGAAGTGGTGCACCGACACGTTCGGCTCGTTCCCCGCCCGCAAGTCCACTCTCGCCTCCACCCCGGGTCAGCCGTGGCTCGCGCCGGTGTTCTCGACCCTGCAGAACGCGTACGACGTGGCCGCGAAGGGCGAGATGTGGCGGCCGCGCTCGCCGCAGTCCAACGCCATCCAGCAGGCGCTCGCCGACCAGACGAGCGCGGCGGTGCTCGGCCAGATCTCCAGCGCCCAGGCGCTGAAGAAGGCCGAGAGCCAGATCGACGAACTGCTGGCGGAGTAGGCGGATGACGATCGCGCTCTCGAAGCGGAAGACGCTGCCGTCCCGCCGCTCGGCGCGGATGCGGGATGTGCTCGGCCGCTGGTCGTTCATGATCCCCGCGACCGTGCTGCTGGTGGCCGTGCTCGCCTACCCGCTGCTGTACACCCTGCAGATCAGCTTCTCATCGTTCGACCTGAGCACCTTCTCCCCGTCCCAGTTCGTCGGGCTGGAGAACTACACGAAGGCGCTCGGCAGCGAGAGGTTCCAGAACTCGCTCGTCGTGACGGGCGTGTACCTGGTGCTCGCGCTGCCGCTGCAGATCGTGCTCGGGTTCGCGATCGCCTTCCTGCTCAACGCCGAGTGGAGGGGGCGCGGCGTCGTCCGCGCCCTCTTCCTCATCCCGATGGTGGTCGCCCCTGTCGTCTCCGGCGGCATCTGGAAGATGCTGCTCGACCCGCTCTGGGGCGTGGTCGGCTGGGCGACCTCGCTCGTCGGCCTGCCGCCGATCAACTGGTTCGGCGACGCGACGATGTCCATGATCAGCGTGGTCATCATCGACACCTGGCGATCGGTGCCGTTCGTCGTGCTGATCGCCTCTGCCGCACTTCTCGCCCTGCCGAAGGACGTCTTCGAGGCGGCGCAGGTGGACGGGGCGAACTGGTGGCAGACGCTCTGGCGGATCAGTCTCCCGATGCTCGCGCCGATCATCGCCGCGACCTTCATCGTGCGCTGGCTCGGCGCCGTGAAGATGTTCGACATCATCCTGACCACCACGAACGGAGGCCCGGGCCAGGCCACGGACGTCGTCAACCTCTACATCTACCAGCAGGCCTTCCAACTGCTCCGGTTCAGCGAGTCCTCGGCCATGGCGGTCATCGTGCTGGTGCTGACGACGGTGCTCACGCTGGTGTTCCTGTGGGGGAGCAAGAAGCTGGAGGACCGGGTATGACCGCCACCGCAGAACGGCCGGCCACTGCACCGTCGCACCGGGACATCCGCAGCGAGCGCCCCGCGCAGCGCCGCCGCCGCAGCGGCCACCGCGCCCGGGTCTGGGCGGGCGTCGTCGTGTGCATCCTCTTCATGCTGCCCCTGGTGTGGATGCTCATCACGTCGTTCAAGTTCCAGCGCGACATCTTCACCGTGCCGCCGACCATCTTCTTCGACCCGACGATCAGTCAGTACATCGACGCCTGGGTGAACCAGGGCCTCGGCCCGAAGATGGTGAACACCGTCATCGTCGCGCTCGGCGCCGGACTGGTGTCGCTGGTCGCCGGGGCGATGGCGGGCTACGCGTTGGCCCGGCTGCGCATCCGGGGCGCCGCGACGATCGGCGTGCTCATCCTCGCCTCCCGCGGGGTGCCGCCGATCGCGCTCGCCGTCCCGATGTTCCTGGTCGCCAGGACACTCGGGATCACCGACACCCACATCACGCTGATCCTCGCCTACTGCTCGTTCGTCATCCCCTACGTGATGTGGCTGATGCGGGGCTTCTTCCTGGCGCTGCCGAAGGAGCTCGAGGAGTCCGCGATGCTCGACGGCTGCTCCAGGATGGGCGCCTTCTTCCGCATCATCGTGCCGATCTCCGCCCCCGGCCTGATCTCCACGTTCATCTTCAGCATCATCCTGGCGTGGGAGGAGCTGCTCTTCGCGCTCGTCCTCACCAACCGCAAGGCGACGACCGTCCCGGTGGCGATCGCCGGGATGGTCGGCGACACCGAGCACGGGGCCAACTGGGGCGCGCTCGCCGCGGCCGGGATGCTGACCGTCATCCCCGTGGTCGTGCTCGCGCTCGTCGTCCAGAAGTGGCTGATCCGCGGCCTCGCCGACGGCGCGACCAAGGGCTGACCCGATCCGTTCCGCGCGTCGCCGCGCACAACACCGCACCCGCGAGAGAGAGGTTCCCGTGAGACTACCCCTGCGCGCCGTCGCGCCCGGAGGCGAGAGGATCGCCGAGCGCGAGATCGTCGTGCCCGTCGATCTGTGCCGTCCGGACGGCGCCCTCAACCCCGACGCCGTCGGCTGGACGCGGAGGGCGCTGCACCGCACCGGGCTGCCCGGCTGGGGCCGCAACAAGCGCTTCGAGTACTGGGCGATCACCACGCCGGACGCCATCCTCACCTTCAACATCTCGCACCACGACTACCGCGCGAACGTGTCGGCGACCTTCGCAGACCGCGAGCGCTACGCCGAGATCCGCCAGGGCGGAAACACCTGGTTCCCGGGACCGGGCGGGATGCGCGACGAGCACAACACCGCGCCGATGGAGGCGCGCCGGAAGGACGTGCTGGTGCGTTTCACTCCGCAGGGGACCGGGACGCGCATCCAGGCGGAGTCCCCGCGCATCCAGGCGGACATCCGGGTGCTGGCCGCTCCCGACCACGAATCGATGGGTGTCGTGGTGCCGTGGAGCACGCGCGCCTTCCAATACACGAAGAAAGACAACAGCCTGGCGGCGGAGGGCGTCGCGGTCGTCGACGGGGTCACCCACCGGATCGAGCCGCACACCGCGACTGCCGTGCACGACCGCGGCCGAGGGCGCTGGCCGTACTTCACGTTCTGGAACTGGGGCGCCGGCGTCGGTCGAACGAGCGACGGCCGGGCGCTCGGCCTGCAGCTCGGCGGCAAGTGGACGGACGGCACGCCGTCGTCCGAGAACTGGGTGCGGCTGGACGGTCGCCTGCACAAGATCCAGAACCACCTGGACTGGCGTTACGACCCGCAGAACTGGACGGCGCCGTGGACGATCGCCGGCCCAGACGTCCAGATCACGTTCCGGCCCGAGCACCACTCGCAGCACCTGTTCGACCGGTGGATCGTCAAGAGCCGCGCCGACAGCTGCTTCGGCCACTACGAGGGCCGCATCCGTCTCACCGGCGAGGAGATCGCCTTCTCCGGCGTGTTCGGGCACGTCGAGGAGGTGGAGCGCCGCTGGTGACCGACCGCTCCGGAGTGCACGGCGCACGTCCACGCGCCGCCGGAGCCGGGCGGGGAGCCGTCCCACACCGATGACGGTTCCCCGCCCACATCTTGTTCCGCCCACATCCACCGCAAGGAGTCGCCATGACCGACATCGCCGTCCCCACCGTGCTCCGCATCACCTCCGCCGAACTCGATGCCGCGTCGCCCGCAGACGGCGTCCACGGCCGCTACCGCGCCGTGCTCGACGGCCCCGCCGGCTCCGGCACCGCGCGCGTCGTCACCATCGCCGGCGGATCGGAGCCGCACGATCTCATCGTCGTCGACTACGCCAGCTCGCCCGGCTACAGCAGGGCCTGGCTTCGCGGCGCCGACGTCGGGGACGGCACGCATTACAGCCTGCTCGCCGAGCTGCCGGCGTCGTTCCCGGCGCGCGGGATCACCATCGTGCGGTAGCCGCCCGCGCCATTCTTAGAGCCTGCTCAGCGGGAACGCGGTTGACTGGTCCTCTCCCGACCCGGAAGGACCGACCCCGTGACCTCAGCCCTGCTCCGCATCCCCCGGCACTGGGTGATCTGGACGATCGTCCTGTTCGTCCTGACCTTCGCGCTCGGGTTCGCCGCCAAGGCGGTCGTCGCGCTGCGCTTCGCCTCCCTCGACGCGGCTGTGAACCGCACGCACTCCGGCGCCCTGGATGCGGTGGCGATCGTCCTGGACAAGCTCGACCATCCTGTCGTGGTGGTCGTCGTGCTGGCCATCGTCTTCGTCGTACTGGTCTTCCTCCGCGGCTGGCGGCTCGCGATCGCGGTCTGCGCGGTCACGGGCTTCGGCTGGATCACCACCCTGATCGTCAAGTACGCCGTCGCCCAGCCGCGCCCGACGACGACGGACCTGACGCATCCGCTGCACATCAGCCCCGCGACGCTCAGCTACCCGAGCGGTCACGTCGTCTTCGCCGCCGCCCTCGTCACGGCCCTCCTCATGGTGTGCCACGGCATGCTCTCGCGCACCATCGTCGGCATCGTCGGCGCGCTGTTCGTCGTCGCGGTCTGCTGGTCGCGGCTGTACGTCGGCGTGCACTACGCGACGGACGTCGTCGGCGGTGTCCTCAACGGCGTCGCGGGCGCGCTGCTGTTCGCCGGGCTCTGGAACCTCCTCGCGCTGCGGCTGTTCGGCGCGCGGCACGCGCCGGTGGTGGCGTGAGGCGCGCTACCCGACCGTCAGCGCGAGATTCACGACATCGGAGAGCGTGAACTCTCCCTCAACGGGCCCGAGGCTCGGCCTCCAGTTCGGTTCCACCGAAAGATAGCTCAGGTGATCGCCGGCGAGCAGCCCGATGAGCACCTCCGCCACGATCCGCCCGCCGACGGGACCGAGGCACTCGCCTGCGGCCCGCACCTCCGACTCCTTGAGGATGTAGTACCAGAGGGGCGTCCGTCCGCTCAGGTCGTCCACCGTCGTTTCCGCGAGGTGCACGCCGTCGAAGACCTGGGTCGGCGTCAGCGGCTCGATGCCCATCGCGCGCGAGACGTCCTCACCCGAGGGCAGGCCGAGGCGCTTGCCGCGGAGCAGGTTGCGGATGGCCAGCGACTGTGCGAGGTCGGCACCGCCGGCGGGCGTGACGAGCTCCGGCGCGGCGACCGACGCGGGAAGCGCCCTCAGCGGGGTGGCGATCTCCGCGTCGAGCTTGTAGCTCGGCTGCGGCAGCGTGGCGTCGGCCGGGTCGGAGCCGGTGATGCGGGGGAGGAGGAACGTCCAGTCCACTCCCCAGAACGCGGGCAGCGTCTTGAAGCCGTTCAGGCCACCGCGGTCGTGGCTCATGTCCGGAGTGAAGATCGGGATGCGCTGCGCCCCGTCGATCGCGGGGTCGGGGCGGGCGGTCCCGTTGATGAAGTAGCTCGGTCGCACGATCGAGTGCCCGAACCGGTAGGCCGCCACGCTGAACTCGAGGGGCATGAACGGGCTCTTCCGGTAGTGGTAGAACCGCAGCTTCGGGCGCTGCTGGCTGACGTGCGTCGCGGGTGAGGTCAGATAGCCCTCGTCGGGCAGGATGTCGGCCACGACATCGGCGCCGACCAGTCGCGGAAGGTAGTCGTGCACGACGGCCCACTGGTAGTGCCAGCGCACAAGCCGCTGCGCGTGCTTCAGGTGGTCGGCCGCCGACCAGCCGGGGAACTCGGCCGCGACGCGATCGACCACGGCGTTGTGGAAGCGCAGGAACACGGACTGCAACTGCGAGACGATGACGTTCTCGTCGTTGCGCGGGTCGCCGATGATGGCGCGCCCGTTGGCCGCGCGCGGCAGATCCGGTCCGCCGAGCGAATCCGACACCGACTGGCCGAGCGCGAGGTGGATGCCGTCGGAGTAGAGGTACGGCTGATCGGACGGTCCGCGGCCGTAGAGCGAGTCCAGGTCGAACTTCGGCGTGCGGAAGTTGACGATGGCGTTCGGGTCGTTCTGCCGGGTGAGGCTGGACGCCGGATCGAAGGTGATGTCGTGATCGATGAACTGGCCGAAGTAGGTGTACCCGGCGGGCAGGCGGAGTTCGCCCCCGAGTTTCGCGGTGTTCTCGTCCTCGTCGGGGACGCCGAGCTCTTTGGCAGGCTCCGGCGGCTGGATCATCGCTTTGCCGAGGTCGACAAGCGAGCCGTCGGCCACGTCGTACGTCGGTAGGTCGCGGAACATGCGGCCGTAGCGGCCGCCGTCGAAGCTCGACTCAGGGGTGGATTCGAGGCCTCGGGGCTGGGGTCCACCGTGCTCGCGCGCACCGGTGGGCGTCGTTGTGGACATGATTCCCCTCTTCTTCTTTTCTGGTGGGGTGGGTGACACGGTCGGTCTACTCCACACCCTGCCGATCGGCAAGAGGAATCCTCATGATTTCCCCGACGTTCATGAAGCGGCTTCCGATCTCTGCCGCAGGCGGCCTCTCGCGGATATATAGTTAACGCATATAAATCACCCGGATCTCTCCGCACCCGCCACGGAACGCACGACGAAGGACGCCTCCCCTTGCCCCGTACCGGCATCTTCACCAAGGACCACCCGCACTACCGCTGGGTGGCGCTCTCGAACACCACGCTCGGCATGCTCATGGCGACGATCAACTCGTCGATCGTCATCATCTCGCTGCCCGCCATCTTCACCGGCATCAAGCTGAACCCGCTCGAGCCCGGCAACGTCTCGTACCTGCTCTGGATGCTGATGGGCTACATGCTCGTCACCGCGGTCCTCGTCGTGATGTTCGGCAGGATGGGCGACCAGTTCGGCCGCGTGCGCATCTACAACCTCGGCTTCGTCATCTTCACCGTCGCCGCGATCGCCCTCTGCCTCGACCCGTTCAGCGGGGGACCGGGCGCGATGTGGCTGATCGCCTGGCGGTTCGTGCAGGGGGTCGGCGGCGCGATGCTGTTCGCCAACTCCACCGCGATCCTCACCGACGCGTTCCCGGCCAACAAGCGCGGCTTCGCGCTCGGCCTCAACCAGGTCGCCGCCATCGCGGGATCGTTCATCGGCCTCATCCTCGGCGGCGTGCTCGCCGAGATCGACTGGCGCGCGGTGTTTTTCGTGTCGGTGCCGTTCGGCATCATCGGTACCATCTGGTCGTTCAAGTCGCTGCACGAGGTCGGTCAGAAGAACCCCGGTCGCATCGACTGGCTCGGCAACGCCACCTTCGGCATCGGCCTGATCGCGCTGCTCACCGGCATCACGTACGGCATCCAGCCCTACGGCGACTCCTCCCAGGGCTGGGGCAACCCGTGGGTGCTCGGCTCGATCATCGGCGGGCTCGTGCTGCTCGCCGCCTTCGTGTTCGTCGAGCTGAAGGTGCCGTCACCGATGTTCGACATGCGGCTGTTCCGCATCCGCGCCTTCTCCTCCGGCATCTTCGCCGGCTTCCTCGCCGCGATCGGCCGAGGCGGACTGCAGTTCATGCTGATCATCTGGCTGCAGGGGATCTGGCTGCCGCTGCACGGCTACAGCTACGAGTCGACGCCGCTCTGGGCGGGCATCTACATGCTCCCGATCACGATCGGCTTCCTGATCGCCGGGCCGATCTCCGGCGCGCTGTCCGACCGGTTCGGGTCGCGCGCGTTCGCCACGGTCGGGCTGGTGCTCGTGGCGGCGACCTTCGTCGGCCTGCTGCTCATCCCGGTGAACTTCGAGTACTGGCAGTTCGCCCTGCTCACCGGCCTGAACGGCATCGGCTCCGGTCTGTTCTCCTCGCCGAACCGCACGGCGATCATGAACAGCGTGCCGCCGAACGAGCGCGGCGCCGCATCCGGTATGGCTGGAGTCGCCCTCAACGCCGGAAGCTCCCTCTCCATCGGCATCTTCTTCTCGCTGATGATCGCGGGCCTCTCGGTCGCGCTGCCGACCGCCCTGACCACCGGGCTGACCTCGCACGGCGTTCCGCAGAACATCGCGGCGCAGATCGGGAACACCCCGCCGGTGGGCAGCCTGTTCGCCGCCTTCCTCGGCTACAACCCCATCCAGAGCCTGCTCGGCCCGACCGGGATCCTGCAGGCCCCGCACGTGGACGGCAGCATCCTGACGGGCAAGGAGTTCTTCCCGCAGCTGATCTCCGGCCCCTTCCACGACGGCCTCGTGGTGGTCTTCATCGCGGCCGCGGTCATGAGCATCATCGGCGCCGTGGCGTCGTTCCTCGGCGGAGGCAAGTATGTTCATGAGGAGGCCGTCGCGTCCGTGCGACCGGCCCACGAGGAGGGCGAGGAAGTCGGTGCGGGACGCGCATGAGGATTCGGGACTGACGGGACGGCCGACGACCGGCGACAACGACGTCCCCGGTCGTCTGGCCCTGGCCGTCGGACGGCTGAACCGCCGCATCCGCTCGGCGACGGGCGGGCTCTCCCACGGGCAGCTGTCGGCGCTCTCCACCATCGTCCGGCGCGGACCGCTCCGGCCGAGCGAGATCGCGGCGATCGAGGTAGTCGCGGCCCCCACCATCACGCGGGTGGTCTCCGATCTGGAATCGCGCGGCCTCGTGCAGCGCACGCCTGATCCGGACGACGGCCGCTCGTTCTTCGTCTCCGGCACCGACGAGGGCATCGAGCTGCTGCTCGCCGCCCGCTCGGACCGAGCGCGCGCCGTCGCCGCCATCCTCGACGAGCTGGACCCGGACCAGGTGGAGGCGCTGCGCGCCGCCCTTCCCGCCCTCGAGCGGGCCGCACAGGTCGCCCGTCCCGCCTGACCCTCGCCGGTTCCCGCCGGTGCAGGCCGCCGAGCACAGGAAAAGTGTCGCGTTTCGCGCTGAAACGGAGCACTTTCCCTGTGCTCGCCGGCCTGGGGTGCGGGTCAGGGGGCGAGGAAGAGCGCGAGGGTGAGGAGCCAGAGGGTGGCGGTGAAGAGGGTATCGCGGGGGCGCCAGCGGGACGGTGTCCGCTCGGTGCGGGTGGGATGCGCGCCGAACGCCCGCGACTCCATCGCGAGCGCCATCCGGTCGGCGTGCCGGATGCTCGACGCCAGCAGCGGGACGACCGCCTCCAGCGGCCCCCGCAACCGGCCGACCCCGCGCACCCGCTGCGCCTGCCGGATCACCACCAGCTCGCTGCGGAACCGCGGCAGGAACCGGTACGCCGCGATCGCCGTGTAGCCGATCCGGTACGGCACCCGCAGCTGCGCCACCAGCGCCCGCGCCAGGTCCGGCCCGGTCGTCGTCAGCCCGCCGACGAGGGCGAGCGTCACCAGGGCCGTCAGCCGGAGGGCGGTCGCCAGTCCGATCGCGAACGCGCCCGCCGTGTAGGTGTACGCGCCGATCGTGAACAGCGGGATGCTGTCGGCGACCCGGGAGGGGTCCGTCCAGAACCCGAAGCTCAGCGCCATCACCAGCACCACGACCGGGATGCCGACGAGCAGCGCCACCACGACCGCCGCGCGCAGTCGCGCCCCCACGAGCAGCAGCAGCACCGCGGCCACGATCGCGATCAGCGGGGTCAGCACGTCCCGCGTGAAGAGCAGGCCGATCCACGCGGGCAGGATCGCCGCGACCTTCGCGAGCGGGTTGAGGTGGTGCAGGAAGCGGCCGCGCGGCGGAGCGCCGGTTCCGTACGGGTCGGCGGAGAGGAACGTCACGCGTCACCGCCCGGCAGGTCGCGGAGCCGGGTGACGCCCCGGAGCGGATCGGGGACGCCCGGCGCGCTGAGCGCGGTCGCGAGCGGCGGGCGTCGCAGGCCGTTCCGCCGCAGGAGGTGGTCGTCGCGGAGGACGTCCGCGGCCGTCCCGTGGGCGGCGAGCCTGCCGTCCGCGACGATCGCGACGTGGCTGGCGTACTCCGCGGCGAGGCCGAGGTCGTGGGTCACGATGACGACGGTGGTGCCGTCGGCGTTCAGTCGCGCGAGCATCCCGAGCAGTTCGGCGGCTCTTGCGCGGTCCTGGCCGAAGGTGGGCTCGTCGAGCACGAGCAGCGGCGCTCCGGCGATGAGCGCCGTTCCGACAGAGAGCCGGCGCTTCTGGCCGCCGGAGAGCAGGAAGGGATGCGCGTCCCGCTGCTCGGCCAGTCCGAGCGTCGCGAGCATCCCATCCACCCGGGCGGCGACCTCGTCGGCCGGGAGGCCGCGGAGCCCGAAGGCGAGTTCGTCCGCCACGCTGTGCCGGACGAACTGGTGCTCCGGGTTCTGGAAGACGAAGCCGACGCGGTCGGCCACGACCGTCCCGCGCGGCACGCGGAGCAGCCCGGCGATCGCCTGGACGAGCGTGGTCTTCCCCGCGCCGTTCGGTCCCACGACGGCGAGGAAGTCGCCGCGGCGGACCGTGAGCGTCACGTCGCGCAGCACCTCCCGTCGGCCGCGGCGGACGGAGAGGCGCCGCACGCTGACCGCGGCGGCGCTCTCGGGGATGGACGCATCGGCCTGGTCGGCTGGCGCGGCACGCCCCGCGGCACCCGCCATCGCCCCGAGTCCCGCCAACGCCTCCACCGGCAGTCCGCTCAGCGCCTCCGACAGCTCGCCCGGCGTGACCGGCAGCGGCTCGATCGGCACCCCCGCGCGGCGGAGCCGGAGTCCGGCGAGCGTCGCGGTCGGCAGCCACACCCCCAACGCGAGCAGCTCCTCCGCACGCGAGCGGAGCACGTCGGCCGCGGGGCCGCTGGCCACCATCCGGGCGTCGCCGTCGAGCACGAGCACCGTGTCCACGATCGCCATCGCCGCATCCAGGTTGTGCTCGACGAGAACGATCGCCCGGTCCAGGTCCGCGAGGATGCCGTAGAGCTCCTCCGCACCGGCCGGGTCGAGGTTCGCCGTCGGCTCGTCGAGCACGAGCAGGGGAGCATCCAGGGCGAGTGCGCAGGCGATCGCGAGGCGCTGCTTGCCGCCGCCCGACAGCGTGTCAGGGTCGTCCGCCCTGCGCTCCCACAGCCCGACCGCTCGCAACGCCGCCTCGGCCCTGCGCAGCACCTCGTCGGCCGGCAGCAGCCGGTTCTCGGGTCCGAAGCAGACCTCGTCGAGCACGGTCCCGGTGACGATCTGGGCGTCAGGGTCCTGGAAGACCATCCCGACGTGCTCGCTCAGCTCCGCCACCCGCGCGCTCGCCGTGTCCGTTCCGCCGACCGTGACCGTCCCCTCGATCACGGCGGGGACCGCGTGCGGGATGAGCCCGTTCAGCGCGAGCGCGAGCGTCGACTTCCCGCAGCCGCTCGGCCCGAGCACCAGCAGCACCTCACCCGGAGCGACGTCGAGGTCGACGCCGTCCGGCGTCCACGAGCCGGCGCCGTCGTGCTGGATGCGCACGCCGCGCGCACGCAGGAGTGCCGCCGTCGCGGGCATCCCGGCCTCAGGCGGCCGTCATCGGCAGCGCGTCGCGGTCGCGGCCCTGGCGAGTGCGCGGGCGGACGACCGGCAGCTGCAGGCCGCGGCCGGCGCCGGTGCGGTCGAGTCCCTTCGCGACCGTGCGGCCGATCCAGGTGAAGAGGATGGGGCTCGCCACGAACAGCCCGACGTGCACGATCTGCACCCACGGCGCCGCCTGTTCGGCGCCCTGGGCGACGAACACCCCGAGCCCGAAGAGCAGCCCGGCGATCGTCACCGCCAGGTAGAACAGCCAGGCCTTCCAGTACCGGTAGAGCGTGACGGCGAACGGCACCTCCTGCAGCAGCCCGATGGATCCGGCGGCCATGACCGCCATGAAGCCGATCGGCTGGAACGGAACGGAGACGAGACCCGCGATCACCGAGGTGATGAGGGCGACGCCGCCCCGCCGCAGCAGTGCCTGCGCCACAACGCCGGGCAGGAAGTAGACGCCGATGACCGCGCCGTAGAACATGGGCGCGGCGGCGGCGAGGGTCCCGGAGATGTAGGCGGACACCGAGAACACGATTCCGCCCGCGACGCCGATGGCGGCGCAGGTGAGCAGGAGGCGGGTGCTGGTGTTCGTCATGGCATCACCAGCCTAGGAGAGGTAAGGCTTGCCTTACAACGTTGCCGGCTCAGCCGCGGTCGCGGCGACGGCGCCGGGGCGGCCGCGCCGCGATCACGGGGTGCGCGCCGGTATAGCCCTGCCGCTGCTGCGCGATCTCGAGGATGCGCGACCGCTGCGCGTACCAGCCGAGGATGAGCAGCGGGATGATGACGACCAGCGAGGCCACCGTCCAGGTGCCGGTCGGGTAGTCGAAGGCCATCAGCACCAGCACCGCGAGCAGGAACAGCAGGGTGAGGTAGGCGGTGAACGGCGCCCCGAACAGCCGGAACGACGGCCGTGCGATCTTGCCCTGCAGCGCCCACCGCCGCAGCTGCATCTGGCAGAGCACGATCATCGCCCAGCTGGTGATGATCCCGAGCGACGCGACGTTCAGGACGATGTTGAACGCCTCCGCGGGCACCACCAGGTTGAGGAAGACGCCGAGCACGCCGATGCAGGCCGTGAGCAGGATGCCGCCGTAGGGGACGCCCCGCGTGTTCATGCGTCCGGTGAAGCCGGGGGCGGCACCGGTCTGCGCCATCGAGTGCAGGATGCGGCCTGTCGAGTACATCCCGGCGTTCAGGCTGGAGAGCGCCGCGGTCAGCACGACGAAGTTCATCACGGAGCCGACGATCGCGCTCAGCTCCGGTCCGCCGAGGTGGCTGAAGAACGTGACGAACGGGCTCTCGCTCCCGCTGTACGCGCTGGCCGGGAGAAGCAGAGCGAGCAGCAGCACCGAGCCGCAGTAGAACACGGCGATGCGGAACACCACGCTGTTGATCGCGCGCGGCATGACCTTCTCCGGCTCCGCGGTCTCACCGGCGGCGATGCCGACGAGCTCGATGGCCGCGTAGGCGAAGACCACGCCCTGCACGAGCACGATGGCCATGCCGATCGTGGCGACGCCGTGCGGGAGCAGCCAGCCGTTGGCCGCGAGCATCGCGATGCCCGTCGGTCCCTCGTCGGTCGGCCAGCCGGCCGCGAGAACGACGATGCCGACGACCAGGAAGGCGACGAGCGCACCCACCTTGATCAGCGCGAACCAGAACTCCATCTCGCCGAACACCTTCACCGAGATCAGGTTGAGGCTGACCACGACCACGAGCGCGATGAGGGCGAGCAGCCACTGCGGCACCGCCGAGAACGCGCTCCAGTACTTGACGTAGAGCGCGACGGCGGTGGAGTCGACGATCGCCGTCATCGCCCAGTTGAGGAAGTACATCCAGCCGGCGACGTACGCCATCTTCTCGCCGTAGAACTCGCGGGCGTACGACACGAACGAGCCGGACGACGGACGGTGCAGCACGAGCTCGCCGAGCGCGCGCAGCACCAGGAAGGCGAAGAAACCGCACACCGCGTACACGAGCACCAGCAGCGGGCCGCCCTGCTCCAGCCGCCCGCCCGCGCCGAGGAACAGGCCGGTTCCGATCGCGCCGCCGATGGCGATCATCTGCAGCTGCCGCGCGGAGAGGGTCTTGTGGTACCCCTCCTGCTCGCTCGAGAAGTCCTGGACCGACTGGCTGACGTCGCCCAGGTGCTCGTGGCGGTTCTCCAGCTCCCCTGCCGGATCGTGCGGTGTCGTCATTGCGGCGCGCCCTTCGTTCGTCCCCCGTACAGGGTACGCGTGGGGCGCGTTCGCGGCCGTCACGCCACGGAGAGCATCCCGGCCGCGGTGATCGCCAGTACCAGTCCCACCCACTGCACCGCGGCGATGCGCTCCCGCAGCACGAAGGCGGCGAGCAGGATGGTCCCGGCAGGGTAGAGGGCGACCAGGACGGACATCGTCGACAGCTCGCCGATCCGCAGGCCCAGCAGGATGAGCACGTTGGCGGAGGCGTCAAGGAGGCCGGCGCCGGCCGCGAGCGCCGCCCCGCGCCGGGTGAACCCGGCGCCGCCGGCTCCGCCGCGGGCACGCAGGACCAGGATGCCGACGACCGTCCACATGATCGCGCCGTTCACCGTGCGGTTGGCGATCAGCGGCACGAGTCCGGAGTCGGCAGGGGTCTGGTCGAGGAGGATGAGGAAGACCCCGATGAGCGCGCCCGCCGCCACCGCCATCAGCAGCGCGCGTCCACTCGGCCGCACGGCGCCGCGCTCCGGCACGAAGCCGACGAGCACCACCGCCACCAGTGCGAGACCCAGGGCGACGTAGCCGATCGGCGCGAACCGGTCCCCGCCGATGAGACCCCACGCCAGCGGCACGACCGCGGACACCAGGGCCGTCAGCGGCGACAGGATGCTCATCGGCCCGAGCGCGAGGCACGCGTAGAGGAGGGCGACCGCGACCGTCCCGACCGCGCCGGAGAGCGCGCCCCAGCCGACCGCGGAGGCGGACCAGACGCCGCCGACGAAGGGCAGTGCGATCAGCAGCAGGACGAGCCCGCTCACGGCGCCCGTCGCCGTGGTGCGCACCGGCCCGATGCGCCGGGAGGCGACGCCGCCGACGAAGTCGGCCGACCCGTAGACGAGAGCGCTGACCAGGCCGAGCAGTGCGGCCGGCATCAGCTCCCGGCCAGGCGGTAGGTGTGGAGGACCGCGCCGCTGGAGAAGCGGTCGAGTTCGGTGAGCTCGAACGCCCACTTCTCTCGGTCGTCAGGGAAGATCCGCTTTCCTCCGCCGAGCAGCACGGGGTAGACAAGCAGCCGCAGCTCGTCGACGAGGCCCCAGACGATGAGCGACCGGGCGAGCGTCGCGCTGCCCGCGAGCAGGATCGGGCCGCCGTCGGCATCCTTGAGCGCGGCCACCCCCGCGCGCACCCCGCCCGGGGCGTCGAGCCGTTCGGCCCTCCAGCCGAGCTCGTCGGTGCGGGTGGTGACCACGGTCTTCGGCATCGCGTTCATCTTCTCCGCGAAGGCGCCGTCGCGGCCGGGCCACGCCTCGGCGAACTGCTCGAACGTCCGCCTGCCGAGCAGCAGGGACTCCGCCTCCTGCGTCTCCCGCAGCTTGTACGCGAAGAGGTCGTCCGCGCCGTACGGGATGGTCCAGCCGGCGTGCGGATGTCCGGCCTCGCCGCCCGGCGCCTCGACGACGCCGTCAAGGCTCAGGAACTCGGTCACGATCAGCCGGCGCATGCGCCGATGCTACCGTGCGGCTCGGCGGGTTATCCACAGGGCGCCCGCGTCCCAGGCTCGCGTCGGACGCGGTCGTTACGATCGAGGGATGAGCTGGAACACCTGGGTGCCCGACGACCGGGACGCGCCGCCCCTCGACGAGGAGCCGCCGCCGCCGGACTTCGCGGACGACCCGTACGCCGACGGCGGGTGGGCGACGGCGGTGCCCGGTGCCCCGGCCATGTCTGCCGCCGGCACGCGCGCCGCGCCTGCAGCGCCTGCAGCGCCGGCTGCGCCCGTGATCCGCGCGACCCCGCCGCGGTTCGCCGATCCCGCCGAGGCGCTGCGGGCCGTCTTCGGCTACGACTCGTTCCGCGGCCAGCAGGCCGCCATCATCGACCGCGTGGTGTCCGGCGGAGACGCCGTCGTGCTCATGCCGACCGGCGGCGGCAAGTCGCTTTGCTACCAGATCCCGTCGCTCGTGCGCGAGGGCACCGGCGTGGTCGTCTCGCCGCTGATCGCGCTCATGCAGGACCAGGTGGATGCGCTGACCGCGGTCGGCGTCCGGGCCGCATTCCTGAACTCCACACAGGACCCGGCGCAGCGCGCCACCGTCGAGCGGGCGTACCTCGCGGGCGAGCTGGACATCCTCTACGTCGCCCCCGAGCGACTCTCCAGCGAGGCGACCAAGCGCTTCCTCGAGCGCGGCCGCATCGCCCTGTTCGCCATCGACGAGGCCCACTGCGTCTCGCAGTGGGGGCACGACTTCCGGCCCGACTACCTCGCCCTGTCCGAGCTCGCCGAGCGTTGGCCGGACGTGCCGCGCATCGCGCTCACCGCCACCGCGACCGAGGCGACGCACAAGGAGCTGACCGAGCGCCTGAGGCTGGAGCAGGCGGAGCACTTCGTCTCCGACTTCGACCGGCCGAACATCCAGTACCGCATCGTGCCGAAGGCGGAGGTGCGCAAGCAACTGCTGGACTTCATCACGGTCGAGCATCCCGGTGAGGCGGGCATCGTCTACGCGCTCTCCCGCAACTCCGTCGAGCGGACGGCGGAGTTCCTGTCCTCCCGCGGCCTGACCGCCCTGCCGTACCACGCCGGTCTCGACGCGCGGCTGCGCGCGCAGACCCAGTCCCGGTTCCTGCGCGAGGACGGCGTGATCGTGGTGGCGACCATCGCGTTCGGCATGGGGATCGACAAGCCGGATGTGCGGTTCGTCGCGCACGTCGACCTGCCCAAGTCGGTCGAGGGCTACTACCAGGAGACCGGTCGCGCCGGACGCGACGGCCTGCCGTCCACCGCCTGGCTCGCCTACGGCCTGCAGGACGTCGTGCAGCAGCGCAGGATGATCGACGACTCCCCGGGCGACCTGGCGCACCGGCGGCGGATGACGCAGCACCTGGATGCGATGCTCGCGCTCTGCGAGACGGTGCAGTGCCGCCGCGTCAACCTGCTGAACTACTTCGGCCAGCGCGCGGAGCCGTGCGGCAACTGCGACACCTGCCTCACCCCGCCGGAGAGCTGGGACGGCACGGTCCCCGCGCAGAAGCTGCTCTCCACCGTGGTGCGGCTGAAGCGCGAGCGGAACCAGCGTTTCGGTGCCGGCCACCTCGTCGACATCCTGCGCGGCAAGCGCACCGCTCGCGTCGAGCAGTACGGTCACGACGCCCTCGCGACGTGGGGCATCGGCGAGGACCTGAACGAGAGCCAGTGGCGCGGCGTGGTCCGCCAGCTGATCGCGCAGGAGCTGCTGAAGCCGGAGGGGGAGTACGGCGTGCTGACGCTGACCCCCGCGAGCGCCGCCGTGCTCTCCGGGGAGCGTCAGGTGGTGCTCCGCCGCGAGCCCGACCGGCCGGAACGCGCGTCGCGGTCCTCGCGCAGCACCGTCGCGGCCGATCTCGCGCCCGGCGACCAGCCGCTCTTCGAGGCGCTGCGCTCGTGGCGGGCCGGGCAGGCGCGCGAGCAGGGCGTTCCCGCCTACATCGTCTTCGGCGACGCGACCCTGCGTGCCGTGGCGTCCGCGCGCCCGGCGAGCATGGCCGACCTCGACGGCATCAGCGGCATCGGTGCGAAGAAGCGCGAGGCCTACGGCGAGGCGTTGCTGGAGGTCGTCGCCGCGAACGCGTAACGAGGTCGTTTGGTGAGAGGTGAGAAGACGCCCTCATCGAACGCGGAATAGCGGCATCTACTCACTCCTCGGCGTCATCAAGGCGAGCGCGCGCAGGGCCAGCCATGCCGCGGTGCGGTCGTCGGCGTCCGCCATCGAGAGTCCCGTCAGCTCCTCGACGCGGTGGATGCGCGCGGTGAGCGTCTGCCGGTGCACGCCGAGGCGCTCCGCCGTCACGCCCCACGCGCCGTTCTCCGCCAGGTACACCCGCAGCGTCTCGGTCAGCTCGCCGTGCTCGCCGTCGTGCTCGCCGCCGGCCTCGCGGAGCGGATCGAGCAGGTGCGCCACCCGGCGCGCATCCCCGTCGCCCAGCCGGTCGATCACGTACTGCACCGTGGGGATGGTCCGGTAGCGCACGACGCGCCGTCCCTCCGCCCGCGCCGCCTCGACCGCCTGGCGCGCCTCGGCGGCGCTGCGGCCCAGCGCGTCGGTCGGCGCGGGCGAGCCGATGCCGAGGAACATCGCGGACGAGTACGCGTCCACCCGCGACGCGAGGGCATCCACGTGGTCGTCGCGCAGGAACCCGGTGACCGTCCCGCGGTCGGCGGTGTGGATGTGCGCAGCGCCGAGCTCGTCCAGCCAGTGCGACACCAGGCGCTCCACCTCGACCGAGGCCGAGCGCGCCGTCAGCACGAACCCCGTCAGCGAGGTCTCGTGGACGCCCCACTTGCGCAGCAGGGCGGGAGCGGCGTCGCCGCCGCCGAGCAGCGCATCCACCATCACGGCCCGCCCGAGCCGCTCGGTGCGGGTCGGGTCGTCCGTGCGCAGCAGCAGGTCGAGCAGCGCCGCGGCCTGCGAGCCGAGCTCGCGCGCCCGGCTCGACGCCTCGGTGCGCGAGCTGACCACGAGCTGCGCGGAGAGGTCCTCGCCGGGTCCCACCGCGTGCACCTGGAGGCCGCGATGCCGCACGCGCACCGGGCGGCCGAGGGCGACGGCGATCGCATCCTGGATGTGCAGGCCGCCCGCGCCCGCCGTGGTGATGACCTGCCCGTGCCGGTCGAGCAGCACCGCCCAGCCGTCGATGCGGTGGGCCAGCTCCGCGACGACGCCCGATGCTCCGCCGCGCCGTGCCGCAAGCGTCAGCACCTTCATCGCCGTGGTCACCGCGCGGTCCTCCGCCGCCTGGTCGACTGCCAGCAGCGCGGTGAGCAGGGGCGCCAGCAGCTCGTCGGAGGGGCCTGCGCCGAGGATGGCCGTTGCGCCGGCCGCCTCGACCGTCCGCCGGGCGGCCGCACCCCCGGCGTGCGTCACCAGCACCGCCTGCCGCAGCGACGCGGCCCTCGGCGACCCGTCGCCGAGGGCGTCGGCGAGACGCCGCCCCGGCACGACCACGAGGGTCGCGAAGCCGGGGTGCCCCACCACCGAGAAGTCGTCGAGCCCCACCACCTCGTCCACCGGCGTTCCGGGCGTTCTGGGCCCGTCGACGAGCTCGCCGCCGAGGGAACGGACGATGGAGGCGATGTCGCGGGTCACCCGCCAAGTGTACGGAATGTCGATCCCGAGCACCCGCGTCCACAGTTTTGTCGAATGACAGTCCGCGCTCCGGCTTCCTAGCATCGAGCGAGGTCCCGAACCCGCCGGACACGAACACCTGAGGAGCACCATGAAGGCCGTCGTCTTCCGCGACCCGTCGTCCCCGATCGAGTACACCGACGTCGAGCTCGCGGCACCGGGCCCCGGCGAGGTCCGCGTGAAGATCGCCGCCGCCGGCGTCTGCCACTCCGACCTGCACGTCAAGCGCGGCGAGTGGGACGCCCCTGCCCCGCTGGTGATGGGACACGAGGGCTCCGGCGTCGTCACCGAGCTCGGCGACGGGGTCACCTCGCTCGCCGTCGGCGACCACGTCGTCCTCAGCTGGGTGCCGCCGTGCGGCGAGTGCCGGTACTGCCGCTCCGGCCACGAGGCGCGCTGCCAGAAGGTCGCCACGGTCGTCGCGCCCAAGGGCGTCCTCTTCGACGGCACCTCGCGGCTGTCCCGCGACGGCGAGCAGGTGCACCACTACCTCGGCGTCTCCTCGTTCGCCGAGGAGGTCGTCGTCCCGGCCTCCGGCGCCGTCAAGGTGCGCGACGACGCGCCGCTCGACGTGATCGCCGTCGTCGGCTGCGCGGTCGCCACCGGCGTCGGCGCTGTCCTGAACACGGCCGCCGTCGAGCCCGGCTCGACCGTCGCCGTGATCGGCTGCGGCGGCGTCGGCCTCAATGTCGTCCAGGGCGCGAAGCTCGCAGGCGCCGAGCGCATCGTCGCGATCGATGTGCTCGCCGACAAGACCCAGATGGCGCTCCAGTTCGGCGCCACCGACCGCATCGACGCCTCGCAGGCGGACGCGGTCGACCAGCTCTTCGAGCTCATCCCGGACGGCGTGGACTACGCCTTCGACGCGATCGGCCGCACCTCCACCACCGAGCAGGCCATCCGGATGCTCGGCCTCGGCGGCGCCGCCGTCATCGTCGGCCTGCCGCCGACGGGCGCGAAGGCCTCGTTCGAGCCGCTCGTGCTCGCGGAGGCGGACCAGCGCATCCTCGGCTCCAACTACGGCTCGGTGCGCCCCTCCATCGACATCCCCGCGCTGGTGGACCGCTACATGGACGGCCAGCTCAAGCTCGACCCGCTGATCTCGGGCCGGCGCCCCCTCGCCGAGGCCGCCGACGCCTTCGACGACCTCGAGAAGGGCTCGGTCCTGCGCACCCTGCTCATCCCGTAGGACCCGTAGCACCCGTTGCACCCGCAGTTCCCGCTCCATCCCACCCCCATCGGAAGCCCCACCCGACTCACTGGAGAGCCAGCCATGACAACGACCACCCGGGCGGACAGCCCCACCGACGCCGGCCTGCGGCGCGGCGTGATGAGCGGGCCAGAGCTCGCCGCTCAGGCCATCGCCAACATCGCGCCCAGCGCCGTCATCGCCTTCACCGCCGCGTCGATCTTCATCGGCGCCGGCAACGGCACGATCTACTCGTTCGTGCTCGCCACCATCGTCATCCTCTGCGTCGGCTACTGCGTCGTGGTGTTCGCCCGCAAGCACGCCTCGGCCGGGTCGCTCTACACGTACGTCGCGAAGGGCCTCGGCCCCACCGGCGCCTACCTCGCCGGCGTCTCGCTGGTCATCGGCTGCTGGGGTATCGCCGCGGGCTCGCTCGGCGGTGCGGTGTCCTACTTCAACCAGTTCCTGGTGCTGCTCGGCGTCCCCGCCGGCGGACCCGGCTGGTACATCGCGCTCGCGATCGTGCTCGGCGGTCTCGCCACGCTCTTCACCATCCGCGGCATCCGCCTCTCGGCGCGCGTCTCGCTGGTGCTGGAGCTGGTCTCGGTCACCATCATCACCATCCTGCTCATCGCCGCGCTCGTCTGGGCAGGACCGGCGGCGTGGGACCCGGCGCAGGTGTTCGCGAAGGGCGCCCCGTTCCAGGGCGTCGCCGCCGGCATGGTGCTCGGCATCCTCGGCTTCGTCGGCTTCTCGTCGGCTGACGCGCTCGGCCGCGAGGCGAAGAACCCGTACACGGCCATCCCGCGCGCCATCATCTGGAGCGCCGTCGTGGTCGGCGTGCTCTACGTGTTCGCCGCGTACACGCAGATCGCCGTGCTGCACGACGGCCTGGCCACCAGCGCCAGCCCGCTGGAGGACATCGCGAAGCTGATCGGGATGCCGTCCTGGTTCGCGCCCATCCTGACCTTCGGCGTCGGCGCGTCCTTCTTCGCCGTCGTCGTCGCCCCGCTGAACGTCGTCGGCCGCGTCATGTACGTGATGGGCAAGGAGGGCGTCCTCCCGGAGCGCTTCGGCCGCACCCACGAGCGCCACCTCACCCCGCACCGCGTGCTGCTGGTCGCCGGCCCCGCCGCCATCCTGCTCGACGTGATCCTGCTGCTGGTCGGCTCCGACCCGATGGACATCACGGTCTGGGTGGACACCTACGGCACCTACGGCTACATGGTCGCCTATGCGCTGGTCGCCATCGCGTGCATCGCGTACACCCGCCGCGCCGGAATCCCCAACACGCTGGTCTGGGTGTGCGCCGTGGTCGCGGTCGCCGCGATGGCCTACGTGTTCTTCGCCAACGTCTGGCCGGTGCCCGCGTTCCCGCTGAACGTCATCCCCTACCTGTTCCTGCTGACGATCGTCGCCGCGGTCGGCTGGTTCGTCTACCTCGCGCGCCGCCGGCCGCAGGTGATCCAGAACATCGGCAACACCGAGACGGACGCCCTCGAGGGCGTCGGCTGACCCGTCCCTCCGACCGCCCGCACCGGCAGTTCCCCCGCTGCCGGTGCGGGCTTTTCACGCCCTCGGCGCCGGAGGCGGCTACGCCTAGCGCAGCCAGGTGGCTGACGCGACCGCGGAGGCGGCCGTGAGGGCCGCCAGTGCGCCCAGCCCGAGCGGCAGCCCGGCGGCGGCGCCGATCGCTCCGACCAGGAGGGGCCCGCCCGCGTCGCCCACCTCGCGCCCGAGCTCCGCGTTGCCCATGGTGCGGCCCATCCGTTCCTCCGGCGTCGTCGCGGCGAGATGGGCGTAGGCGAGCGGTGTGGCCACGCCGACGGTCAGCCCGACGAGCAGCGCGGCGACGAAGATCGCGACCGGATGCGCCCAGACCATCAGAACGAGGGCGACGCTGCCGACGGCGAGTGCGGAGGCGACGCCGACGCGGGCCGCGAGCCGGCCTCGATCGTGAGCACGTCCGACGAGCGGTTGGGACACGGCGGACACGACCGCGATCAGAGCGACGGCCGCACCGCTCACCAGGGCGGGAAGACCGGCGCGCGTCGCGAGCAGCGGCAGGTAACCGACGGCGACGCCGAGCAGGCCGGTCGTCGCCGCGAGCGCGAGCGTCGGCAGCAGGAAGCCGCGGTCGGTGGTCTGCCGAACCAGGTCCGCGAGTGTGTAACGCGGGCGCGGGAGCACGGGCAGGGCGGGAACGGCGAGTGCGACCCACAGTGCGGCCACGGCCGCCAGCACCGCGAGAGCGAGCGAGAGCGCACCGATGCCGCCCACGCCGACGAGGCCGGCCCCGAGAAGCGGTCCGGCCGCGTAGCCGACGCTCTTCCACGCGCCGTAGCGGCCGAAGTAGCGACCGAGCCGCTCCTTCCCCGCCAGGCGCGCGACGGCGCTGGAGGATGCGGGGGAGAAGGCGGACGCCGCGGCGCCCTGGCCGAGCCGCGCGATGGCGATCACGAGCGGCGTCGGGCTGACGATCGCGATGGATGACGCGACGACGAACGCCACGAGGCCGCCGACGATCACCGGTTTCACCCCGATCCGGTCGCTCAGCGCCCCGAAGACCGGCTTGAGCACGACCTCCGCCAGGTCGTACAGGGCCAGCACGAACCCGAACGTCAGCAGGCCTATCCCGAGTTCGCCCGCCTCGACGCCGAGCGCCGTCGCCACGCCGTGCGCACCGAACGCGGTGGTGAACCCCGCGAGGTAGAGGGGGGCGAGGGAGCGGCTTCCCGGCGATGACGTCACGCTCCGATTGTGCCCTCCGCTGGGGCCTTCTTCTCGCGGCAAAAACCTAGCACTGTTCGGTTTATGATCGTGACGACCGTCACGTGACGCCCGAAGGAGTGCGAATGACCGACACCGACCAGACCGTGGACACCCGCTACCGCGACCCCGGCCTCCCCATCGACGAGCGCGTCGAGAACCTGCTGCGGCAGATGACGCTGGAGGAGAAGGCGGGCCTGTTCTTCCAGACGATGATCATGATCGGGAAGGACGGCGAGCTCGCCGGGGCCGACCCGTCGTTCGGCATCCTCGACACCGACGAGATGGTGCGCGGCCGCCACATGACGCACTTCAACGTCTTCGGGGCGGCGAGCACCGCCGAGCAGATGGCGCGGTGGCACAACCGCCTGCAGGAGCTCGCGGCGGACACCCGCCTCGGCATCCCCGTGACGCTCTCCACCGACCCCCGGCACTCGTTCAGTGACAACCCCGGCGCCGCGATCATGGCGGGCCCGTTCTCGCAGTGGCCGGAGGCGCTGGGCCTCGCCGCGATCGGCGACGAGGCCCTCGTCGAGCGGTTCGCCGACATCGCGCGCCAGGAGTACACCGCGGTCGGCATCCGCGTCGCTCTGCACCCGCAGATCGACCTGGCGACGGAGGCGCGCTGGGCGCGGCAGGTCGCCACCTTCGGCGAGGATCCCGACCTCACCTCCCGGCTCGGCGCCGCCTACATCCGCGGATTCCAGGGCGCCGAGCTCGGGCCGGACTCGGTCGCGACGATGACCAAGCACTTCCCCGGCGGCGGCCCGCAGAAGGACGGCGAGGACCCGCACTTCCCGTACGGGCGCGAGCAGGTCTATCCCGGCGGCGCGTTCGAGGCGCACCTGAAGCCGTTCGAGGCCGCGTTCGAGGCCGGGACCAGCCAGATCATGCCCTACTACGGGATGCCCGTCGGCACCGAGTACGAGGAGGTCGGCTTCGGGTTCAACAGGTCCGTGATCACCGGCCTGCTCCGCGAGCGGTTCGGGTTCGAGGGGATCGTCTGCACCGACTGGGGCCTGATCAGCGACGTGGACATCGCCGGTCAGCCGTTCCCCGCGCGCGCCTGGGGCGTCGAGCACCTGAGCCCCCGCGAGCGGATGCGGAAGGTCATCGAGGCGGGCGCCGACCAGTTCGGCGGCGAGTCGATCCCCGGCCTGCTGGTCGAGCTGGTGCGCGACGGCGAGATCTCCGAGGAGCGGATCGACGTCTCGGCGCGACGGCTGCTGCGTGAGAAGTTCCGGCTCGGGCTCTTCGACACACACCGACCGTTGATCCTGCCCGTGCCGGCGCGATCGTCGGCAGCCCCGAGTTCGTCGCGGCGGGGGAGGACGCGCAGCGCGCCTCCGTCACGCTGCTCAAGAACGACGGCGTGCTCCCCGTGGCCCGTGGCGCGAAGGTCTTCGTGCAGGGCTTCGACGAGGCGATCGCCGGCGAGTACGCGACCGTGGTCGACCGGCCGGAGGAGGCGGACGTCGCCCTGCTGCGGCTGCACGCGCCGTACGAGCAGCGGGCGACCGTGTTCGAGAACTTCTTCCACGCGGGCTCGCTCGACTTCCCGGCCGACACCGTGGAGGAGGTCCTCGCCGTCGCCCGCGCCGTCCCGACGGTGCTGCAGGTGCTTCTGGACCGCCCGGCCATCCTCACCCCGTTCGCGGAGGACGCCGCCGCGATCGCCGGCGACTTCGGCGCGAACCAGCGCGCGCTGCTCGACGTGCTGTTCGGCGCGGCGGCCCCGCAGGGCCGGCTGCCCATGGACCTGCCGTCGTCGATGGATGCGGTCAGGGCCGGTCGCCCCGACGTGCCGTTCGACACCGCGGACCCGCTCTACCGGTTCGGTCACGGCCTGTCCTACTGAGAACTCGCCGAATACCCCCTGGTCGCCCCCGGAGTCGGCGCGTACAGTGCCCTTTCCGTGGGGCGATCAGGAATTCTTCCGGGTCGCTTCGCGTTATGTCAGCTGGGAAGAAACGCGACGATCTCGAAGGAGGGATGAGATGGCGAGAATGATCGAAGAGCTCGAGGACGAGACCGGCGCAGTCATCAAGTACAGGCGGCACGCGAACGGCAGGGGCCTCGTCTCCCCGACCGCGCGCGTCGCCGAGTCGGCATACATCGAGCCGACCGCATACGTGGAGGCGGACGCCCGCGTCGGCCTCGAGGCGTACATCGGCGCCGGCAGCTGGATCGACAAGGGGGCGACGATCGGCGACCGCACGTTCGTCGGCGCGAACGTCCACATCGGCGCGGGATGCGTCGTCGGCAGCGGCGCCAAGATCGGCAGCAACGCCAAGCTGGGCGCCAACGCCATGATCGGCAACGGCGCACGCATCGGCAGGGACGAGCAGGTCCAGGAGGGCGCCGTCGTGGAGCTGAAGGGCTCCGCCGCCGCCCGGGCCGCGCTCGCCGCGCCGCTGCGCGGACCGGCGAACCGCCGCGCCGCGTAGGCACGCCGTCACCGGAACCGCCGGGCGCCCCATCGGGAGCCCGGCGGTTCTGCGTGTCAGGATGACCGGGTGGACGACTCCGTTGACCCCGGCGCATGGACCCGCCTGTCCGAGCGCGAGGCGTACGCGCACTTCATCCGGGTGCGCGTCGACACCTATCGGACGGGCTCCGGCAGCGTCTCGGAGTGGGACGTCCTTGTACAGCCCGACTGCGTCTGCGTCGTCGCCTTCACGGCGCACGGCACGGCGCTCGTGTTCGAGCAGTTCCGCGTGGGCCCCGAGCGCTGGATCGCCGAGATCCCCGGCGGCATCGTCGACCCCGGCGAGGAACCGGTGGCGGCGGCCCTCCGGGAGCTGCGGGAGGAGACCGGCTTCGTCGCCGGTGCGCACTGGTACGGCGGCTCGGAGTGGACGGGGGCGTCGTCCACCCGCCGCAAGCACGTGGTGATCGCCGGCGACTGCCGCAGGGCGGGCGCACCGGAGTGGGGCGCCGATGAGTCCGGGATCGTCCGGGAGCTGCCCTCCCGCGACCTTCTCGATCACCTGCTCGCGGGCGAGGCGACCGATTCGGGTCCCGCCGTGCGCGCCCTGGTGCGATTCGCGCGGGCCGTGGACGTGCCGGCGGAGCTGACCGCGCTGCGCGAGACGGTGCGCTCCCTGCTCCTCGACGCCTGATCGTCCCCGCCCGTTGTCGGTACCCGCCGATCCGAGGGGGCCCGATTTGGAGCTTCCCACAAACGGGCTCGGGCACGTGGCGTGGCGTTTTGTAGCCGCCGCACCGACGGTTTCCGCTCCGCGGGAGTCGGTCGTAGCGTGGCGGTGACCCCGACATCGAAGAGGAACTCATGGTTGATACCGCTGAGCGCACGACGGCCCCGAACACCCCCCGCACCACCACCTCCACCGGAAACCCGCCCGCGGCCGGCGCAGCGCCGCGCGTCGACGTGGAGGCGCTGGGTCGCCAGCTCCTCGGCGACTGGGCGGAGGTCCGGCTGGCCTCCCGCGAGCTCGCCGCCCGGCCGGAGATGCAGAAGATCGAGGGTCAGAGCGTCGCGGACCATCGGAAGCGGGTGTTCGAGCAGCTGAAGCTGCTGGTCGAGCACGGCCAGGTGCACCGCGCCTTCCCGAAGTCGGTCGGGGGAGCCGAGGACCACGGCGGCAACATCGCCGCCTTCGAGGAGCTCGTCGCGGCGGACCCGTCGCTGCAGATCAAGTCCGGCGTCCAGTGGGGCCTGTTCGGCGCGGCGGTGCTGCACCTCGGCACCGAGCCGCACCACGAGAAGTACCTGCCGGGCATCATGTCGCTGGACGTGCCGGGTGCGTTCGCGATGACCGAGACCGGGCATGGCTCCGACGTCGCCAGCATCGCGACGACGGCGACGTACGACCCCGAGACCCGGGAGTTCGTCATCGACACCCCGTTCCGCGGGGCGTGGAAGGACTACCTGGGCAACGCCGCCGTCGACGCCACCGCTGCGGTCGTGTTCGCGCAGCTCATCACTAAGAACGTCAACCACGGCGTCCACGCGTTCTACGTGCCGATCCGGGATGCCGACGGCGCGTTCCTGCCCGGCATCGGCGGGGAGGACGACGGCCAGAAGGGCGGCCTGAACGGCGTCGACAACGGCCGCCTGCACTTCAGCGGGGTCCGCATCCCGCGCACCGACCTGCTGAACCGCTACGGCGACGTCGCGGAGGACGGCACGTACAGCTCGCCGATCCAGAGCCCCGGCCGCCGCTTCTTCACCATGCTCGGCACGCTCGTCCAGGGCCGCGTCTCGCTCGACGGCTCCTCGACCATCGCCGCGAAGATCGGCCTGAAGATCGCGCTCACCTACGCCGACCAGCGCCGCCAGTTCATCGCGGGCAGCGACACCGACGAGGAGGTCATCCTCGACTACCAGCGCCACCAGCGCCGCCTGCTGCCGCTGCTCGCCACCACGTACGCCGCGAGCTTCGCGCACGAGGTGTTCCTGCACAAGTTCGACGACGTGTTCAGCGGCGCGGCGGACAGCGACGCCGACCGTCAGGACCTGGAGACCATCGCCGCGGCCCTCAAGCCGCTGAGCACCTGGCACGCGCTCGACACGCTGCAGGAGGCGCGCGAGGCCTGCGGCGGCGCCGGCTTCCTCACGGAGAACCGGATCACCTCGCTGCGCCAGGACCTCGACATCTGGGTCACCTTCGAGGGCGACAACAACGTCCTGCTGCAGCTGGTCGCCAAGCGCCTGCTCACCGACTTCAGCCGCAAGTTCGCGAAGGCGGACGCCGGCGCGCTGGCGCGCTACGTCGTCACGCAGGCGGCGGGCAAGGCGTATCACGGCACGGGGCTCCGGAGCGTCGCGCAGACCGTGCGCGACTTCGGCTCCACCGCCCGCGCGGTCAACTGGTTGCAGGAGCCGGCGACGCAGCGCGAGCTGCTCACCGACCGGGTGGAGACGATGATCTCGCAGATCGGCGGCCGGCTGCGCCCCGCATCCAAGTTCGGCAAGAAGGCGGCGGCCGACCTGTTCAACTCGCAGCAGAACGAGCTGATCGAGGCGGCACGCGCGCACGGCGAGCTGCTGCAGTGGGAGGCGTTCACCGAGGCGCTCGAGAAGGCGCCGGACGCGGGCACCAAGCAGGTGCTGACCTGGCTGCGCGACCTGTTCGGCTTCGGCCTCATCGAGAAGCACCTCGCCTGGTACCTGATGAACGGGCGGCTGTCGCCGCAGCGCGCGCAGGCCGTGACCGCGTACATCGACCGGCTGCTCACGCGCATCCGCCCGCACGCCGTCGACCTGGTGGACGCCTTCGGCTACGGCCCCGACCTCGTCCGCGCGGCCATCGCGTCCGGTGCGGAGGCCGAGCGTCAGTCGGAGGCGCGCGCCTACTTCGCCGAGCACCGCGCCGCAGGCACCCTCCCCGCCCAGGAGAAGTCCCAGAAGAAGAAGTAACCCAGCCGCCGAGCACAGGGAAAAGGTCGCGATTCGATCCGAATCGCGACCTTTTCCCTGTGCTCGAGGTCCGGGCTAGAGGAGGCCGAGGGCGCGGACGGCGTCGCGCTCGGAGACGAGCTCGGCGACGGAAGCGTCGATGCGCTCGCGCGAGAAGGCGTCGATGCGGAGGTCCTGGACGATGTGCCACTCCCCATCCACCGCGCGCACGGGGAACGAGGACACCAGCCCCTCCGGCACCCCGTAGGAGCCGTCGGAGACGATCGCGGCGGATGTCCAGCGCTCGCCGGTCCCGTTCACCCAGTCGAAGACGTGGTCGATCGCGGCGCTCGCCGCTGACGCGGCCGACGACGACCCGCGCACGTCGATGATCTCGGCGCCGCGCTTGGCGACGCGCGGGATGAACTCGTCCGCGAGCCAGCGCTCGTCGACGAGGTCGGTGGCCGGGCGCCCGTTCACGGTCGCGTGGCTGAGGTCCGGGTACTGGCTCGCCGAGTGGTTGCCCCACACGATCACGCCGTCGATCGCGGACACGGGCACGCCCAGGCGCGCCGCGAGCTGCGCGACGGCCCGGTTGTGGTCCAGTCGCGTCATCGCGGTGAACCGGGAGGCGGGCACATCCGGCGCGTGCGCGGAGGCGATGAGCGCGTTCGTGTTGGCCGGGTTGCCGACGACGAGCACCCGGATGTCGTCCGCAGCCCCGGCATTGATCGCGGCGCCCTGCGGGCCGAAGATCGCACCGTTGGCCTCGAGCAGGTCGGCGCGCTCCATGCCGGCCCCGCGCGGCCGTGCGCCGACGAGCAGCGCAACGTTGGCGCCGTCGAACGCGGCCCCCGCGTCCTCCGTGACGTCGACGGAGGCGAGCAGCGGGAACGCCGCATCCTGCAGCTCCAGCGCGGTGCCCTCGGCCGCGCCCCGACCTGCCGGGATCTCCAGCAGCCGCAGCCGCACGGGGACGTCCGGACCGAGCAGCTGGCCGCTCGCGATGCGGAAGAGAAGGGCGTAGGCGATCTGCCCGCCTGCGCCGGTGACGGTCACGTTCACGGGGTCGGTGCTCATGTTCCCGAGCCTAGCCCGGCGCTCCCGCCGCCGACGAGGGCGGCGTACGGTGACCGCATGACGTTCGACCCCAACGCCGACATCAGTGGAGGAAAGGTCCGGCGCCGCGGGCGCACGACCGGGATCGCCGCCGGGGGCGTCGGCCTCGGCGCCATCGCCGTGTTCCTCATCGCGCAGCTCCTCGGCGTGGACATGTCCGGGCTGGTCGGCGGCGGGTCGGGTGGCACGCAGCAGATCGGCACCGGCGACCAGGCCGTCAGCTGCGGGACCGGCGCGGAGGCGAACACGAGCATCGACTGCAGGATGCAGGGCGCAGCCGCCTCCCTCGACATCTACTGGGCGCAGGAGCTGCCGCGGCTCGGTGGCAAGTACGCGAGTCCGGGGTTCATCCTGTTCACCGACCAGACGGACACCGGATGCGGCGGTGCGACGAGCGCGGTCGGCCCGTTCTACTGCCCGCCGGACGAGACTCTCTACGTCGACACCGGGTTCTACGACGAGCTGCGGTCGCGGTTCGGCGCGAGCGGCGGCCCGCTCGCGGAGATGTACGTGGTCGCGCACGAGTGGGGGCACCACATCCAGAACATCTCCGGGATCATGGACCAGCACACCGGCCGCGGGACGGGGCCGGCCTCGGACAGCGTCCGCACCGAGCTGCAGGCCGACTGCTTCGCCGGCAGCTGGGCGGGTGCGGCGTCCACGACGAAGGACGAGAAGGGGGTCGCGTTCCTCGAGCCGATCACCCCGGCGCAGATCCAGGACGCGCTGAGCGCCGCGGCGGCGGTCGGCGACGACCGCATCCAGAAGGCCGCGACCGGTCGCGTCGACCCCGAGGGATGGACGCACGGATCGGCCGAGCAGCGTCAGCGCTGGTTCACCCGCGGCTACCAGCAGGGCGCCTCCGGCTGCGACACGTTCTCGGTCGCCGGCTCCGCTCTCTGACCGTCGCAGGCGCGACCGATAGCCTCGGGAGCATGCGCAGCCTCTACCCGGAGATCGAGCCGTACGACAGCGGGATGCTGGATGTCGGCGACGGACAGCAGGTGTACTGGGAGGTGAGCGGCGACCCGGACGGGAAGCCGGTCGTGTTCCTGCACGGCGGCCCGGGCGGCGGCACCACCCCCTCTCACCGCCGGCTCTTCGACCCGGAGCGCTACCGCATCGTGCTGTTCGACCAGCGGATGTGCGGCCGCAGCCTCCCGCACGCCAGCGAGCCGGAGGCCGACCTCGCCGTGAACACGACCTGGCACCTGGTCGAGGACATGGAGCGCCTGCGCGAGCACCTCGGCATCGAGCGCTGGCAGGTGTTCGGCGGGTCGTGGGGGAGCGCGCTCGGCCTCGCGTACGCCGAGACGCATCCCGAGCGGGTGACCGAGCTCATCCTGCGCGGCATCTTCACCCTGCGCCCGCAGGAGCTGGACTGGTTCTACGAGGGCGGTGCGGCCGCGCTGTTCCCCGACCTGTGGGAGGGCTTCATCGAGCCGGTGCCGGCGGAGGAGCGCGGGCACCTCGTCCGCGCGTACAGCCGACTGCTCGCCGACCCCGACCCCGCCGTGCACGGACCGGCCGCGGTGGCCTGGTCGCGCTGGGAGTCGTCCACGATCACGCTGCTGCCGAGGCCGGAGGTGGTGGCGACCTTCACCGAGGAGAAGTACGCCGTCGCGTTCGCCCGGATCGAGAACCACTACTTCGTCAATGGCGGCTGGTTCGAGCCGGAGCAGCTGATCCGTGATGCGGGACGGCTGGCGGACATCCCCGGCGTCATCGTCCAGGGCCGCTACGACGCGTGCACCCCGCCGATGACCGCGTGGGACCTGCACCGGGCGTGGCCGGAGGCCGAGCTGCGGATGATCCCGGACGCGGGCCACGCGTACGACGAGCCCGGCATCCTGGACGCGCTGATCGAGGCCACCGACCGGTTCGCGGACCGATGACCGCGCTGCTGCGGAACGTGCGGCCGTGGGGCGGCGCCGCCAGCGACGTCCTGATCGAGGGCGGCAGGATCGCCGCCGTCGAGCCGCATCTGCCCGCTCGGCCCTCGGACGACGCGATCGACGGCCGCGGCCTGCTCGCGCTGCCGGGGTTCGTGAACGCGCACGCCCACCTCGACAAGAGCTGGTGGGGCAGGCCGTGGGTGAGCTACGGCGGGGAGGCGACCACCCAGGGTCGCATCGCGCACGAGCGGGCGCACCGCGACGAGCTCGGCATCCCGAGTCTCGAGTCGACGAGCGCGCTGCTGCGCGCGCTGGTCGCGCAGGGCACCACGGCGTTCCGCTCGCACGTCGACGTGGACCTCGGCGTCGGCCTGCGCGGCATCGCGGTGGTCAGGGAGGCGGTCGCCGCCCTCGGGCTGCCGGTCGCGCTGGAGATCGTCGCCTTCCCGCAGGACGGTGTCCTGCGGCGTCCGGGCGTGATGGACCTGCTGGATGCGGCCGCGGCGGAGGGCGCCGACCACATCGGCGGCCTGGACCCCGCATCCATCGACCGCGACCCGGTCGGCCAGCTGGACGGCCTGTTCGAGATCGCCGGGCGCCGCGGGGTCGGGATCGACATCCACCTGCACGACGGCGGCGAGCTCGGCGCGTTCCAGTACGAGCTGATCATCGAGCGCACGAGGGCGCTCGGGCTGGCCGGGCGGGTGAACGTGGCGCACGGCTTCGCGATCGGCGAGCTGCCGGCCGCCCGCCAGCACGCGCTCGTGGACGGGATGCGGGAGGCGGGCGTGTCGATCACGACGGTCGCGCCGATCAACGCGCCGCGGCTGCCGCTGCGGCTGCTCCGCGACGCCGGCGTCCCGGTCGGACTCGGCACCGACGGCATCCGCGACCTCTGGGGGCCGTACGGCGACGGCGACATGCTGGCTCTGGCCACGCGCCTGGCGCAGCTCTCCGGGGCGCGCCGCGACGAGGAGCTGGTGGAGGCGGTGCGCATCGCGACGAGCGACGCCGGCGTGTTCGTCGGCCGGGCGGTGCACGATCTGGTCCCGGGCGCGCCGGCGGATGTGGTGCTGGTCGACGCCGAGAACGTGCCGGAGGCGCTCGTGGCGGCGCCCGCGCGCGAACTGGTGCTGGTCGGCGGCGTCCCGGTCTGAGGCCGGGTCAGTCCGCCCGGGTCAGCCGGCCAGCGCGGCCAGCGCCTGGCGCAGCTGGGTCGAGGACGTCGTCATCGTGTACGGGAAGTAGACGACCTCCACGCCGACCGCGGCGAACTCGCGCTCCAGGCGCAGTCCCTTCTCGGTCCCGCGCCAGTCGTCGCCCTTGAAGAACACGTCGAAGCGCAGCTCGCGCCACATGTCCAGCTTGTCGGGCACCGTCTCGGCGACCGCCTCGTCCACGTAGGCGATGCTGCGCACGATCTCCAGGCGCTCGGCGAGCGGGATGACCGGGTCGATGCCCTTCGTGAGCCGCAGCATCTCGTCGGAGACCACTCCGGCGATCAGGTGGTCGCACTCGCTCTTCGCGTGCTTGAGGATGTTCAGGTGTCCGATGTGGAACAGGTCGAACGCCCCTGCTGCGTAGCCGACGGTCACGAGGGTCCCCTTCGCTCGATGAGAAGTACTCGGCTATTCTTCCAGAAAAGTGAGTATTTGTCACCAAAAGGAAACCGGCCGTTCGCCGAGTGTTCAGGCGAGCGACTCCTGGTTCTGCGTTCCCGGGAAGTCGGACGGCTGACGGTCCGTGTGCGCGACCGTGCGCAGCCGGCTCTTCTTGTGGCGCGTCCGCGCGTCGTTCGGAAGCCAGGTCTGAGCGACGACGATGCGGCGCCAGCGCGGGACTCCCGTCATGAGCACGCCGAGAGGGCGCACGTTGGAGAGCTCGAGCTGCGCGAGCAGGCGGCTCACGTCGCTCGGGCGCGTCTTCGCGTACTCCGTGACCAGCACGACGGTGTCCGCGTCCTGGGTGGCGAGCTCGATGTCGATGGGGCGGGCGCCGTGCGTCGACTGCATCACGATGAGGGCGAACGACTCCTCGAGCTCGGAGAGGATGCCGCTGATCCGCGTGGCCACCGCATCCCGCATCGGGAGGCGGCTGTGCCGGCCGACGGGGAGGATCGCCGTGCCGCTGGTCGAGTCGACGATCGCGTCCGCCAGCGAGGCCTCGCCGTCGAGGACGGTCGCGAGTCCGACCTCGCTGAGCCGGGCGTCGGCGGGAAGGGATCGGGCGGACGCCACGTCCGCCTCGAGCACCAGCGTCTTGCGCCCCGATGACTCGGCGGCGACCGCGAGCTGCACGCGGGAGTCCTTGGCCGCACCGTGCCCGCCCGCTGGGATGAGGGTCAGGATCCGCGGCAGGCGCCCGGCCGAGAGCAGCCCGATGTTCGTCAGCACCTCGCTGTACGCGCTGACGGCGTCGCCGGCGCGGGGCCGCCGGAGGAGGCCCTCCCAGCCGCGCTTGCGCCGCGGCAGCTGGCCGACGAGCGGAAGGCCGCCGATCTTGCGGACGTCCGCGCTGGTGCGCAGGCGCCGGTCGGCGAGGGAGAGCAGGATCGCGAGGATCAGTCCGGCCGCGAGGCCGCTGGCCGCGCCGATCACGAGGTTCAGCGTCCGGTTGGGCGACAGCGGCTTGCTGGGGGTCACGGCGGGAACGGTGAGGACCAGCTGGACCGACGAACTCGCCTTCGCGGAGCTCGACGCCGCCTCCAGGCGGGCGACCTCCTGCGAGAGCTCGGAGGAGACGGCGTTGGCGATGGCGGCGGCCTGCTTGGCGTCCGCGGAGAGGGCCGTCACTCGCAGGGCGACGGTGTCGATGGGGTTCGTCGCGGAGACGCTGGTGGCGAGGGCCTCCGGAGTGGTGTCGAGGTGGAGGTCGCTGATCACCGGTCGGAGCACGTCGGGGCTGTCGACGAGGTCTGGATAGGACTTGACGCGCTGGACGCTGAACTGAGACCGGTCGAAGAGCGAGCCGCTGTCGGAGGTCACCTTGAGGAAGAGGAGCGCGTTCGCCTGGTAGGTCGGCGCAGTGGAGACGGTCACGGCCGCCGCGGTCCCGATGCCGAGGAGGAGGCAGAGTGCGATCGCGAGCCAGCGCTCGCGGAAGACTTTGAGGTAGCCGCCGAGGTCCATGTCGTGTCCAAGTCGTCGGGTGGGACAGTGCGAGTCTTTCGACAGTAACACTAAAACTGAGGATCTTTCGACACCTGAGTGGGGGGCAGAAAGTCCCTGAGAATGCGGGCAGACTTGGCGGGTATCCGGCCGATGAGAGGGGGTGAGCGAGCTGCGCGTTCTCATCGACGGCTACTGGTGGACCGGAGGACCGCCGTCCGGTCGCAACGTGCTGATCTCGCTCGTCCACGCGTGGGCCGCTGCGTTCCCGGAGGACAGGATCGTCCTCGCGCGTCCGGACCCGGGGGAGGCGAGCGCTGACCGGCTCGCGCCGCCTGCGGCTGTGACAGAGGTGCGGCTCCGCACGCCGCAGCACGCCGCCGCGGTGATGCTCGAGCTCGACGCACGCGGACGCGGCGCCGACCTGGTCCTCAGCCAGAACTTCACCCCGCTGCTGTCGCGGGCGCTCCGGGCGGTCTACGTGCACGACGTGATGTTCCAGGAGCATCCCGAGTGGTTCTCCGCGCGGGAGCGCGCCTACCTCTCTCTCATCCCGCGCGGCGCCGCTCGCGCTGACGTGATCGCGACATCGTCGCAGACCGAACGGCGTCGCATCGAGGCCCGCAATCCGCGGTTGGCCGGGCGGACGATCGCCACCGGGCTGGCGGTGTCCGAGGGGTTCCGCTCGGCTCGGAGCTCGCCGCCGGCGCTGCCCGGCCTCTCGGGCGGGTTCCTGCTCGCCGTCGGGCGGATCAACGTCCGGAAGAACCTGGAGCGTCTGGTGCGCGCGCTCGGGGATGCGGGGGTCATAACCGCGCGGTTCCCCCTGGTCGTCGTCGGCGTGCCGGACGGGCTCGCGGGCGCGTCGGCGGTCTTCGACGATGCGGTCGCCGCGGGGAGCGTCATCCGCGCGGGCTTCCTGCCGGACAGCGAGCTGAAGTGGCTGTACGAGAACTGCGCGGCGTTCGTGTTCCCGTCCCTGGACGAGGGTTTCGGCCTCCCCGTGCTCGAGGCGGCCTCGTCCGGCGCGCGGATCGCGCTCAGTGCCATCCCCGCCTTCGAGGAGTTCGGGCCGGTCGGGGACTTCTTCGACCCGCAGGACGACGCGTCCATGGTCCGCGCGGTCCGGGCGGCGATGGCGCGAGCGACCCCGGTGGACGGCCGCTGGGCCGCTGCCTACCGGTGGGACCGCGCGGTCGCCGCGATCCGCGGGGCCGCGGTCGAGGCCGGGCGGATGCGACGAGGAGGCGACAGGCGTGCTGCGACAGCTGGTCGATAAGGCGTATCGGAAGACGAGGAAGCTCGAGCAGGGCCTCGACCCCGCGCTCACCGCGGACGACATCGTGGCGTCCGTGGCTCGGCGCGTCCGGGAGCGGGCGCGCGGCGCGGTCCGCGGGCTCCCCTCCAGCTACCTGGCGCGCGGGGTGACCATCCGGAACCGGCGGCACGTGCGGCTGGGCGCCGACACCGTGATCGGGTCGGGCGTGACGATCGACGGGCTGTCCCGCCGCGGCGTCGTGCTCCGCGACGGGGTGACCGTCGACCAGGGTGCCGTGCTCAGGGGGTCCGGCGTCATCCGCAATCTCGGAGTGGGGATCCTCATCGGACCGCGCACCTCGATCGGGGCGTTCAACGTCATCCTCGGCCAGGGCGGGGTCCGCATCGGCGCCGACTGCCTGCTCGGACCGTCCGTCACCGTCGTTTCTGAGAATCACGTGTATTCCGATCCGCACCGGCCGATCCGGGAACAGGGCGAGGTGAGGGCCGAGACGGTGATCGGCGACGACGTCTGGATCGGAGCGGGCGCGGTGGTGCTGTCGGGGGCGAAGATCGGCGCGGGCGCTGTGATCGCGGCGGGTGCGGTGGTGCGCGGGGAGGTGCAGCCTGGCGAGATCGTCGGGGGCGTCCCGGCACGGAGGCTTGGCTCCCGTGCGGGGGACTGAATGGGCGATGTGACCCCCGTTCGGGTCACATTCGAGTTGTGCTCGGGCACCGAGATGGGGTAGACCGGTTACTGGTCTCGCGGGTGCTTCGGCACCCATCTTCGTCATGCCCTCCCTCTGCCTTAAGGACACCCGTGAGCCGTAGCACCCACCGTGCATCCTGGAAGCCCACCCGTCGCCAGAAGCTGGTCGCCGCTCTGACCTCGATCGGAGTCGTCGCGGCCGTCGCCGCTGTCGGCACCGTCGCGAGCGCGGCGCCCGCCACCGTCGCCGCCGGTTACACCGACGGGAGACTGCTCGTCTCCGACCCGATGACGCGCACCACTGCGCGCGGATGGGGCGCGGCCCCCGTCGGCGGCGCCTACACCGTGAACGACCCGTCGTCCTTCAGCCTTGACGGCTCCGCGGGCACCGTCCGGGTGCCGGAAGCGGGCCAGTCCCGCACCGCGACGCTCAAGGGCGTCAGCGCAGGCGACGCCCGCGCCACCTACGCCCTCGCGATCGGGAATCTGCCGACGAGCGGTCGCGGTGTCTCCACCGGCGTCCAGCTGCGTGCCACCGGCGGCTCCTACTATCGCGCCGACGTCCGCGTCGCGCCGGGAGGGACCGCCGAGCTGCAGATCGTCCGCGTCGACGGCTCCGCCACCGCACAGACCCAGCTCGCCGTGGCGACCCTCCCCTTCCGGGTCCCCGCGCACACCCTCGCCTTCCTCGAGTTCCGGGCGACCGGCACCGCCAGCGTCAACCTCGCCGCCCGGGTGTGGACCTCGGCGAGCGGGCCGCAGGCCTGGCAGGCGGTCGCGGAGGACGGCTCCGCGAAGCGGATCACCCGCCCCGGCGGCGTCGCGCTCTGGACGTATGCGTCCGCATCCTCCGGTGCGGCGACCGTGACCGTCGACAACCCGACCGTGTACAGCCTGGTCAAGGGCACCTCCGGCGGGTCGACGCCCACTCCGACCCCGACCCCCACCTCGACACCCACCCAGCCGACGCAGCCGACCGAGCCGACTCAGCCCACCGAGCCGACGCAGCCGACCCAGCCCACGCAGCCGAACCCTCCGGCCGCCGGTGGTGGCGCCCCGTCGACCGACAAGCCGGCGACCGCCACCCGCGTCTCGGCCGGGTCCGCGGCGATCGGCTCGACCTCCTACCCCGTGCCCGCGAACGCGATCTTCGTCGCGACCACGGGCAAGGACGGCGCCGCCGGCACCAGCGCGGCCCCGCTGCGCACGATCGGTTCCGCCATCGCGAAGGCCCCGAGCGGCTCGACCATCGTCGTCCGCGGCGGCTCCTACCATGAGGGGATCAGCGTCCCCGACGGCAAGAAGGTGACCATCCAGTCGTACCCGAAGGAAGCGGTCTGGCTCGACGGCAGCAGCGTCGTCGGCGGCTGGGCGGCATCCGGATCGCGCTGGGTCGCCAAGGGCTGGACCGCTCAGTTCGACGCGAGCCCGACGTACACGTTCGGGGCGCCGGACAACACGACCCCGAGCTGGCAGTTCGTGAACCCGGCCTACCCGATGGCGGCGCATCCCGACCAGGTCTGGATCGACGGCGTCGCCCAGAAGCAGGTCGCGTCCGCCGCGCAGGTGACGGCGGGAACGTTCTACGTCGACTACGCGGCCAAGCAGCTGGTGCTCGGCAGCAACCCCGCCGGACACGTCGTCCGCGCGAGCGACATCGCCAAGGCCGCGAGCATCCGCGGCGCCGGAAGCACCCTGCGCGGCATCGGCGTCACCCGGTTCGCCCCGTCGGTTCCGCACATGGGAGCGGTCACGGCCGAGAACCCCGGCATCACCATCGAGAACGTCGCGATCACCGACTGCGCCACCACCGGCCTGTTCGTGATGCAGTCCGGCTCCACGGTGCGCAACGTCACCCTCGCACGCAACGGGATGCTCGGAGCGAGCATGTCGACGGCCGACAACCTCACCGTCGACCACGTCCTCGCGTTCGGCAACAACACCGAGCACTTCAACAACTCGCCGGTCTCCGGCGGCGTGAAGATCTCGCGCTCGCGGACGGTGCACGTCACGAACAGCGTCTTCGTGGACAACGCCGGCCCCGGCCTGTGGTTCGACGAGTCCGTCTACGACGGCACGGTGGCGCACAGCGACTTCGTGAACAACGCCGGGCACGGCCTGATCACCGAGATCTCCTCGAAGTTCTCGATCGTCGACAACATCGTCTCCGGCAACGACGGTGACGGCATGAAGATCAACGACACCAGCCAGGTGCGGATCTGGAACAACACCGTCACCGGCAACGGCCGCAACATCAACCTCGTGCAGGACACCCGCCGGGCGAGCAACCTGTCCGTGCAGGGCCACGACCCGCGCCGCCCGGCGCCCGATCCCACCGTCACCTGGATCAACGGGCCGTTCGACGTGCAGAACAACGTCATCGGACAGGGCTCGGCGGACTGCCTGCTCTGCGTCCAGGACTACTCCGGCGCGTACTCCGCGGCGCAGATGGGCGTCACGGTGAAGGGCAACGTGTTCCAGCGCTCGTCGGCGTCCGCTCCGAGGACCCTGGTGGTCTGGTCGAAGGGCGCGGGGGTGTCCCAGTACACCGATCTCGCCTCGTTCACGGCCGCGACCGGCCAGGAGCGCACAGGGCTCGAGCTGACCGGCTCGCCGGCGCTCGGGAGCGGATGGAAGCTGACGGCGGCGCTCGCCGCGAAGCAGTCAGCGGTCGCGAGCCCGCTGCCCAGCGACCTGGCCGCACTCGCCGGCCTGACGGCAGCCCTCCGGCAGCTCGGCGCGTCGAGCTAGCGCGTCGCCGCCGCCTCCCGCTCTCCTGATTTGCCCCGAATCGTGGCTCCGAAGCGTCCATGACCACGATTTGGGGCAAATCGGCTATCCGCTGAGGTGCGGTTACCATCCACTGCCCCGTCCCGTTGTCGCTACCGATTCGCCACGAATGAATGCCATTCGCGAGGAACTGCGCACATCCGTGAGGAATGGATGCGGTGCCGAGAAGGTGACCGTGCGGTGGATGTGTTGCTCACAACTCCGGAGGTATCGCCCGACACACCGCCGAACTCACCGGAACTCCGGAAGATCGTGGCTGGAGAGGGCCGAGGCTCCGGAGTTGGGGGAGCTCGCTGGAGGGGCGCCGCGCAGATCCAGCCGGCGTCCCTCCAGCAGGAGGACCACCGTGAAGAACAGCACGAACATCACGTTGGTGTCCACCAGGCCGTTCTCCAGGAAGCTGCGGATGAACACGAACACCAGCAGCGGCGTGGTGATCGAGCGCAGGCCACGGGTCTGCACGCTCCAGACGAGCGCGCACAGCGCCCACGCCGCCATGATCACGACGCCGATCACCCCGGCCTGAGCCAGCGCCGAGATCCAGCTGCTGTCGAGCACCTGGTTGTCCCAGTACTGCCCGGCGACCTGCACCTGGCGCACCGCCATCCCCGAGCCCACCCAGCGAGCCCAGGTGTTGTCGGGCGTCGAGAGCACGGCGCTCCATGCGATGGTGCGGGCGCTCAGCGTGAGCAGGTTCTGACCCGTCGGGTCGCCGCGCTGGACGAGGGAGTCGACGATGCCGGTCGTCGTCACCGCGACCAGGCTCAGCGGCGCCATCACCAGCAGGCCGACCATGGCGCGCGGCGCGAGGCGGCGCGCGTGCAGGAGCACCACGAGGCAGCCGGCCAGCATCGCGAGAAGGCCGGTGCGGGACTGGGTCACGAAGACGATCCCGGCCAGCAGCGCGAAGAGCGGCAGAGCGCGCCTCCACCGGGCGTCCCCGATGAAGAGTTCGTGCATCAGGCCGATGGCAGGCGCCGCGCACAGCAGCGCGATGTCGTTCGGGTTCAGTGGCGGGAACGTCCCGGACAGCCTGCTCCCGGAGGCGAGGCTGCCGAGACCGGAGACGGTCGCGAGCAGGCCGACGCACGCCATCGAGGTCAGCAGCGTGCGCAGCACTCGCTCAGCGTCCGTCGACACGACGACGAACGCGATGGTCGCCGCCACGATCCCGAGCCGGATGGTCGAGATCCCCGCCGCGAGGCCGTTCCCCGATGCCAGGCTCCCGATCATCGCGACGGACGCGAACAGGACGAGGAAGCCCACCGAGACGAGGCCGATGCGGTGCGATCGGGGCCGCCGGGACGCGACAGAGGCCGCGACCAGGAGTGCGGCGACGCCGATGACGGCCTTGGCGACGACGACCGGGTCGAGACCTCCCTCGAAGTAGACGTCCCTCCGCCAGGGCACGATGCTCGCCAGCAGGAGGAGCCAGACGACGTAGAGGGTGCCTCGTCCTCCGTCCGTCCGCGGGGCGACCGGGGCGGCCCGCTCCGCGTTGCGGGCGAGCGCGGCGGACCGGACGTCAGTCAAGCGCTCTCACCGCCCGGAACCAGCGCACGAGGCACACCAGCAGCACGAGCACGTTGGCGGCGAAGAGGGCGGTGTACAGCACCGCGAACACGACGGGCAGGCCGAAGAGCAGGAAGACCACGCACAGCAGGCCGTAGTCCGCGGGGACGACCGCCAGCGCATAGAGGGCGCTGGTCGGCCCCGACCGCTGCAGGATCATCGCCGAGGAGCCCCGATGCAGCCGCCGTAGCTGGTCGGTCAGGATCATGCAGAAGAAGAACACAGCCGAGACGACCATGAAGCCGAGCGGGACGAGCAGCATCCCGCCGTCGACCGGGCCGAAGCGGAACCAGCTGACAAGGACGGCGGCGTGCAGGAGGCTCGCCTTGAACGCGTCGACGACGTGATCGAGCCACTCGCCGGCGAGTGAGCCGCCGCCGCGCAGGCGCGCGAGCTGGCCGTCCGCCGCGTCGAAGGCGTAGCCGACGACGAGGAGCAGCGCCGCGGCGATCCCGGTCACGATCATCGGCGGCGCGGCGGCGATCACGGCGATCCCGGCCAGGGTGAAGGCGGCGCTGATCGCCGTCACCTGGTTCGGTGTCAGCCCGATCACGAATGCGACGGCCGCGATCATCCTGCCGAGCGGGCGGTTGACGAACCGGGAATACGCCGGAGCGCCCGCGGACGGCTTCTGCGCCTTCCGCAGCGATTCGAGTGCGGCGGAGACGCTCTTGCGCTCGGGGCCGCCGAGCGTCGCGGGATGGACGGTCTCAGACACGGTCGGCCACCTCCACCGAGGTCATGGCGGGGGTCCACGCGGAGTTCTCGGTGCGCCTGGCGCGCTTGGACCGCACCGTCGAACGGGCCGCGAGCCTGCGGGCGAGCGCCTCGTAGCCCGAGGCGACGGCATCCCAGTTGTAGCGCTCCTCCGCCCGGTCGCGCAGGCGCTCGCCGGCGGCGACGGCCTGCTCCGCGGAGGCCTCTGACGCGAGGATCGCGCGGCCGGCCTCGTCCTCGTCCCGGAAGTAGCGCCCGTCGTCGCCGAGCACCTCCCGGTTGAAGACCACGTCGAACGCCGTCACCGACGTTCCGGCCCCCATCGCCCTCAGCAGCGACGGGTTGGTCCCGCCGACCGAGTGGCCGTGCAGGTAGGACAGCGCGTTCGCGTAGAGCTGGTCGAGCAGCTCCTGATCCCAGACGCCGCCGAGGAGCCGGACACGGTCGTCGACCGACGCCATCCGCTCGATCGCGTTCGTGTACTCCGCCGAGTACGGCGCCGTGCCGACGACCACCAGGGGCAGCCGGGCGTCGCTCATGCTGTAGCCCTCGACGATCATGTCCACGTGGTTCTCCGGCTCGAACCGCGCCACCACGAGGTGGTAGCCGCGCGGCTCCAGGCCGAGCTCGGCGAGCCGGTCCCGGCCGGGGGTGCGCTGGATGGGCGCGCCGTAGGTGAGCAGCTCGGTCGGCACTCCGAATTCGTCGGAGTAGTAGTCGGCGATGCCCTGCGCGTCGGCGATGAGAGCATCGGCGCTGCGCACGGCGATCGACTCGGCCGCCCGGTAGTACTGCCGGCCGACCCTGCCCCACTTGCCGCGCATCCACTCCAGCCCGTCGACGTGCACGGCGGTCGGGATGCGCCGGGTGTGCAGCAGCGGCACGAACGGTGCGTTGGCGGCGTTGAAGACGAACGCCGCGTCCGGTCGGTTACCCAGCGCGTGGGTCACCGACAGGGCGGTGTGGCTGAGCGTCTCCAGGGACTTCCGGCGCAGGGCGGGCCGGTACACCAGGCGCATGCCCAGATACTCGTCCCGCTTCTCGCCGGTCTGGTTCCTGCAGTACACGGTGATCTCGTGCCCGCGGGCCGCGAGGCGGCGGCCGATCTCATCGACCGCCGTCTCGAAGCCACCATAGGAAGCGGGCACGCCGCGAGTGCCGATCATCGCGATCCGCAGCCGGTCCGCGTTACCGCTGGCTTGGTGTCTCATTGGTCCGAGCTCCCCGTGTCCTCGTGTTCAGTTGCCGGTCTTGGTGGCGACCAGGTCGTCCCAGCTCGCCACGACCGGCGCGTTGGTGGACGACCCGGACAGGTAGGCGAAGAGGCCGATCCGGCCGGCTGCCTGCAGGGCGGCTGTCGAGTCGGTCGCCGTCCGCTGCCAGGTGGAGGGCTCGGTGGTGCCGACCTTCCAGACGCGGGCGTTCACCGTGGTCGGTGACGTGCCGTACACCTGGACCTTGATGTTCAGCCGGTCGCCGACCGCGTAGGTCAGTCCGGAGATCACCTGGTCGGCGGCGATGGCCGTCTGGGCACCGGTCGAGTCGGTCCGGGTGAGGCCGAGCGAGACTGTGCCGTTGGCGAGGAACATCACCTTGGCGCGGTAGTCGCCCTGCGTCCCGACGCCGCGCGCGATGACCGAGGTCGTCACGCCGCCGCCGGTCGGCGCCTTGTCGAGGCCGACGCTCGCCGTCACCTGCGTGTCGGTCGAGCTCACCGAGCTCAGGTAGATCGACGGACCGGATCCCGCGCCGGACATCCGCTGGTTGCCGACACCGCCGGCGACCGAGAAGTTGGCGGAGGACCCGCTCGTCGTCCACGCACCGCCCGCGTCGGCCGTGCCCCAGCCCGTCGCCACCGTGCGCCCGAAGGCGTCCTGGGCGAGGGTCGCGGGCGGGGTGACCGCGGTCACCGTGACGCTGTTCGTCGCGGAGGCGGTCGCCCCGCCGTTGTCGGTGACCGTCAGCTTCACGCTGTAGTTCCCCGCCGCGGCGTAGGTGTGGCTGGACGTGGCGCCCGTCCCTGTCGCCCCGTCCCCGTAGTCCCAGGCGTAGCCGGTGATCGTGCCGTCGGAGTCGGACGAGCCGCTCCCGTCGAACGATGCGGTCAGCCCGGAGCTGGTGGAGGAGAAGGAGGCGGTCGGGGGCACGTTCGCGGGTGCGCTGACCGTGACCTGGTGGGCGACGGGGGAGCTCGAGGCGCCCTTGTCGTCCGTGACCACGAGCGTGACCGTGTACGTGCCGGCCGCAGCGTATGCGTGGCTGGTGGTGGCGCCCGTGCCGGTCGCCCCGTCGCCGAAGTTCCAGGCGTAGGAGGCGACGGTGCCGTCGGGGTCGCTGGATGCGGTCCCGTCGACGTTCGCGGTCAGGTTGGACGCGCTCACCGAGAACGCGGCGGTCGGGGCCTGGTTCGGCGGAGTGACCGTGACCTGCTTGGTCACCGCAGCGCTCTGCGCTCCCTTGTCGTCCGTGACCACGAGCGAGACCGTGTAGGTGCCGCCTGCGGCGTAGGTGTGACTCGGGGTCGCCCCGGTGCCGGTCGCGCCGTCACCGAAGTTCCAGGCGTAGGAGGCGACGGTGCCGTCGGGGTCGCTGGATGCGGTCCCGTCGAACGATGCGGTCAGGGCCGACGACGTGGAGGTGAAGGCGGCCGTCGGCGGCTGGTTCGCGACGACGCCCGCGCCGGCCTGGTAGTGCGCCAGGATGCGGGATGCCGAGAGCGCCGTCGGGTAGACCGCGGCCTCATCCAGCTTGCCGTTGAACCACGCGCTCGACGAGCCCCAGGTGTTGTCGCCGCCGATCCGCCAGTACCCCGAGTAGTCCTGGGCGCTGGTCTGGGCGTTGGTTGCGACGAGCTGGCCGTCCACGTACAGCTTGAGGCCGTCCGAGGACTGGGTGGCCACCGCCTGGTGCCAGGCTCCGTCGTTGTAGGAGTTGGGGCTGATGGCGAGGTTCGTCTGACCCGTCCACACGCCGAACGCCAGCTGCCCGTTGTCCTGCATGTAGATGTGCCGGTCGTAGTTGCTCGACAGCCCGGACTGGGCGTTGCCGAAGCCGATCAGCTTGCCGCCGACCGTCGTTGTGGTGTTGAACCAGATCTCCTCCGTGTAGTTCAGCGGGTTGGAGGCCGATGCGCTGGAGGCGACCATGCCGCTCGACCCGTCGAAGGCGTAGGACTTGCCGATGCCGCCGGCGAGCGCTCCGCTCTGGTTTCGGGTGACGGTGCCGCTGATGACGCCGTCATTGCCGGTCACACCGGAGTCCTTGGCGGCCGAGCCGCTGGTGTCATCCAGACGCCAGTAGAGGTCGGGGCTGTCCTGGTAGACCAGCTTCCCGTAGGAGTCGGAGGGCGCCGACGGGACGGAGGAGGTGCGCCCCGTCGCGGTGTAGTGGTTCAGCACCGCGGTCGCGGAGAGCACCGACGGGTAGATCGCGACCTCGCCGATGGAGCCGGTGAAGTACTGGTTCGATCCCGTGTTCGGCCAGCCGTTCAGGTTGTCGCCGCCGAGTCGCCAGTAGCCGGAGTAGCCCTGTGCGCTCGTGACATCCGTCCGGCTGCCGGCGCGGACGCCGTCGAGGTACAGCTTCATGCCGTCGGGGCCGAGGGTCGCCGTGGCGAGGTGCCACTGACCGTCGTTGTAGCCCGGCTTGCTCGTGAGGGTGACCACACCGCCCGGGTAGACGCCGAAGGTGACGCGTCCCGAGCCGTCCATGTAGACATGGCGGTCGTAGCTGCTCGAGCTGCCGGTCTGCTGGTCGCCGAAGCCGATGATCTTCCCGCCGCTGGTGCTGGTGGTCTTGAACCAGGTCTCCAGGGTGAAGACGTTCGGGCCGGTGATCGCGGACCGGGTGTAGGTGGTGCCGTTCGACGATCCGTCGAAGGTCGACGCGGTCACACCGCTGACCGGCCCGGTGTCGCCGCGGCCCACCGTCGAGCCCGCCGTCGCATCGGTGAAGCCGACGTTGTCGTAGACGTTGGTGCCGCTCGGCTCGTTGAGGGGCCAGAGCGTCGACGCGCCGTCAGCGCTGATCAGCTGGGAGTACGAGCTCGGCGCCGCCGACGAGACCGTCACCGGGTCGGAGCGCGGGCCGATCGTGCTGTTGCCCCACGGGTCCTTCACCTGGATGCGGTAGGTGTGCGTGCTTCCCGGCGCCAGTCCCGAGTCGATGTAGCCGAGTTGCGGCAGCGACCACCACTGCGAGAGCTGGTCGGTGGAGTAGATCGGCGTCAGGCTGTTGTCGCGCAGCACCTGGTAGGTGAGCGTCGCGTCGTCGACGTCGGCCGTGCCGGTGAACGCGACGCGAGCGGTGCCGTTCGACAGCGACAGCACGCTCGGCTTGAGCGAGGTCGTGTACTGCGGGCCCTTCTTGTTCGGAGCCACGTTGCGCGTGGCGAAGGTGGCCAGGCCCTGCTGGGCCGTCCCGTCGATGCTCGTGAACTCGCCGCCCATCACCAGGTAGTTTCCGTCCGTGCCGAGCGACCAACCGCCCTGGAAGATGCCGGTGTAGCTTCCGGTGTTCACGCTCGGGTACCAGTTGAGCTGGGTCGGGATCGGCTGCCCGGAGTAGTTCGAGTTCGCACCGGGAGGCGTCTGGTCGTTGCCGGTCGCGTAGATCGTGTTCGCGATCGCGCGCTTCCAGACGGTCGGGTTCTGCTGCGGGAAGGTGTTGACCGAGGTGCAGTCGTGCGAGTGGTCGACGTAGTAGGCGACCTGGCCCATCACCTGCACGCCGTAGGTAGCGCCGTAGCAGTTGTCGAGCCAGATGAGGTCGCCGTTGCTCAGGTTCGCCGCGAACCGGCCGTCGAACCAGTGGCCGCCCTCGCCGTCCGCGCTGCCGTAGACGACGCCGTCCTTGATCAGCAGGTCCGTCGTCCACGAGCGGTTGCTGCCCTGCGCGGTCGGGATGGGCCGGCTCGTCCAGGTCTGCGTCGCGCCGGTCGCGCCGTCCACCGCGCCGATGCCGACGATGCCGGCGCCGTTCATGTTCTGGAACCGGCCGCCGACGATGACCCGGGAGCTGTCCGGCGTGACCGCCAGCGCCTCCACGATGTCGTCCGCGGTCGGCGCCCACGGGAGGAGCGCGCCGTTCGTGCGGCTGAACGCGGCCAGGTTGGTCCTGGTCTGCCCGCCCGCCGAGCTGAACGAGCCGCCGGCGTACACGGTCGTGTTGGAGACCGCGATGCCGACGATGGCGCCGCTCGCCGGAGGCTTGAAGTTCGGGTCGCGGTTGCCGGAGGGCAGATCGAACGCGACGATCTTGCTCTGAGCGATCCCGCCGACGGTGTTGAAGTCGCCGCCGACGTAGAGCTTGGTCTTGTCGGGCGACGCCTTGACGCTGCGGCCCTGCGCGCTGAGGTTCGGATCCCACGGCAGGATGGCGCCCGTCGTCACGTTGAACGCCATCGCGTTGTTGCGGGTCACCTCGTTCACGCCGGCGGCCGCGCCGGAGGGCCGCGCCTTGGTGAAGCTGCCGACCGCGTACGCGGTGTTGCCGACGACGGCCACGTTCCACACCACGCCGTTGATCTGCGGGGTGGGCAGAACGTCAGCGCTGACGGTCTGCGGCAGTGTCGACGCCGCGGAACCGGTGTCGGCGGAGGCCGCCGTCGCCGTGGCGACGCTGAGCCCGGCGGCGATGAGAACGGTCGCGGCTACGGTGCTCGCGACTGTTGTCAACCTCCGGGTGAGGGTTGAAGCGAACATGATGTCTGACTCCTGTCGGGATGGGTGCTAGGGGTTAGGAGCTGGCGCCGAGGCGGCCCTGCGAGACGAGTGCCGGCTCGGGAGCGTCGACGCGTCGTGGTGGTGCGGTGGTGCGGAGGAGGACCAGGCGGATCACCGCGCCGCCGGCGATGGAGCCGACGGCGAGGGCGATGGGCACAGTCCAGAGGGCGCCGCCCGCCCAGAGGGACAGGGCGGCGAGTGCGAGGGAGACCAGGGAGTCCGAGAGGCGGACGACGAAGACGCCCACCTGCCGTCCCCGCACGGCGGCGAGCGCCCCGTAGGGCGTGACCGCGGCGACCGACCCGGCATAGATCATCCACGCGATGACGGTCGGCAGATCGAGCGCGTGACCGGTGACGAGAGCACCGATCCAGGGGATGAGCAGGATGGAGACGCCGCCGATGAGGATCGTCGCCGCGAACAGCGCGACGACCCCCGTGTCCGCCCGGCGGCGGAGGGCCCGAAGGTCCTCCTCCTTGGCGAGGGCGAAGGAGGCGAACAGGAAGGACGAGAGGCCGCCGATGAAGAGCAGCGTCGGCGACGCGTAGATGCGCGCCGCCTCCAGCTGCCCGGTCGCCGCGAGCCCGATGACGGCGAACACGAGCGTCCTGGTCGCGGCGAGAAGGCCCGGCCGGACCGCCTGCTGCGCCGCCCGCCAGACACCATAGCGCGCGACCGCGGCGTACCCGCCGCCGACCAGTGCGACGAGCCTCCGCTCGCTGCGCGGCAGCAACGCGGCGCCGGCCGCGAGCGCGGCGAACTGACCGAGGGCGAGCGCGGCGAGGAAGTCGCCGAGCGTGAGCGGTCGCATCCCGGCGATGACGCCGAGGACCAGGACGGACACCGCCAGCGAGGTGAGGTCGGTCGCGACGATCTTCCAGAACCGCATGACTGCCATCAGCGTGCGCCGGATCACGTCCTCGAGAAGGAAGACGACCGCCGCGACCGCGAACAGCGCGGCGTCGGTCGCCGACACGAACCCGGTCGCCGCCAGGACGACCGCCGCGGCGGACGCGCTGCCGACCGCGATGATCAGCGCCCAGCCCTGCAGGGCGGACCGGACCCGCCGAGCGCCCCGATCGAGCACGGTCAGCGAGTCGCCGACGAAGCCGGTGGAGAAGCCGGTCAGGAAGACGATGACACCGTAGAGGAGGGCGAACGCGCCCAGACCCTCGATGCCGAGCGCGCGGGCCGCGAGCACCTGGAGGGCGAGGCTCGCGAGCGCCTGCGATCCCTGGGCGCACACGGCACCCACCGCGCGACCCCCGATGCGGGAGGTCGCGGCGTGGGCGGACCGGGCGCGCGCGGTGGTCATCGCGGGATGGAGCCCGTGAAGGTCGCCGGGGTGTGCGCCCCGTCGATGTCGACGTACAGGGTGGCGGTGTCCGTGCCCTTCGGGAGCTGGAACGCGTAGGCCGCATCGCGGGACGCCCCGGCCTTGAGGGTGCCGGTGAAGTCGCTCACGGCGACCTCGTCGTACACCGGCGCGGCGACCGTGTTGCCGGCGTATTTGAGGGTGACCACGACCGAGGAGAGGTCGAGCGTCTTGGAGCCGCCGTTTGCGAGGGAGATGCGGAAGACGATGTACGGAGCGCCGGTGATGATCCCCGAGCCGTGACCGGAGATCGTGCCGCGGGTGAACCCGGAGACGGAGACCTTCACGCCGTCGGTGTATGCCGCCGGCTTCGAGAACGCGGCGGAGGGCGAGGTGGCCCGCTTGCCGGCGGGCAGCTCGCCCGCCCGGTGCACGACCGGTGCGCCGGCGCCCGCGGCGACCGCCGCGGGGTGCGCGACCCCGGGAGGGGTGGACGGCGTCGGTTCCGCCGTCGCGGCCGGCTTGGACGGGTCAGCCCCGTTGTAGCCGGCGAGCTTGGTGTGTCCGCTGCAGCCGGTGAGCAGCACCGCGGCGAGAAGCGCGGATGCACCCACCAGGATGCGTGTCGATCGGTGTTCCATGATCCACCTGTGTTCCTTTCACTGCGGCGCGTTGGTCGGGTCAGTACGCGCCGACGGGATGGGCCAGCACCTTCGCTGTCCGCCAGATGATGACGAGATCCCCGGTCAGCGACCAGTTCTCGACGTAGTAGAGGTCGAGGCGCACGCTCTCGTCCCAGGACAGGTCGGAGCGTCCGTTGACCTGCCACATCCCGGTGAGTCCGGGCTTGATGTAGAGACGGCGGTGCACGTCGTCGTCGTAGCGCGCGACCTCGGCGGGGAGCGGGGGCCGGGGGCCGACGAGGCTCATGTCGCCGAACAGCACGTTGAACAACTGGGGCAGCTCGTCCAGCGAGAACTTGCGCAGCGTGCGCCCGATGCGGGTGATCCTCGGGTCGTCCTTCATCTTGAACAGCAGACCGTTGCCCTCGTTCTGCGTCTGCAGGGCCGCGAGGCGTGCCTCCGCGTCGATGACCATCGACCGGAACTTGTACATCCGGAACGTCTCACCGTTGCGTCCCACCCGCTCCTGCGCGAACAGCACGGGCCCGCCGTCGTCGAGCTTGATGGCGATGGCGACCGCCAGCAGCAGCGGGGTGAGCAGGAGGAGCCCGATGCTCGTCGCGATCATGTCGAATCCGCGCTTGAGCACGTGCTTCGTCCCCTCGAACTGCGGGATCTCCACGTGGATGAGCGGCAGCCCCTCGACCGGCCGGAAGTGGATCCGGGGGCCGGCGACATCGGTGAGCGGCGAGGCGAGGACAAGCTCGGTGGCGGTGCCCTCCAGCTGCCAGGCGAGCCGGCGGATGAACTCGCCGCCGCTGAGCGCGCGACCGGCGACGATGACCGTGTCGACGCCCAGCCGCGCCGCTGCGGCGGCGACGCCCTCGAGGTCCGACACGATGGGGACCTCCCGGTCGGGCGAGGAGATCCGCCTGCGCATCGCGGCCTCCTTCTTCTGGCCCTTGCGCTTGCCGGTGTCCAGCGCGGCACCCACGACGTTGTAGGCCGCGCCGGACTTCTGGTGGATCTGCCGGACGACGTAGTCGACGTCGGTGAAGCGTCCGACGACGAGCGCCCGCGACAGATAGTGGTCGAACAGGCGCTGCCCGCTCAGCCACTTCCGCCACAGCCAGCGGCCGAAGAGCACGGCGAGCATCCCCGACGGGAGGGCGAGCACGAAGTAGCCGCGCGCGATGTCGACCTTCGCGACGAGGAAGACGATGGCCAGGATGCCGAAGGTGAGGGCGCTGGATGCGATCACCCGCCGGTACTCGGTGACGCCGACACCGACGACGCGCGCGTCACGCGTGTGGTAGACGGCGAGCGCGAGCAGCCAGGTGGCGGCGATCGTGAGCGAGATCGTGAGGTAGCCGGTGCGGAACCCGGCGGCGGTGGTGTCCGCGTCGTCGAAGCCGAAGCGGAGGAAGACGGCGCCGATCGTGCTCGCCAGGACGAGGACGGTGTCCGTCACGACGAGCCGCTGCTTGTATCGCCGGGCCCAGGTGCGCTCCGAGCTGAGGCTCTGCAGCGCTTCGCGGCGACCGCCGAGGGTCGTGCGCGCCTTGACGACGGTCATCGTGTCACCTCCCGCGTGAGGAGGAGCGGGGAGCCGACGACGGCTTGGGGGAAGCCGTGGTCTCGAACGGTTTCACCGCCGCCGGCTCCGTTCCGCGAGGGCGACCCGCCGCCCAGCGCCTCCCGGGCGTCCGCGAGGGGGTTGAGTGCTCGCGTGGCTCGGAAGATGTGCGTCGGGTTCACGGGTCGTCCCTGGGTTCTGGTGGTGCATTCGGGTGGTGGTGTGAACCGGTGTGGGACGTCGGGTGGGTGTTCGGGTCTTTCCCCCCAGTAAAGTGATTGTTCCTCACCTATTCACAAAGGTGAGAATACATCGTTTTTTCAGGTTCGCGCTCCCCGCGTTTGGGGGGTGAGCGCGTTCGCGAGGGGGTGGAGGGGAGCGTCGCTGGGACGGCCTAGTCGGCGTCGCTCAGCGGCTCGATCAGCGTCGGGTCCTCGGGGTCGACCGTGCGCGAGTTGTTGACGCGCCTGTCCACCTCGTAGCTCGCGATCGTGCCGGCGACGTGGTCGGACTCGCTGGCGAGGAACGCCACCATGTCCTCCTTGGCTGCCTCGTCCAGCTTGTCGGGGTCGAGGTAGTCGTCCCATGCGCTGCGCTCGAGGAACACCGGCATCCTGTCGTGGATCTCGCCGGACGCATCCCGTGCGGGCCGCGTGATGATCGCGGTCGAGACCTGCCACTCGCCGTCCACCTTGCGGGCGGTGTAGAGGCCGGCGGCCGCAAGGAGCCCTCCGGTCTGCGCGTGCAGGAAGTGCGCGCGCTTGTGCCCTGCCTCGCCCGTCCACTCGTAGTAGCCGCGCATCGGGACGAGCGCGCGCGAGGACGCGAAGGCGCCCTTCCACATCCCGTTGCTCGCCACCGTCTCCAGACGCGCGTTGAAGTTCGGGCGCTTGGAGTCGCGGATGAACGCGGGATGGAAGTCCCAGACCGCCGCGTCGACGGTGCGCTCGATCTCTCCGGTGCCGCTCCGGACGCGCTCACGGACGATCGGCACCGGGTCGGTGGGCGCGATCGAGTACGTCGGCCGCCAGTCGCGGAAGTCCCCGCCGGCCGCGACGAACTCCTGGATCAGCTCATCCGTCTCCGAGTCCAGGGCGAAGCGTCCGCACATGGTGACAGTCTGCCCCTAACCGCCGACGTTCGCGCCGCCGACGTTCGCGCCGCCGACGTTCGCGCCGCCGACGTTCGCGCCGTCGACGTTCGCGCGGGCGGATGCGCCGGCCTGCTGCGCGCGCACGCTCGCCGTCGTCGTGTCCTGGGTCGTCGCCACGGTGACCCGCAGGAAGACGATGATCCAGCTGAAGATCAGAACGGCCGCGACGAGCTCGACCGCGGTGAGGTTGTAGTACCCGATGGCGAAGAAGACGGCGACGGCGACGATCACCGCCATGAACACCCAGCCCAGCCACACGAACGCCCGCGGCAGCCCCGGCATCGCCCAGCGGATGCCGATGGCGAGCAGGCAGAAGACCACGGCCATCCCGGTGGCTACCGTGTTGTGCAGCAGGAAGAACCGGTTGACCGGGAACAGCCCGACACAGGCGAGGAAGGCGCCGACGAGGATGAGCGCGGCGCGCACCTGCAGCTCGCCGCGCTCCGGCGGGCGGTCGTCCGCGCCGGGCGAGCCGGTCGCGTACCGGGCGATCGCGGTGACCAGGATGCCGCCGACGATGACGGTCAGGTTGAACGTCATCCCGGAGACGTCGTCCGTCATCCCGAGCGCGCTGAGGTTCTGCTTCCACCAGTGCGGGTTGGACGCGGTGAGCATGCTCGTGATGGCGCCGACGACCAGGAACACCGCGAGCACCGTCGAGAGCAGCAGCGGGTTCATGTTGGCCGCCGACAGGAAGACGTAGTACGCGCTCACCGCCGCCGCCGTGCCCACCAGCAGGACCCCGGGCAGCGCGAACACCTCCGCATCCTGGAAGCTCTTGGCGAAGACGTCGCCGAGCACGGTCCACAGCAGCAGCACGACGATGGCGTGGGCGACGGCGATCGCGAGCGAGTCGAAGACCTCGACCGCGGCGCCCATCCGCGACCGGTACTCGACCGCGCCGCCGAACCAGGGGATGCGCCAGCTCGCCAGCCGGCCGCCCGCGTAGGCGAGCACGGCGACGACGGCGCCGGAGACGGCGGCGAACTGGCCGATGGACCCGTCGCCGTCGATGGTCAGGTCGCGGCCTGCGAAGACGAAGAGGGCGACGACGGCGACCGCCGCGAAGGCGACCGCACCCACGCCGAGCGCGACGGACTCGACCGACGCCGCCCGCAGCCGCGAGAGCCGTTCGGCCGCCCCGTGCGGGAGACCCGTCCCCTCCGACTCCGCTGCCCTCATGCGTTCGAGCTTACGCACCCCGCAGGGTCACGCAGCGGCCCCGCTCGGAGCGCGTCGATTCCGGGCTCACCGGCTCAGCTCGATGAGCATCGTGCGATGGGTCGGGACCATCAGCCCGGTCTCCTCGAAGCCGATCGCCTCCAGCTCGGCCATGCCGTACCTGCTGAGGTCGCCGTCGATGTCGTTCTCCACCAGCCAGACCCGCCTCACGCCGTCGAAGCGGCCGCGCTCGGCGGCGGCGGTGACCGAGTAGGCGCGGTCCGCCCAGCCGACGTTCCGCGCGAACGGCGTCGCCAGCGTCACATCCCGCACCTCCGCGAATCCGTCCGGGTAGGTGTGCATCGCCAGTCGCGGACGCGCGGACGGCTTCGTCGACTCGTCGAACACGACGGCGTCGCCCGGCTGCGCATGCGCGGCCATCGCCGCGCTCACCTCCGACCAGTCGGAGTCGTTCTTCGCGTACGGGCCGCGCTGGAGCAGGTAGACCGGCGTGCAGACCGCCACGAAGGCCAGGACGCCGGCGCCGGTCGCCGCCGCCACCGGCAGCCGCCAGCGGCCGGCGATGAGGCGACCGAGGACGAGCAGACCTTCGGCCACGAGCAGCGCGGCCGCGGGCGCGGCGAAGGTCGAGTAGCGCGCGGTCCACATCGGGACGATCAGGTTGAGCAGGAGCATCGAACCGGTCGGGACCACGAGCCACGCGGCGGCCACCCACGCCGTCGAGAACGGCAGGGCGCCTCCGCCGGAGCGGCGCCACGTCCTGATCGCGGAGCCGATGGCGAGCAGGACGAGCGCCCAGGCGACGGCCGCCACCCAGGGCGTGCTGAACCACGGCGTGTAGAGGGCGCCGAGCGGGTCGGACGGTTCGCTGCCCAGGTAGCCGATCTGGCTGCGCTCGAGGAAGGCGAGCACCGCGAGCGGGATCAAGGACGCGATGGCGGCGCCGGCCGCGATCGCCCAGGCACGGACGGTGCGCCGCGCGGTGCGCGTCGCGAGCAGCAGCACCAGGTGCGCGAGGAGCATCGTCGAGAAGTAGAGGAAGAGGTACGAGGTCGCAGCGACCCCGACGCCGTATCCGATCCAGGAGGCGCGGCGCACCCCCGCCGTCGCGGTCCGGCCGCGACCGTCCGCGAGCCACACGAGCAGCAGGGTCAGCCACACCGCCGCGGCCGCGGTGAGGGCGAACGAGCGCGTCTCCTCGCCCGCGTAGGTGAGCCGGGGGAGGACGCAGCCCACGATCCCGGCGACGACCGCGGCGGCCGGCCCGCCGCGCCTGCCGGCGAGGAGCGTCATCCCGGCGACGGCGAGCCCGATCGCGACCGCGCTCGGGAACCGGAGCGCGAACGCACTCTCGCCGACCAGCCGGATCCAGCCGTGCATCCCGAGGTAGTAGAGGCCGTGCACCGCATCCACGTGCGTCAGCATCGCCAGCAGGCTGCCCACTGGGCGCTGCGCCGAGAGCAGCGTCGTCGCCTCGTCTCCCCAGAGGGACGGGATCCAGCTGCCCGCCGCGCACACCACGAGCGCCACCAGACCGAAGGTGACCGCGATCGTCCACGGTCGGACCGCCGCGAGCGGTTCGGCCGGGGTTTCGACGTCCTCCGCGGGCCTGCGGCCCGACTCGGTCAGCGCGCTCATGTCCCCCACTTCTACCCGGCGCAAGGAAACAGTCGATAGCCAATCAGAGGACCTCTGTAGTCGCCTGGACGAGAACTGCGGAAACTCACACGTGCGCCGACCGTGCCGCGCGCTGGGTGGGGCATGCTGGATCCCGGGCGGCCGGCTTCCGCCGACCTCCCGGGATCCGCCCCACGCGCCGGGAAGACGCGATACCCGTGATCCGCATCGCGACGCGTCCAGCGCGTTGCCCGCAATCTATGTCCCCGCCGCCCCGACCGGCAGGGGATTCACACCCCATCCCCGGGGTGGTAAACGCCGGCCCGCTGCCGCACGGGCTGCCGCCGCCGGGCGTCGAGGGGCAGGAAAACGTCGCTTTCCCGGGTGAGAAGCGACAACAACGTGCCCCTCGGCGCCCGCGCCACGTCGCGGCCGCCGAGGGGCACGGGGAGCGGGAGGGTCCCGCTCAGAGCTCCCCGCGGCGCGCGCCCGCCCAGAGGTCGACGCCGGTGTCCACGGCGTGCTCGTCGATGGCGGCGAGCTCCGCGTCGGTGAACGAGAGGTTGTCGAGGGCTCCGACGTTCTGCTCCAGCTGGTCGACGCTGCTGGCCCCGATGACGAGCGAGGTGACGCGCTCGTCGCGGAGCGCCCAGGCGAGGGCGAGCTGGGCGAGGGACTGCCCGCGGGCCGCCGCGATGTCGTTCAGGGCGCGCAGCCGGCGCACCGCCTCGTCCGTCAGCCAGTCCGCGTCGAAGGACGTCCCGGCGCTCGCCCGGGAGCCGTCCGGGATGCCGTTCAGGTACTTGCCGGTCAGCATCCCCTGCGCGAGCGCGGTGAACCCGATGACGCCGACGCCGAGCTCGCCGGTGGCATCCAGGAGGCCCTCCGTCTCGATCCAGCGGTTCAGCATGGAGTACGACGGCTGGTGGATGAGCAGCGGAGTGCCCAGGTCACGAAGGATCTCGGCCGCCCGGCGGGTCTCCTCCGGGCCGTACGAGGAGATCCCGACGTAGAGCGCCTTCCCGCTGCGCACCGCCGTGTCCAGCGCGGCCATCGTCTCCTCGAGCGGCGTGCTCGGGTCCGGCCGGTGCGAGTAGAAGATGTCGACGTAGTCGAGACCGAGCCGCTGCAGCGACTGGTCGAGGCTCGCCAGCATGTACTTGCGGCTTCCGCCGCCCTGACCGTACGGGCCGGGCCACATGTCCCAGCCCGCCTTGGAGGAGACGACGATCTCGTCCCGGAACGGACGCAGGTCCTCGCGCAGGATGCGGCCGAAGTTGATCTCCGCCGCGCCGTACGGCGGGCCGTAGTTGTTCGCCAGGTCGAAGTGCGTGATGCCGAGGTCGAAGGCCCGCCGGACGATGGCCCGCTGGGTCTCGAACGGGCGGTCGTCTCCGAAGTTGTGCCAGAGACCGAGCGACAGGGCGGGCAGATCGAGCCCGCTGCGACCGGTGCGGCGGTAGAGCATGGAGTCGTAACGTGTCGGGGAGGGTTCGTAGGCCATGCTTCCCAGCGTCGCGGCTTCGCCCTGCGTTGTCCAACAGTTCGCGACGATCCGATTGTGCGGCGCGGCTGCTGAGTGCCGCGCCGCACAGCGGATGTCAGCTGCGGTTCGCGCCCCGCCGCATCCAGCCCACGATCAGCGTGATCACGAAGAACACGATGCCGAGGATGGCAAGCCACAGCAGCCCCTTGATGGCGAAGCCGAGGATTGCCAGGATTGCCCAGACGACGAGCAGGATGATGATGAGAGCGATCATGCTCTGCACGAAACCCCGAGCCGTGCGTCCGGTCAAGCGGTTGACACGCACCGGGGCCGGCTGATCACCGACGCGATCGGCGCGCGGCCCGGTTCCTCGCGAAGATCCAGCCCACCACACCGCCGACGACGAAGACGATCAGCACGAGGGCCCAGGTCGGGATCGTCAGTTGCGCCCACAGCAGCAGGATCGTGGACGTCTCGTCCGCGACGCCGTTCTGGATCGCGACCACCAGCAGCAGCACGACCAGCACGATCGCGAGCCACTTGCGCTTCAGGAACCGAACGAAGCCGTTCTCGCCCGCGGGGTCGGTGTTCTGGCTCATGGGCACAGTATGGCGGGCGCCGGGCCGCGACGCCTAGACGCCGGCGAACCGGGAGGACTAGATTCCGTCCCAGCCGAAGCACCGATACGGAAGAAGGCACCGTGTTCGCCGGACGCAGCGAGGAGCTGGACCTGGCGGCCGCCCTGGTCGCCGCCGGCACCAGTGTGGACGTCGTCGGGGCTCGCGCGAGCGGCAGGACCGCCTTCCTGAGGCAGCTCGCGAACCGGCTCGGCGACGACGGCTGGGCGGCGATCACCATCCGCGGCGTCGCGTCCCTGCGCGAGCAGCCGTTCGCCGCGATGCACCTGGCCGGGGTGGGGGCACCGAGCGATGTCCGCGGCACCTCGACGCTGCAGGTCACCGCCGGCGCGCTGCTCGACCGTGCCGAGCGCCCGCGCTCGGTGCTGTTCATCGACGACTGGGACGACCTCGACGAGACCTCGTGGGGCGTCGCCGAGTCCGTCCGCCGCGCGACCGGCCTGCCGATGGTGCGCACCCGGTTGCAGGGCCGTGCCGCGCGGCACACGCCGACCGGCCTCACCGCGTCCAACCTGGACCCGGTGATCGTGGTCGAGATGACCCCCATGCGGTTCGAGGAGCTGGAGGAGGTGGTCGAGGGCGTCCTCGGCGGCCCGGCCGAGTCGGGCACGATGAGCCGGCTCTACTCCAAGTCGGGCGGCAGCATCGGTCTTGCGTTGAGCATGGCGGAGGTCGCGCTCAGGGAGGGCCGCATCCAGCGGGACGAAGAGGGCCGCTGGGCTGCGGTGCGCGACCTGTGGAGCCCGGCACTGTCGGCGATGATGGAAGTTCACCTGGAGAACATCGGTCCGGCGGCGCGGGATGCGCTGGAGACGATCGCGCTGGTCGGTGTGGCGGACCTGGAGACGGTGCGCAGGCTCGTGGACTGGGATGCGCTGGAGCAGCTCGAAGAGCGCTCGATGATCACCCTCGTCCCGTCCGGCGACAGGCAGCTGGTGACGGTGATCCCGCCGCTGCTGGTGGAGTTCTTCCGCCATCAGCCGGTCGCGGTGCGCAGGGTGCGGATCACCGAGCTGATCATCGACAGGCTGGGCACCTCGGACACGATCGGCGCGATCCTCGCGTACGAGGCGGCCGTCCACCGCCCGCAGGCCGAGAACGACGCCATCCTCGCCCGGCTCCTCCGCGAGCGCGACCGGGCGCGCCGGATCGTGACGGCCGCGGAGTGGACGGCCGACCCGTCGCCGGCGACGGCGGTGCGGTTCGTGTCGACGTTGCTGGACGCCGAACCGGCCGACCCGGCGATCGCGGAGGTGATGACGAAGACCGACGCCCACATCGGCGAGGCCGCCGACCGGGCGGAGTTCGCGGTGCTGCGCGCCCGCTGGACCGCCTACATCGTCGGCGACGTCGACGCGGCCCTCGCCTCCCTCGAGAGCCAGAGCGAGGGGATGGGCGACTACGCCCCCCTCCTCCAGGCGGAACGCGTCGCCATCGTCGCCCAGACCGGAGGCGACCACGCCGGGCTCGGCCTGCCGGACGACGAGGCGGTGGTGGACGGACCCGTCCCGGTCCACGTCCGGGTGCTCGAGGTCAGGATGCTGCTGCAGCTGGCCCGCGGCGAGTTCGACGCGGTGAAGCAGCTCTTCGCTCGGATCACCCGGATCGACCCGGAAGGGACCTCCCATCGGGCGCGGATCTACGCGGCAGAGGCGGACATTGCGCTCGGCTCCCTGGATGCGGCCGTCGCCGCCATGTTCTGCGGGCTCGACGAGGCGCGCGGCCAGCTCGACGTCGGCGCGATCAGGGCGTACAGCGCCACCATCGCCCGGGCCCTCGTCGTCGCCGGCGACTACGAGGGCGTCGACGCCGTGCTGGACACGGTGTTCGCCGCAGGCGACCCGCCTCCGGTGCCCCCGCCCGTCCCGATGATGCTGTTCACCTCCGCGGCCGTCGTCGCGATCCGGCGCGGTAATGCCGCGCTCGGGGAGCGCTACGCCAACGCGGCCGCCGCGCTGCGGTTCGACGACGGGCCGCTGCCGGTACAGGCCAAGGTGATGGCGGCGGCGCAGCTGCGGGCGCTCACGGATCCGTCGGCCGCCGCGTCCATGCTCTGGGAGCTGGCGGAGCGCGAGTGGGCGAACGGGAACCGGTACGCGGCCAGTTACAGCCACCTGGTCTCCCTGGAGATCGAGTTCTCGGAGGACAGGGCCGGCGTCGCCGTCGAGCGGGTCGGCATCATCGGTGGCCGGCTTCTCGTCGACCGGTTGGCGTACGTGCTGGCGAACCACGCCAAGGACCCGGACGCGCTCCTGGGCGTGGCCGCCGAACTCGAGTCGTCCGGGCAGGTCGGCCTGGCCCTCTCCGCGACGCGCACCGCGTCCATGCTGTTCACGGACCGGCGCCAGAGCGAGCGGGCACGCGAGGCGATCGACGACGAGCGCCGGCTGCTCGCGCAGTCCCGGCCGCGCCGCATCCACACAGAACGGTTCTCTCCCACAACGCACGCCCTGAGCGAGCGCGAGCGGGAGGTGGCCAGGCTCGCGATCGACGGGCTCAGCAACCCGGAGATCGCGGCCCGGCTGGTCATCAGCGTGCGAACGGTCGAGAGCCACATCCACCACGTCATGCGGAAGCTCGACGTCAGCACCCGCCAGGCGCTGCGCTTCTACGCGGGCAGGGTCTGAGCGACCGCAGGAACGCGGAACGCCCCGCCGTCGCGCACGGACGTGCGGTTGCCGTGCCCCGGTCGGTTGCGTAGGCGCCGTACTCTCGCGCCATGACTCCTCTTCCCGGTTCGGCGCCCGCAGCCCGGCTCAGTCCGCTCGCGGTCGTCGCATTCGTCTTCGTGTTCGTGTTCCCGCCGGTCGCGATCCTGCTCGGGTGCATGGCTCAGAGTGCAATGCGGCCCACGCCCGGTCGCGGCCGCGGTCTCGCGAAGGCGGCCGTCCTCCTCGGATCGGTATTCACCGCCCTGACCGCGCTCTCCCTGCTGGTCTCGTTCGGCCTGATCGGGGCCTCGCTCCACGTCGGCTGATCGGCCGTCGAACGACCACCGGCTCAGCCCGCCGCGGGGTCCGGCTCCGGGCGGCGCAGCAGCAGGAAGCGCGCGCCGTAGGGGCCGATCCGTAGCGGGAAGCTGCTGAGGTTGTCCACCACGGAGACCTCGCGCTCGTTCGACGCGTCGACGACCGTGGCCCCGAGCGGCAGCGCGTCGGAGCGCACCGTGCCGTCGACCGCGTCGCCGGTCATGTTGAGCACCGTCAGCTGCACGATCGGCAGGCCGTGGTCGTCCAGCGTCTCCAGCTGGTGCACGAGCACGAGCATCCCGGGATGCGCGACGTCCGGCACGTCGATCTGGCGGGCCGTCGCGATGCCGTAGCGCGAGCGGATGCGCAGCAGGCCGCGCAGCCGGCTCGCGAACGAGTCGCGGCGCTTCAGCTGCTCGGGAAGCGTCCCGTACAGCGAGCGGGCCCGCGGCATCCCGGAGGCCGAGCGCTCGGTCTCCGGCGCGATGCCGAGCAGGTCGTGCGCGCCGCGCTCCACCCAGCGGGTGTCGCCGTCGGCGATCAGGTCGGCGACCTCGGTGCGGGGCAGCGTCAGCGCGCCGAGCAGGTCCCAGCCGGAGAGGGCGAAGACGCCGGGCTGCCAGGCGTTGAACGCGGCAAGCAGCAGGTGCGCGTCCCGGATGCTCGGCACGTCCTCCTCGGTGATCGAGTCGAGCGTCGCGTGGCCCTGCGTCGCGGCGATGAGGGATGCCGTGGTGCAGGCGATCCCGTTCGTCGTGAACACCAGGTTGAAGTCGGCGGCGGGCTCGGTCAGCGCCTGCACCAGCTCGGAGCGGATCAGCTCGGCGAGCTCGCCGCCGGTCAGCTCCTGGTACCGGAACGGGTACAGGTCGTCCTTGTGCAGCGTCGCCCAGTGCACGAGCTCGTAGGTGAGCTCGTCGTGGTTCTGCAGGCCGTGGACCAGGCTCACCGGCTCGACGCCGAGCTCGAGCGAGGTGCGCAGCGTGAGCCGCAGGAACTCGGTGTCGCCGGTGGCGAGCGCGTGGTGGTACGCCGGACGGTTGATGAAGTCGTAGGAGAGGTCGGCTCCGACCGCGCCGGTGTCGCGGATGTCCTCGATCGTCAGGTTCAGCTCCTGGAACGTGAACCCGCCGACCTTGCGCACCATCCCGGCGATGACGTGGTTGGCCGCGTGCGAGAGCGGGTGCCCCTCCGACCAGGCGGGGAGTCCCTCCGCGCTCTTCTCCACGCCGAGGAAGCCGTTGGCGTCCAGTCGCAGGGCGCTGGTGCCCAGGTCGCCGAGGGAGTGCAGCGCGTCGCCGATCACCAGGCGCATCCCCGAGAACGTCGGGTCGAGCCAGTTGACCGACGGCTGGCCCTCCTTGAAGTAGTGCAGATACACCCAGCGCCGGGTGACTCCGTCGACGCCCACCACGGGCGCGGTCACGCTCCAGTTCGTCTCCTTGACGCCGGGCGCGTAGAAGATCACGCGCTGCAGCTCGCCGATGATGTAGCCGCGCTCGGCGAGCGCGGCCTCCGTCGCCGAATCCAGGTTCACCGAGTCGCGGTGCTCGGGGACCTCGGGCAGCAGGTGCCACTCGTCCGGCGGGATCTCGACCATGTGGTAGATGCCCGGGTAGTCCTTGTACGCCATCTCGGCGAGCCGGAAGTCGGCGCCCTTGCCGGTGTGGCCGGGGACGATGTCGTCGATCAAACTGCCGCCGTGCTCCTCGGCGACGTCGGTCATCCGCTGGAAGGTCTGCTCGTCGCCGAAGACCGGGTCGATCTGGGTGCCGATGCGGTCGAAGTGGCCGTCCACGCTCGGCGTCTCCTGCCAGCCGCGGATGCCGCCCGCGCGCTTCACCGGGCCGGTGTGCACGCCGGTGATGCCGATGCGCTGGAACACCTTCCACAGCTCGGGGTCGGCGAGGGCGGCGAGGAACGACTGATCCGGCCGGGTGATGAGCGAGATCGGGTAGGCGGTGAACCAGACATCGGAGACGGACACCGCACGGCGGGCGTCCGGGCGCGCGTACGGGTTCCGCCACATGCTCGGCGAGCCGGAGAGCTGCCGGCTCAGCACGTCGGCGTCCTTCAGCATCGACTGGCGGACGAGCCACTGCACGTAGGCGGGGTTCAGCCCGTTCGCGGCGCGGGGGTCGGCGGCGTTGCGCCTGATGCTGCCGCTGCGCAGGTTCGCCCGCGGGCGGAGCCGGCGCGGGCGGGCCGGGTACAGCTGTTCGTCGTAAGTGATCTCTGTGGCTTCCGGCTCGACGCTCTCGTTCTCTGTCGTGTCGGCCGATGTCTCGCGGGCCCCGACGGGCTCATCCATGTGCTCTCCTCCCGGCGCCTCACACGGTATCCCAGTGCCCGGGGATTCACACCGGCCGTTCCGCCGACTCCGTGAGAGCCTCGTCAGGATCGGAGGGAATCCGGCGATGTCCGGCCTCGGAAGCCCTCCCGTCCCCGCGATCGGCCGGCGTGTCGCGCGGGGCGTCCTCCCGTGCCGACCGGCGCGGCCGCAGCTCGCTGACGAGAACGCCCGCGACGACGAGCAGCGCGCCGACGATGGTCGTCAACGGCATCCGGTCGCCGGCCAGCCGTCCGACGATCCCGCCCCACACCGGCTCGCCCGAGTAGATGATCGTGGCTTTGGTCGGCGAGACGTGCCGCTGCGCCCAGTTCATGGTGAGCTGGATGAGGCAGCTCGCGATGCCGAGGCCGACGGCCGGCAGCACCCAGTCCCACGACGGCGCGGGTGCGCTCTCGCCGGTCAGCGGCATCGCGGCGAAGCCGAAGACACCCGCCGCCAGGAGCTGGACGATGGTCACTCCACGCGCGTCGACGCGGGAGGCGAAGGCGCCGATCAGGATGATCTCCGCCGCGATCGGCACCGTGCTGACGAGCGTGGCGATCTCTCCGGGGCCGAGGCCGACGGTGAGCGCCGACGGCCCGGCGATGAACAGCAGCCCGGCGAACGCGAAGGCGACACCCACCAGCGTCATCCGGCGTGGCGGCCGGCGCAGGACCGCCCACTGCAGCAGCGGGACCAGCGGCACGTAGAACGCCGTGATGAAGGCGGAGGTGCTGCTCGGGATGCTCGCGAGCCCGGCGGTCTGCAGCCCGTAGCCGAGGGCGATGGCGGCGCCGATGGCCGCGCCCGCGCCGATCTCGCGCCAGCGGATGCGGAGGAGCGAGCGGTGGAAGACGATGACGCTCACCAGGCCGGCGACCACGAAGCGCAGGCCCACGAAGAACCACGGGCCGGTGTGCTGCATCGCCAGGTGCACGATGAGGAACGTCGCACCCCACAGCGCGGTGATCGCGATCAGCGCGAGCTCGTACCGGCTCACGGCGATGCGGACGCGCGACCGGATGTGCAACATAGTGCACATACTATGGTGCAGAATAATGCACATGCAAACGGGAGACAGCAGCGTCCTCGTCCACCTCGGCGAGAACCTGCGCCGCCTGCGCCGCGACCGCGGGATGAGTCAGGAGGCGCTGGCCCAGGCCTCGGGCATCAGCCGCCGGACCATCATCAACCTGGAGGCGGGCGAGACCAACGTCAGCCTGGTCGCGCTCGACCGGCTCGCCGGCGCCCTGGACGCGACCTTCACCGACCTCGTCGTCGAGCGGACGGAGCACGCGGAGCCGTCGGCGCCGTCGGCGCCCTCGGGGGAGGTGGACGTGGTGGTGTGGCGGGGCGCGGACCCGGCGAGCATCGGGCGGCTGGTCGGCGCGGCGCCGGCCCGCGCCGAGGCGCAGGTGCTCGCCTGGGAGCTCGCGGCGGGGGAGCGCTACGACGCCGAGCCGGACCCGGCCGGCTGGCACGAGATCGTGCTGGTCGCCTCGGGAAGCGTGCGGCTGCTGTTCGATGGGGGCGTCGACGGCCGCCTGCTCACCTCGGGCGAGCACGCGCTCTTCTCGAGCGCTCAGCGCTACGGCTTCGAGCAGGTCGGGGACGCCCCCGCGCGCCTCCTCCGCGTCGTCCTCTCCTAGCCGCCCACTCGCGTGCCCCGGCCGACCCGTCGAGTACGCAGAAAGTACAACCACAACCGCCGAGTACGCGGATTCTCTCCGTACTCGGCGGTTGGCGAGGGGGCGCGCGGACGCGTGGGTGAGCGGGTCAGCGGGTCTGCAGGGGCTCGCGGAACGAGGAGCGGAACGAGCCGGGTCCGACGATCGGCAGCAGTGACGCGAGGATGCGCTTGCCGAGGCCGCGCGGCGTGCGCGTCAGCTCGACGTCGACGCGCGTCCCATTCTCCTCGGGCGCGAGCTGGAAGATCCAGCCGCCGCCAGGGCCGAACACCTTGGAGTCGTGCGTGGTGATGGTCACGCGGCCGGCCGCGTCGTCCCACTCGTAGCGGGCGCGCTCCCACGCGGACGCCGTTCCCTCGGTGACCTCGGCCCAGGTCTCGCCGCGGTCGTGGACGGTGAAGTGGTCGGCATCGATGCTCGGCCAGGCGGCGGGACGCGCCGGGCTGAAGTCGGTGAGGACGCTCATCAGCTCGGGGGTGGAGAGGCGGGAGTGCAGGGTGAGGGCGACGGTGGTCACGGGGTTCTCGCTTTCGGTTCGTAACTGTTCTGGATGGTTATACCGTGGCAGAGAGACGCATAACTTGTCAAACGGGTTATTTGCATGCTTGTAACCGGATAGAACGGTTGCATTCCGAACGGTGACCGCTTAGAGTGGTTACATGCACGCTTTCCCCTGTGGCACCTCCGCACTCGACTTCGTCGGCACCCTGCGCGCGCGGCGCAACGATGAGCCGACGGAGAAGCTCGACTCGCCCGACGCGCTCGACGCGTGGTTCACCGAGGCCGGCCTGATGGACAGGGCCCCGGGCGCCCGCGCGGCCGACGTCGAGGAGGCGGTCGAGCTGCGGGAGGCGATCTACGCGCTCGTGTTCGCGCGGATGCACGAGGAGGCGCTGCCTGCAGGGGCCGTCACGGTCGTCAACCGGCACGCGTCGGGGTCGCCCGTCGGCCTCAGGCTCGACCGCGACGGGGCCGTGGTCCGCGACGCCCGCGTCGGCGAGGGGCTCGCGCAACTGGCGCGCCAGACCGTGGAGATCGTCGGCGGCCCGGAGGGCGCCGTCCTCCGCGAGTGCGGCCGCCCCGAGTGCACCCAGGTCTACCTCGACCACTCCCGCGGTCACCGCCGCGAGTGGTGCTCCATGAAGACCTGCGGCAACCGGATGAAGGCGACGGCGTTCCGCGCCCGCCAGAAGCAGGAGAGTGTCGTCGGGGCCTGAGTCCTCGACTGAGCCCGCGGCCGAGCGCGAGCACTCTACGCGCGCGGCCCCGCCCATCCAATCCCCTGCGCGAGCGCGCGGTCCCGGGGTTGTCTGGATGCCGTCCACGAACGGAGGTATCCCATGTCCTTCCCCGAACAGCAGCAGCATCCGCCCGGTGAGACCGAGGCGATGGAGCCGCGCCCGGACCACGGTGAGCAGAGCTACCGCGGCAGCGGGCGCCTGACGGGCAAGGTGGCGTTGATCACCGGCGCCGACAGCGGCATCGGCAAGGCCGTCGCCATCGCCTACGCGCGCGAGGGCGCGGACGTCGCGATCGCCTACCTCAGCGAGCGCGACGACGCCGAGGACACCGCGAAGTGGGTGCGCGACGCGGGCCGGAAGGCCGTGCTGCTGCCCGGCGACGTGTCCGAGCCGCAGCACTGCCGTGACCTGGTGGCGCGGACCGTCGACGAACTCGGCGGCATCGACATCCTCGTCAGCAACGCCGCGTACCAGATGACCCGCGAGTCGGTGGAGGAGATCCCCGACGAGGAGTGGGATCACACGATCGCGACGAACCTGTCTGCGTTCTTCCATCTCGTCAAGGCCGCGGTGCCGCACCTGAAGCCCGGGTCCAGCATCATCGGCTCCTCCTCGGTGAACTCCGACATGCCGTCGCCGACCCTGCTGCCCTACGCGGCCACCAAGGCGGCGATCGCGAACATGACGGCGTCGCTCGCGCAGCTGCTGGGGGAGAAGGGCATCCGCGCGAACAGCGTGGCACCCGGCCCGATCTGGACGCCGCTGATCCCCTCCACCATGCCCGAGGAGAAGGTGAGCCGGTTCGGCAGAGACACTCCGCTCGGCCGCGCCGGCCAGCCCGCCGAGCTCGCGCCGGTCTACGTGTTGCTCGCGTCCGACGATGGCTCCTACGTGTCCGGTGCGCGGGTCGCGGTCACCGGCGGCCGGCCCATCCTCTGAGTCGGGCGCGGGGCCACGTGGGCGGGACGGTCGGGCGCGGCAGGTACGGTGACGTCATGTCACGCGTGCACCAGGTCGCCCGATGGTCCTTCGGCTGGGAGGAGCTGCGGCCCGGCATCGCCGACGCCGCGCAGACCCTCATCGACGGCGGCGACGTGCTCGCGGTCATGCCGACCGGCTACGGCAAGTCGGCGATCTATCAGCTCGCCGGCACCGTGCTGGGCGGCGTGACCGTCGTCGTCTCCCCGCTGATCTCCCTGCAGGAGGATCAGGTGCGCGCGCTCGGCGCGGCGAAGGACGTGGCTCGCGCGGTCGCCATCAACTCGACCGCAGGCGAGGCCGGGCGGGAGCGCGACTGGGAAGCGCTGGCCGATGGTGAAGCCGGCTTCGTCTTCCTCGCCCCGGAGCAGCTCGCCCATCCCGCGGTGCGGGAGCGGCTGGGGGCGATCGGCGTGCGCCTGTTCGCGGTGGACGAGGCCCACTGCGTCTCCGCCTGGGGCCACGACTTCCGGCCCGATTACCTCCTGCTCGGCGAGGTGATCGACGACCTCGGACATCCACCCGTCGCCGCGCTGACCGCCACCGGCGCACCGCCCGTGCGCGCCGAGATCGGCGAGCGGCTGCACCTGCGCGAGCACCGGCTGTTCGCGGTCGGCTTCGACCGCCCCAACCTGCGGCTGGAGGTGGTTCGGTACGAGCGCGACTCCGAGAAGCGGGAGGCGGTGCTCGCGCAGGTGACGGACGGCGACGGCGGAGGGCTCGGCGGTTCCGGCCTGGTCTACGCCGCGACCCGGCGCGACACCGAGCTGTACGCGGACGCCCTGGGGAAGCGGGGCGTCAGCGCCGCCGCCTACCACGCGGGGCTCCGCGCGCGCGACCGCGACGAGGTCTACGAGCGCTTCATGGCCGGCAACGCGCGCGTGGTCGCCGCCACCAGCGCGTTCGGCATGGGCATCGACAAGCCGGATGTGCGCTTCGTGCTGCACGCCTCCGTCACCGACTCTCTCGACAGCTACTACCAGGAGGTGGGGCGAGCCGGGCGCGACGGGCAGCCGGCGGTGGTCACCCTGCACTACCGGCCGGAGGACTTCGCGCTGACCGCGTTCTTCTCCGGCGGCGAGCCGGACGCCGCGGAGCTGCGGCGGGTGATGGCGGCCGTGGCCGCATCCCCCGGTCGCAGCCGGGCGGAGGTCGCCGCCGAGCTCGAGGTCTCCCCGCGGACGCTCGGTCGTCTGCTCGGGCTGCTCCGGGACGCGCGGATGGTCTCCGGCTCCGACGACGCGCTCGCCGCCGCGGACGTCCCGGCGGACGAGGCCGCGCGCGCTGCCGTGGCGGAGGCGGCGATGCGCCGGCGGATCGAGCACTCCCGCTCCCAGCTGATGCGGGAGTACGCGGAGACCGCCCGCTGCCGACGGCAGTTCCTGCTCGGCTACTTCGGCGAGGAGCTGGCCGAGCCCTGCCGCAACTGCGATACCTGCGCCTCCGGGAGCGCGGACCGGTGGATGCAGGAGCACGCGGTCGCCGGTCCCGAGCCGTTCCCGCCGTCCTCGCGGGTGCGCCACGAGGCGTGGGGCCCCGGCATCGTGATGCACGCGGACACGGACAGGATCACCGTGTTCTTCGAGAGCGAGGGCTACAAGGTGCTCGCGCTGGAGGCGGTGCGCGGCACCGAGCTGCTCCAGCCGGTCTGAGCGCATCCTGCCGTGGTCGCATCCCGTCGGCAGACCAGAGCCCGGCTGATCGCTCAGTCGGGCTCTGGCGATTTCCCCATACCCGTAGCTACGGGGACCACCACCATACATTCCTGCGGGCCGCTCATCCAGTGCTCGCCTCACCGCGCGAGTACGCAGAAAGTGCGCCCGAAACCGCCGAGTACGCGGATTCTCTCCGTACTCGGCGGTGGGGGAGGTCCGCTAATGCTTCCAGGCTCCGCAGTCGAGCGCGCCGGTCGTGATCGGCGTCGGGGTGACCGCAGGGGTCGCGCGCACGCTCAGCTTCTTCGTGTCGGCGTGCGGGGCGACGAGATCGAAGGTGACCGTGCGGGTCTCGCCGGGCTGAAGGGTGACCTCCGCCTGCTGCACCACGTACTCGCCGTCGGTGCCGCGGGTGCCCGCGCCGCCGGCGCCGTCGCTGACCGTGACGCCCGCGACGGTGTAGCCGTGCGGGGCGTAAGTGGAGGCGCGCAGCCGGATGTGGCCGTCCTGCGCGACATAGGAGGGGAACTCCGTGCCCGGCGGGACGGTGTTCTGCAGCGTGATCGTGATGCGCACGTCGTTCTTGCCGCCCGCAGTGCACACGGCCTGCGACACGTTCACCGACTGCTTCAGGTAGACCGCGAGCTTCGACGGGGTGATGTCGCGCAGGTAGACCCCGAACGCGTCCGTGTCGGCCGTGCTGGCCGGGGGAGCGCCGTAGAACGCGGAGTCGCGGATGGCGGCCTGCTCGGCCGGATCGTCGCTCCAGAGCAGGATGCGGTGCTGCGCCGACGCCGTCGCGACGAAGGAGGCGAGCTTCTTCGGGTCGACGTCCCCGGCGAGCAGACGCCCGAAGACGGCCGCCGAGAGTCCCTGGTTGAGCTGGTCCACCTGCTCGGCCGTGTACGTCTTGTACACGTCGATGAGCAGGGTCTGGGCGGCGTTCGCGGCGGTCAGCTGCGTCCCGTCCGGCAGGTCGACCGGACCGGTGACGGCGAGGAACTGGCTGAGCGCGACGATGTCGACGGCGACCATCCCGTCGATGTCGACGCCCTTCCGCTCCTTCCACATCGCCTTCGCGACGGCGTAGGACTCCGAGAACCGCGGCGTCTCCGTGAGGTTCTGGATGTAGAAGCCGAGCGTGTTCGGATACAGGTTCTGCGCGTCAGCCGGGATGGTCGTCGGAGGCATCCCGAAACGGGGGAAGTCGGCCTCGCCCGCGGAGGCCTGCTGGGTGAGCTGGATGGACCCCTTATCCACGTGGAGGATCGCCATCGAGCCGATCGTCCCGCCCCCCGGCATGATCTCGCCGTTGTTCTGGAACGCGAGCAGGTAGTTGCGTGGCTTGTCCTCGCCGAGCACCTTCGGGACGAGGGACAGTAGCGCATCGGCCTGGCCGAGCTGGGCAGCCACCGGGGTGAGCATCGTGACGAGCTTCGACTTCGCGGACGCGATCGGGCCGACGGCTCCGGATGTGTCCAGCTTCTTCACCTGGGCCAGCGCCGAGTCGACCGCCTTCGACGCCTTCGACACGGGGGCCTGGAGGGCGGAGAGCGCCGCGACGTCGATGCGGCCGTCCTTCGGCTTCAGGGACTCGAGCGACAGCGAGCCGCTGACGTCCACGAGCGGTTTGATCGCGCCGGTCACGACCGCGTCGGTCTGTGCGGCGAGCGTGCGGGTGACGCTGAGGTTGGCGCCTACCCCGGGGACGATCTCGGCGGCCCGCCAGATCGGGTCCCCGGTCAGGCTCGCGGCCTTCGCGGCGCGCGGAGCGAGCTGGGCGTACGTCGCCTTGGCCCCCGCCGCGTCCTGGGCGAGCACCTGGGCCTTCAGCGTGCCGACCAGCGGCATCGCGCCGTCCAGCTGCTGCTTCGCCTGCAGACCGCGCACGCCGACCCACGCCGCGGCGCCGAGCACGATCAGGACGACCGCGACGATCGCCCACACCCACCACCGTGCGAACCAGCGGCGGCGCGGCGGAGCGGCGGCACGCCGGGAACGGCGCGATTCGGGGAGGGCGGACACCGGACCATTCAATCAGACCGGGCGCAGAACCCGATCGGATAGGGTGGTCGCGCGGCCGGGGCCGGGTTCCCGGTGTGAGAGCACTCGAGAAAAGGGCAGCAGTTTGACGCGCAAAGCCGTGATCGTGGGGCAAGGATACGTCGGCCTTCCGGTCGCGATGCGGGCCGTCGAAGTCGGGTACGACGTCGTGGGAATCGATCTGGACTCGAATCGCATCGCCGCCCTGAAGGTCGGCGCCTCCTACGTCGACGACATCTCCGACGCCGTCCTCGCCCGAGCGCTCGAGAGCGGACGTTATCGTGCGACCACCGACTATGACGACACGGCTGGATTCGATGTCGCGGTCATCACGGTGCCGACGCCGCTGCGGGAGAGCCTCCCCGATCTCACGTTCATCGAGGAATCGTCACGCTCTCTCGCCACCCGGCTGAAGCGGGGCGCCACCGTCGTGCTCGAATCGACCACCTACCCCGGCACCACCGAGGAACTCGTCGTGCCGCTCCTGGAGGAGGGATCGGGACTCGTCGCAGGCACGGACTTCTTCGTCGGCTACAGCCCCGAGCGGATCGATCCGGGCAACACGACGTGGGGCTTCGTCAACACCCCGAAGGTCGTCTCCGGCATCGACGCCGAGTCGCTTGCGCGCGTGCAGAGCTTCTACGACGACCTCGTCGATCGCACCGTTCCGGTGAGCACACCCAAAGAGGCGGAGCTGACGAAGCTGTTGGAGAACACCTTCCGTCACGTCAACATCGCCCTCGTCAACGAGCTCGCCATCTTCGCTCACCAGCTGGGAGTGAACATCTGGGAGTCGATCGACGCGGCCTCCACGAAGCCGTTCGGCTACATGAAGTTCACGCCGGGACCCGGAGTAGGCGGTCACTGCCTCCCGGTCGACCCGAGCTATCTCTCGTGGCAGGTGCGTCGCAAGCTCGGCCGGAGTTTCCGTTTCGTCGAGTTGGCGAACGACGTCAACGACCACATGCCAGACTATGTGCTGCAGCGGCTCATGGCGATCCTGAACGCCGACAAGCGGCCGCTGAACGGCTCGCGAATCGCGCTGATCGGGCTGGCGTACAAGAAGAACTCGGGCGACATCCGCGAGTCGCCCTCGCTGCGCCTCATCGAACTCCTCGATGAATACGGAGCAACCATCGTCGCCGTCGATGAGCATGTGGTGAAGGAGCGATGGCCGGCCGCGGTGGAGCGTGCCGGCGACGTCGCCGCCGCGCTCGAGGGCGCCGACGCGGCCATCCTCGTGACGGACCACGACGAGCTGGACCTTCGCGGCCTGGAAGGTGCCGGTGTTCCCGTCCTGGACACCAAGAACCGGTTGGTCGGCGACACCGTCGTGCGGCTCTGAGCCGTCAGCGGCTGCCCGCTTCGGCGATGATCTCCGACCGGACGAGTTCGAGAACGTGCGGTTGCGTCGGGCGCGCCCGCCACTCTGCGTACGCTTCCCCCGCACGCGTGCGTGAGGCATCGCGCTCGCCGGTCGAGAGCTCGGCGTAGCGACGGAGAGCGTCTTCCCAGGCGGACTGCGACCGATCGAGCGCCCAGCCTCCCCCCGACTCCAAGGTCTCTGTCCAGGGGGTCCGGGTGGTGCACATCACAGCGCACGAGACGGAGAGCGCCTCGGCGATCACATGGCCGAAGTTCTCACCGGCCGTCGGCATCAGTAGAAGCTCATGGCCCTCCAGTGCGGCCCGTGAGTGGTCCGGGTCGACCGATCCGTGGAACCGCACGCGGATCGTGTCCGGGAGCGCTGTCGCGATGGTCTTGCAGCGCTCGACGTACGCGGGATCCTCCTCCGGTCCATAGACGTCGAGCTCTACGGGAACCGGGACGTCCGCGAGCGCCGCAAGCGCGATGTGCAGCCCTTTGTGCTCGACCAGCCGACCCAGAAACACCGCCCGCAGTGTCTCGCCGACGGGCTCGGGCTCGAGCGCACTCACGGGGAGCTGCGTCTCGTTCTGCCTGATCACGATCCGCGCGTCCCCTCCCCACAGGCGACGGATGTCGCCGGCCTCCACCTCGGACGAGGCGTGCCAATACAGGCCTCGGTGGAGACGCAAAGCGCGGTACAGGGCGATGAAGGCGCGCTTCTTCGCGGACCGGCGGGAAAGCGCTCCTTCGCCGAACTCGCCTCGCGGCGCGAGCAACCGGGTGGTCGGACCCCAGAAGCGCACCCGCCACAGCAGCTGCGGGAAGATCGAGAACCGGGGGTCGAAGAAGCCGTTGAAGTAGAGCACCTCCGGCCGCCGGGCCTTGAGCGCCCGCATCCCCCTGAACAGCCCGCCCGGTGTCGTCGCCGACGCGTAATAGACCTCGGCCGATCCGCGCGTCGTCCATCGATCGCTCTGGACCGGGAGCCGGACGCTGGATCCGAGATCGTGATCGCCCGTCAGCACGAACGTTTCGAACGCATCAGGGACGGCGGAAACGAGGGCGTCGAGCGTCCGGATCGGGCCCCCGCCGAGCTTCGCGGGAGGGAAGAGGGGCGCGAAGATGCCGACGCGGGTCATGCGGTGGCCCGCTGCGGTCGAAACTCGGGGAGCCCGGTCGGGGTGGAGCTCGCGAGCGGCGCATTCCTCCGACCGATATCCAGGTCCGCGATCGTCAGCCATGTCATAGCGAAAATGAGGATCATCGGCCCGACCGGCGAGAGCAGCCAGCCCTCGAAGCAACTGTGGATCACCGCGGCGACGGTGAGGGCGAAGACCCGCCCTCCGATTCGTGCGCTGAGGACGAGCATGGCCAGCCAGAGAATTGCGATCGTTATGAGACCCGGATAGCCGGCGTCGGCGGCAGCACGCAGCGGACTGCTTGCGATGATCGACGCCTCGTTTCCGAGCCCGACGCCGCTCCACGGGCTGAGATTGAGAGCGGAGACCGCGACATCCCACGAGCCGCTTCTGGAGTTGTTTCCTCGGACGATGCCATCGAAGAGATCGAAGAAGTTCGGCCAGACGAGTCCGACGCAGACCCCGACCAGGGCGAGTGCGCCGGCGACCAGGACCCCCGTCGCGAAGCGCGTGAACAGGATCAACACGATCACGGCGATGACGAGTGCGAGCGTGCTCGCCCTGCTGGCCGTCCAGAGGAGCGTGATCGCGGATACGCCAAGCAGCCCCCAGCGCGCAGGTGCCCGCTTCACCAGGGTGAGCGCGACGACACCGAGAAGGAAAGCGTAGAACCCCAGGAGGTTCGCGTTGTTGAGAACGCCGCGCAGCCTGCCCTGCTCGATGGCGAGATCAGGGATGAGGAAACCCGCCAGCAGTGAGGCGATGATCGTGGTTGCGAGTGCGAGCACGACAGCCTGCCGGAGCGTGCCACTCGCCAGTTGTGGCGCGCTCGACGTCACTATCGCAGCCATCAGGATGACACCGATCCCGTACGACAGGAAGGTCGCCCACATGCTGTGAGGGATCGTGGCGAGGGTGATGTAGAGCGCCACCGGCACGAGCAGCGTCATGAGCCAGGCGAACACCAGACGGCGCTCGGCGCGAGATGCGGTGAAGCCGTGCGCGGCCGATTGGATGGCTCCCCCGACGAGCAGCACCGTACCGGCTACCCGGAGGGCGATGGACGCGGTCGCCCCATCATCCGGAATGAACACACTCGAGGCGAACACGATGAGCAGGCACCCTGCGGCGGCGAAGAAGACCGCGCGCGCCCGCGGGAAACCGAGGGTGATGAGAAGCGCGACGATCGCCAGGCCGGCGAGGACGACCCCGGCGTTTCCCGCGCACGCAAGAATGGTCGCGGCGATCGCAAGCACGACGGCCGACCCGATCCAGATGACGTTGCTCATCGGCGCCGGCCTGTCGAATCAGACATTCGCGCCTCCGGACTCCCACGGCGCGTGTCTCGCGCTTCCCGGATCGGTGAACCGGGCCACCAAGTATCTTGCCATCACGCTCGGAGCGATGTGCGAGGCCGCCCAGGCGGCCAGTTTCTCGCGCCGCGAAGGATCGCCGGCGGTCGCGAGTTCGGACGTCAGAAGCGCGCCGAGTGCCGGAGCATCGCCCGCGGCGAACACGGCCCCCTGCAGCGGCGAGACCACCAACTCGCTCGCTCCTGCCCCGTCGCTCACAAGCACGCGCGTCCCCGACATCAGCGCCTCGGACACCACTGCTCCCCACCCGTCATAACGACTCGGGAGGATGAGCACGTCGCTCTCGGCGATCTCGTGCCGTACCTGCGTGGCGGGAAGCGCTTCGATGAAGCGCACTCGATCGCCGAAGCCCCGAGCGCTCACCTGTCGTTCGAGGGACTGCTTCAGAGGTCCGCGCCCGATGAGAGTCAGAGTCCAATCCGACCGTCTCACCCGACTGAGCGCCTCGAGAATGAGAGCGGGATCCTTCCACTCCGTGAGCGAACCGACGAAGATGAGGCGCGAGCGGTCCGACTGTGAGCGTGCGACGGGCCGAGCGTCCTCCACCGCGTACGCGAAGGGCACGACCGTCCCCGCTCGGCGCACCGATCGAGCGAATTGGCGATGTGCCAGCGGCCCGATGGTGAAGATGGTGTCGACAGTCCCCGCTTCTCGCGGCGCGCGGATCCGAAGCCGGAGGACCCGGGCGACTCCTCTGACGCCGCGGGAGTCGAGCGACTCGGTGACCACGGCCAGGTGCGGATGATCATCGACCACTGCGAGCTGTCTGCGCACGGCGTCGATAGCGGGGTAGGCGCCTAGGCCGGAGAAGACGTGTGCACGAGCGGCCAGCGTCTCGCGTGCGACGCGTGAACGTTCCTCTGGGCTGTCGGACACGAGAACCCGCGTCGAGCCGTAGTCCAGGTCCTCCCATCCGAAACCAATGCGGTCGTCGCTGGGTCCTCGCGTCACCACCAGGAGGACGCGCTGATCGAGGGAGTCGCTCAGAGCTCGCAGCAAGGGCGCCTGGTGCGCCGAGAGGGTGTTCTGCCAGAAGACCAGGTCATATGCGCTTGGCACGGAGCCTCCACATCAGATGGCCGAGAATGACGATCGCGCCGATCCCGCTGCACGCGCACACTAGCCATTCGGCGAGCTCCCCGGGCACGAGTGCGGCGAGCAGGCACCCCGCAGTTGCCGCAACGGCTCCGTAGGCCAGTCGTGGGGTGAGACCCGTGCGCCATTGGAGGAGGAGGAAGTAGACCAAGAAGCCGAGCGTCACGCCAGCGGCCGCACCCGTCGTGCCCAGCACCCATGCTCCGGCCGCCGTGATCACGACACCGGCGACGGCGGCGATCCACGTGCGCCTGCTCACGACTGCGGCCTCGAACTGGAACTGGTGGTACCAGCCGGAAAGCTGGCCCATCGATGCGAGGGCGGTGCCAAGGGTGAGGGCCGGGATGATCGCTCCATCGAGATAGTCGGTACCGACGACGAGGCGTACGATCCAGAAATTCCCGAACGTGAACACCGCGATGGCTCCGAGGGCACAGCCGAGGCAGACTTCGGCGAGGAAGGCCAGCCGCGTGGTCGCCACCGCACGGTGGCCGTCGTCCCAGAGCCGCCGCAGTGCGGGATACGCCACCGTGAGGATGAGGCCGAGCACCGCACCACAGGTGAGGGTCGCGATCTGCGTCATCGCCGCGAAGCGACCCACCTCGGTCTTGCTGACGAAGGCAGGAAGCATCACCAGACTCGCGCTGGTGAGTACGGTCACGGCAAGTGAGGCTGCTGCCAGATGCATTCCGAACTGCCATGTCCACGGGGGCCTGCGAGGGGCGATCACACCTCGGACCTTCGGGCTGAGGGCGAGGGTGGCGAGGGCCGAGGCGACTCCCGCGATCGCGATGGCCAGCGCACCCTCAACACCGACGACGATCAGCCCAACGAGCCCGGCGGTGCGAACACCGGTTGAGACCATGAGGTTGACGGCGTAGCGCCACGGGTCCGCCCACATCAACCACGCAGTGGACACGAGGCGGGTAACGGCCATCCCGATGCCCCAGCCGACGATCGCCAGAGCGGTCCGCCACTCCCCGATGAAGATGGCCACCGCGACGATGGCGATGCCAAAGCCCAACAGCGCTGCGGAACTGCGTGTGAGTGCGTAGCGATACGTCCCTCGGTCGTCCCGTGAGCCCGGATACCGCTGGAATGCGAGGATCATCGGCTCGGCGGTGACCAGGCTGAAGTAGGTGGAGACGGCGATCGCAAGCGCGACGAGAGAGTATTCCGCGGGCGTGAGCAGCGCGGTGAGCAGCGGAAGCTGCACCGCCGCGCAGACGAGCGAGAAGACCCGAGCCGTTCCGACGGCCGCGCCCGCGCCGAGGACCGAGCGCGCAGATCCGCGTTCCGCCGTCACACCACTCACCCCTCTCAGCCGAGCTCTCTGATCACCTTGGCGGGTACTCCTGCCAGCAGGACGTTGGGAGGGAATTCGCCTGTGACTACGGCACCGGCGGCGACCACCGTGCCGATCCCGAGGACGGTTCCGCCCAGTAATGTCGCCCGGGCGCCGATCCACGATCCGTCCCCGACGGAGATCGCGCGGTTGGTTCCGGAACCGGCCCGCTTGTCCGTGTCACCGATCTCGTGCGATCCGGTGACGAAGAGCACGTCCTGCGAGATGTCGCAGTGCGCGCCGATGATCACGGCGGCGCGAGGTGAACAGGCGAACTCCGACCGACGCCCGACCCAGGTCCCTGCGCCGATGGAGACGTTCGGGTACTGGATGACAACTCCACCGTTGATGCGCACGTCGGCGCCGACGCGGACCCCGACCGACCTGTACATCCGGCGTCGGAGACCGAACGCACGTGTCTGCGGAAGGACCGCCGAGACGAGATTGACCAGATGAACCAGCGCGCTGCTCATCGAGCGTGCACCCTCTGCGCATTCCGGGCGTGGTGCGTGAACACCGTGGAGTGGATGAAGTTCACTGCACGCACGGAGCAATCGGCCACCAGGTACTCCGCCGGAACCTCGTGCGGGGTATTTTCGGCTTCTTCGCGGAGGACCAGCCGCACGGCGGCGAGTACCGACCGAGCGGTCACGCCGGCGGTCACCATCGCCCCGGCATCGATCGCCTCCGGTCGCTCGATCGCGTCCCGCAGCGTCACCGCGGGGAAACCGAGGATGCTCGACTCCTCGCTGATCGTGCCGCTGTCGGACAGCACCAGCTTGGCGGACTGCTGCAGCTTCACGTAGTCGTTGAAGCCGAAGGGCGGGTGGAAGCGGAGCTTCGACTTCAGCTCGTCGGGCTGCGATTCCAGGCGGTTGCGGGTCCGGGGGTGCGTGGAGACCAGGACCGGCATGTCGTACTCGTCGGCGAGCTGCCCGAGCGCGTCGAGCACCGAGGCGAGGCGTGTCGGATCGTCCACGTTCTCCTCGCGGTGCAGGCTGACCAGGAAGTATCCGCCCTCGGTCAGGCCCTGCTCATCGACGATGGTGCTGGCCGCGATCGCGTCCGCGTTCGCGGCGAGCACCTCCCGCATCGGCGAGCCGGTGAGCAGGATCCGCGACGGGTGGATGCCCTCGGCGAGCAGGTTGCGCCTGGCGTGCTCCGTGTAGACGAGGTTGTAGTCGGAGACGTGGTCGACCATGCGCCGATTCACCTCCTCCGGCACGTTCTGGTCGAAGCTTCGGTTGCCCGCCTCCATGTGGTACACCGGGATGCGCATCCGACGGGCCATGAGGGCCGCGATGCAGCTGTTCGTGTCGCCGAGGACGACCACGGCGTCCGGGCGCTCGTCGCGCAGCACCGCCTCCACCTTGGTGAGGACCGAGCCGAGCACGGCGCCGAGCGAGCTGGTGTCCGCGTCGAGGAAATGGTCGGGGCGCCGCAATCCGAGATCCTCGAAGAAGACCTCGTTGAGCTCGTAGTCGTAGTTCTGGCCGGTGTGCACGAGGACGTGGTCCGTCGTCGCGTCCAGGCGCTTGATGGTCGCGGCGAGGCGGATGATCTCGGGCCGGGTGCCGACGACGGTGAGAACCTTGAGCCGGTCGGCGGTCGTGCTGGGGGTGGTCATACGGGCTCCGCTATCGTGTCGGGGCGCTCCGGATCGAACAGCTCGTTCGACCAGAAGGCGGTGTACAGCTCGGAATCGCCGACGTTCGTGATGTTGTGCGCCCACATGGTCGGCATGTCGATGCTCGCAGGCGAATCGCTGGAGACGCGGAACTCGAGCACTTCTGTCGTGAAGAGCCGGCGGAGCGAGATCACCGCTTCGCCGGAGAGCACCGTGAACCGCTCGACCTTGCGCCGGTGGTAGTGCTGGCCTCGGGTGATCCCCGGCGCCGTGGTCGAGAAGGAGGTCTGTCCCGCCCCGCCGTGCGAGCGGACGATCTCGAAGAACGAGCCGCGCGCGTCGGCGTGCCGGTCGGGGCGGATGGGCGTCACCTCTTCGAAGGCGGCCCCGCGGAAGGTGTTGAACAGATCGCGCTCGAACGCATCGCTCAGGTCGGGGATCTCGCCGCCGTGCGTGTACGTGGCGGCCAGGGCGGAGAGCCGGGTCAGGAGTCCCGTGACGCTCTCCCGGACCTCGCTCCCGGCGAGGCCGACTCCGTCGAGCGTCCCGAGCAGGGCGTCCGCCGCGTACTGGGCGTGCAACAGGACCAGCTCGCGGTCCTGGTCGACATGCGGCGCATCTCCGATCGCCAGCTGGTGGCTGAAGGTGGCGACGACGGAGTTGTAGAAGGGCCTTCCGTGCTCGCCGAACAGGTTCGGGAGCCGCAGGTCGACGAAGTCGGCACCGATACGCTCCGCGGCCGCCCGCAGCACGTCGGCCGCGGCCTGCTTGCCGTGGCCGTACGGCGTGCCGTTGCCGGACTGGATGGAGTTCGCGTAGGCGACCGTCGCCGGCGGTCGCTCGGCGCGCTCCAGCACGCTCGCGGCCTGCTCGGCGAGACGGACATTGCCGGCGAGCACCTCCTCCTCGGGCGCCCGGTTGATCCCGGCGATGTGGATGAACCGGTCGGCTCCCGAGATCGCATCGGCGGCCGACTCCGGGACGAAGGCGTCGCCGAGCGGGACGGGGCGTGCGTCGATGCCCTGGGCGTGCGCGGCGGCACGGGTGTGCCAGCCGAGGAAGCCGCCCGCTCCGGTGAGGGCGACCGTGGTCATGCGACCACCACCCGCTCGGGGTCGATCCCCGCGGCGCGCAGTTCGGCGTGCACCTCGGGCAGGGTGAGCAGCAGCTCCTGCACCTCGGGGATCGTGAGCCGCGTCGTGGTGTGCGAGTCGTAGTCGGTGTACTCCGTCTGCGTCGTGTCGCCCTGCTCCACGTACACGCTGTAGTTGAGGTCGCGCTTGTCGGCCGAGATCTGGAAGTAGTCGCCGCGGTCCAGCGCACGCGACAGCTCCTCGCGGCTGGCGAGCACCTCCGAGACCTTCTCGGCGTGACGGGTGCCGATCACCTCCACGCGAGGGTCGGCACCGAAGAGCGTCGCAACCGCCGCCGCGAGGTCGCCGATCGTGCAGGCCGGCGCCTTCCGGATGAACAGGTCGCCCTGCCGCGCGTTGCGGAACGCGTACTCGACGAGGTCGACCGAGTCGGCGAGCGACATCATGAAGCGGGTCATCTCGGGATTGGTCACGGTGAGCGGGCCGCCGGCCTTCAGCTGGCGGATGAACAGCGGGATCACCGAGCCCCGCGAGTACATGACGTTGCCGTAGCGCACGCACGAGACGATCGTGTCCGCATTCGGGTTGTTGAGCCCGTGCGACTGGGCGACCTTCTCCATCAGCGCCTTGCTCATGCCCATGGCGTTCACAGGGTAGACGGCCTTGTCGGTGCTGAGGCACACCAACGAGCGCACGCCCGACCGCTCTGCGGCGCGCACCACGTTCTCGCTGCCGATGACGTTCGTCTTCACCGCCTCCATCGGGAAGAACTCGCCCGACGGGACCTGCTTCAGCGCGGCGGCGTGGAACACGTAGTCGACATCCCTGCTGGCCCGCTCGACACTCTCGTAGTCGCGAACGTCGCCGAGGTAGAAGCGCGCGCGCGAGTCGCCGAGCTCGTGGCGCATGAGGTCCTGCTTGGCCTCGTCACGGCTGAGGATGCGCACCTCGGCGACATCCCTGGTCAGGAGCTTCGCCGCAACCGTGTGGCCGAATGAGCCCGTTCCGCCGGTGATGAGGACGCGCTTGCCCTCGTAGCCACCGCCAGGCGTGGCGTCGGTCCGTGCGTCCTGATTCATCGGGTGCCCTCCGTAGCCGCCGTGGCGAGGATCTGCTCGATCCGGGCCGTCGACGTCTCTCGCGTCATCGTCTTGTCGTAGTAGTCGAGCGCCCGCTCGGCGAACGCGGAGCGCTGCTCCGCCGACGCCGCGTGCGCTTCGCGGAACGCCCGAGCGAGCGACGCCGGGTCCTCTGGCCGCGCGGCGAACCCCAGCTCGTTCGTCCGTACGATCTCGGTGAGGTCGCCGGCGACGGTCGTCACCACAGGGATCCCGAGGGACATGCTCGCCTGGAACTTGGACGGTATCGTGCCCCGGAAGATCTCGATATCGCGCAGTGGCACCAGTTGGAAGTGCGACCGTCGGTACATCGCCGCCATCCGGTCCGAGGGGACGAGGCCGTGGAACCGCACGTTGGTGGTGCCGAGCTCTTCGGCGAGGCGCCGGAGCCGCGGTTCCGCCAGCCCTCCGCCGACAATGTGCAGCGTGAACCCTTCCAGGTCCGACGCGAGATGCGCGGCGTGGATCGCCGTGTCGAGGTCCTGCAGATCGCCGAGAGTCCCTGCATACATCACATCGAGCCCCACCCCGTCGGCTTCGTTCTCGCCGGTTTCGCCGCCCGCGGCTGGATCGGTCGGATCGGCGATCCGCCTGCCCCAGTTGAACACCACGTGGCCGCGATCACGCGGTACACCGCGCGTACGCAGTGTACGCAGCATGGTCGGAGCGATCGCGATCGTCGCAGCCGCCCGCTGGTACGTCCAGCGCAGCCAACCCGACAGCGAGCGTTCGACGGTCTTCGAAACGGCCGGGGGCAGCATGCCGGACTCGGTGATGGACTCGGGCCACAGGTCCTGCACGTGCAGTACGTACGGTGCACCGCCGAACGCGCGCCAGATCGCGGGAGCGAGAGCCGCCGTCATCTGCGTCGCGTACACGTAGACGACGTCGGCGCGCCGGGCGAGCCCGGAGGCCGTGAGCGTCGACAGGGCGAAGCTGGCGTAGTTGAGGATGCGCCCGAGGGGATTCGACGAGTGGCTCGTCACCAGCGGCACTCGCCGGACCGTCACGGCGCCGTCGCTCTCCACGGACCGCCACGACTGGCGGTAGCCCTCGAACAGCACGCCAGCCGGATAGTTCGGGAAACCGGTGAGGACGACGACCTCGTGTCCGCGCTCGGCGAGTGTCTCCGCCAACTCGTTCACCACGTGCGCGCCCTCGGGCCTGTAGTACTGGCTCACCATGAGGATCCTCATGCGCGGGAGTCCTCCCGAGCACGGAGGGCGTCGAAGTCGGAGCGCAGCATCCCGATCTGGATGAGGTCGACATAGCGGCCGTGGCGCCAGACATGTTCGCGCAGCACGCCCTCCTCGGTCCAGCCGCACTTGCGAACGTACGCCGCCCTGGAGGCATCGTTGTCGGCGAGGATCGTGCTGTACAGCTTGTTCAGGCCTGCGTCGAGGAACGCGAAGTCCATCACGGCGCGGATGGCACTGGTGCCGTAACCACGGCCGCGCACGTCTTCCGCGCCGCCGAGTTTCAGAGCCGTGAGCGCGGTGCGGTCGCGCCAGTTCATATCCCAGAGGCCGGTCATGCCGATGGGCTGGCCGGCGGCCGTCTCGACGATGAAACGCCTCGTGGCGCTGTCCCGCAGGGTCGTCTCGTACCACGCCTCCTGTCCTGCGAGCGAGAGCGGCCAATCCCAGCCGACCACGTGGTCCCGCACGAACGGTTCGTTGGAGAGCTCGCGCAGGAAGGCGAGGTCGGTCCGTTCGACGGGGCGAAGGGCGACGGTCGGCTCTGCAGCGTTCACGATAGTTCTCCTCGTTCGGTCGGGATGCCGGTGTCGGCGGGCGGTGCGAGATCGTCCACGTCGGCCGCGGTCTGGCCCTCGACGACACCCGATGCGGTCAGAAGCCCGCGCACGGTGAGGGCGAGAACGCGCGCGTCCATCCGCAGACCGATGTGCTCCGCGTAGTGGACATCGAGCTCGATCCGCTTCGACCACGGCGCGTCGTTTCGGTAGACGACCTGGGCGAGGCCGGTGATCCCCTGCGGAACCGACACTCGACGCTTCTGCTCTGGCGTGTAGCGCGCGAACTGGCTCACCAGCGCCGGTCGCGGGCCGATGAACGCCATGTCTCCGCGCACGACGTTCAGCAGCTGCGGGAGCTCATCGAGGCTGGACCGCCGGAGGAACCGACCGAGGGGCGGTACCAGGTCGAGGCCGTCTGGGAAGTACCCTCCGCCGATGCGTTCGGCATCCGGCACCATCGTCCGGAACTTCAGGATCTCGAACGAACGGCCGCCCATGCCGATCCGTTGCTGGCGGAACAGGACCGGCCGGCCCATCCTGACGGCGATCGTCAGCGCGATGACGGCCATCACGGGCAGCGCGGGGACGAGAAGGACCGCGGCGACGACGCGGTCCGCGACCGAGCGCGCCCGCACGTAGCGTCGATTCATCCCGCCGCCTCCGTCGCGCGGAACCCGGGGAAGTACCCGGAGTCCACGAGGGCGGACACCGGTACGGCTCGTTCGGCGGCCCTCCGGGAGACGAGGCGGTCGTATTCGACGGGATCGATGACGGCGCTGCCGATATGAAACGGAACGATCGCGCCTCCGAACGACTCCTTGAAACGGAACAGCGAGTCGGCGTTCGACACCCCTCCGCCGAGGTGGACGTGACGCAGGCCGCGGGCGCTCGCATCGGAGAGGATCTGCCAGATCAGCAGGTTGTTCGCCCCGGCCCTCGCGCCCTCCGGCGTCGATCCGGAGAGGTGGTAGTGGAGGCCGTCGCCGTCGACCATGACGAGCGACGCCGCGACCGGTCCGTGAGCGGCATCCCGGACGGTGCAGACGAGCAGGTCCTCGCCGAGGCCGTCGAGAAGCGCGCGGTAGTAGTCGTCGGCGAAGTAGTACCGATCCGCCGCGCCGACCCGCGCCATGGTGCCCTCGTACAGCCGCCGGAACGCCGAGCCGGACGAGAGGTCGTCCGCGGTCGCCGGCCGCAGCTCGGCGGTCATCCCCGCCGCCCTGGCCTTGCGGATCGCCGTCCGGGCCCGGCCGCGCAGCGCGTTCCAGACGGAATCCGCGTCCGCGGTCGAAACGAGGACCGTATCCGAGACGTGCCGCACCGTCAGCCCCTCGAGGTCGCGCGCCCGCAGAGCGGATCCGACGTCGAGCGGCGAGAACCGGAGGAAGACCGTCACGACGTCCAGCCCGCGCAGCACCTCGATGGACTCGCGCCACAGACGTTGCGCCTCGCCCGTGCCGATGGCGGGGTCGATGTGGATGCCGGCGTACCCGTACGGACTTCTCGCCTCGAACCCATCACCGTACGGGGCGGGGACCAGGACGAGCGGCAGCTGCCACGATCCGTCCGCCGTGGACAGAATGGTCCAGCGGCCGCCGTCGGTGATGGCGGCCGCCTCTCCGTAGCCGCGTGTGAAGTAGACAGAGCGCGACGTGATGCCCTCGCCCGTTCCGATCAGGAGACCGTTCATGCCAGAGACTCCTGCAGGGCGCGTGCCGCACGGCGCATGTCGTCCGCGTCGTAGCGGTGGTCGACCGGGATGGAGAGGAACTCGGACGGCCAGGGCCGACCTCTGGGGAGCAGGGTGCTCTCGGGCCAGTGGATGGGGCAGAACACGCCGCGAGCCGCCATCCGCCGCTGCACAGCGGCGGCGCGGGGTACGCGGACGACCAGGTGCGAGGGGATCGATTCATCGACGGGGGGATTGAGCACCGGAACACCGAGAGGCGCGAGCTCGCTCGTGAGCGCTGCCGCGTTGCTGCGGCGGCGCTCAGCCAGTGCCGTGTAGTCGAGGACGCTCAGAGTCCGACGGGAGCGCTCGCCGATAAGACGCGGGGTGTCCGCGCGCTCGAGGCGCTCGTCGGCCGCGGCGAACAGGCTCTTGTAGCGGTCTGATCCGCTCGTGCCGTTCCCGTTTCGCGACTTCTCATCCATCGCATCCCACCGCTCCGCGTCCTCGCCTTCGTCGGGAAGCCGGGGCTCGGGCAGGGGACGGGCCGAGGAGCGCAGGTAGGCGCCGGTCGCCACGGGGAGCACCTTCCGCAGGCTCGCGATCGTGAGGTCGGCGCCGGCGTCGCGGGGATCGAGGACGCGGTGGGTCTCGTCGTCGATAACCGTGCCCCCGGTGGCCTGGAGACCGGCGATCAACGCGCGGAATCCCGCATCGGGGCTGCGTCCGAAGTACTCGGCGACCAGCGCGACGAAGGGCTCGCCTATGAGCGATGCCGCTACGCTCATCGCTTCCTCGCCGTCCGGGTGCAGGTCCGGCGTCATCGGATACGCGAGGAGCCGCCAACCGCGGTCGACGAACGGCTGGATCATGCTGTCGCAAAGGTAGGCGGGCGCGAGCAGGGTGCGCGGCCCGTCGGGCAGGAGACGGTCCGCGAGAAGAGCCAGGGCCTGCCGTCCGGTCTGCGTGTAGATGGTGCGCGACCCGTCCCGCGTCCACGGTTCGGCAGCGGGTGAATCGGACATCAGCTCAGGGCCGGCGGTCTCGAACGCGGAGCCGATCCCACCCCTCACGGCTGTGACCGCCGCATCAGACATGAGCGCCCAGAAACGCATCGAGGGCGTCGGCCGTGCGCGCGATCTGCTTCTCGCTGAGGGCCGAGCCGCTGGGCAGGGTGAGGCCCGTCTCGAACAGTCGCTGCGCGTTGCCGTTCAGGAGTGCCGGGGCGTCCGCGAACACCGCCTGCAGGTGCATCGGCTTCCAGAGCGGGCGGCTCTCGATGTTCGCCGCGTCGAGTGCGGTGCGCAGGTCGGCGGCCGTCCAGCCCGTGAGCTCGGGGTCGACGACCACCGAGGTGAGCCAGCAGTTGTCCTCGGCGTCGTCCGCGCCGCCGAAGATCTCGACGCCGTCGACGTCGGCGACCAGGGCGCGGTACACCTCCCGCACGGCCCGCCGTCGCCCGATCATCTCGTCCAGGCGGGTCAGCTGGGCGCGGCCGAGGGCGGCGAGCAGGTTGCTGAGCCGGTAGTTGTAGCCGACCTCGGTGTGCTCGTAGTGCACGGCGGGCTGCCTGGCCTGGGTGGACAGGTAGCGGACGCGGGACGCGATGTCGGCGTCGTCGGTGAGCAGCATCCCGCCGCCGGAGGTCGTCATGATCTTGTTGCCGTTGAACGACAGCGCGGACGCCGCGCCGAACGAGCCGGCCGGCGCTCCGGCGTGGCTCGCGCCGAGCGCCTCCGCCGCGTCCGAGAGCACCGGGACGCCGAAGCGCTCCGCGATCGGCAGGATGCGCGTGTAGTCCGCCGCCTTGCCGAGCAGGTCGACCGGCACGACGGCGGCGACGCGCGCACCGGACGCGGTCAGCTCCGTGAGGGCGCGTTCGAGCAGCGCGGGATCCATGTTCCCGCCCGCGGGCTCCGAGTCGACGAAGTAGGGCTGCGCGCCCGTGTAGACGATCGCGTTCGCCGTGGCGGCGAAGGTCATGGTCGAGGTGACGACGACGTCGCCCGGTCGCACGCCGAGCGTCAGCAGGCCGAGGTGCAGCGCGGCGGTTCCCGAGGCCAGCGCGGCGGCGTGACGGACGCCGACCCGCTCCGCCACCTCGCGCTCGAACGCGTCGACGTCCGGGCCGAGCGGTGCGATCCAGCCGGATCGGAACGCCTCGACGAGGAAGCGCTCCTCCACCTCGCCGACATCCGGGGAGGACATGAGGATGCGGTCGGTCATCGGCTGCTCCGCCGCTCGGGGACGACGCCGATCACGGCCGTGTGCGCACCGTTCGTGCGCAGCCGCTGCAGCCAGTCCTCGTGGTCGAGGTGCTCGGGCGCGAGCGGAACGATCCGGGTGTGCGAGATCTTCGGGTGGCGCGGCCGCTGGTCGGTCTCGCCGAGCCCGACGAGGTCCTCGTGCAGCTTCTCGCCGGGCCGAAGGCCGGTGAAGCGGATCTCGATGTCCTTGCCGCTGTGCGCGATCATCCGGCGTGCGATGTCCAGGATGGCCACCGGCTCGCCCATGTCCAGGATCAGCACCTCGCCGGGCTCGCCGATGCCGCCCGCCTGGACGACGAGCTGGCACGCCTCCGGGATCGTCATGAAGTAGCGGGTGACCTCGGGGTGCGTGACCGTCACCGGGCCGCCGGCCTCGATGAGCGCCGCGAACGTCGGCAGCATCGAGCCGCGGCTGCCGATCACGTTCCCGAACCGCACCGACAGGTAGCGGGCGGAGGACGCATCCGCGGCACCGGCCGTGAGCTTCTCGGCGACACGCTTGGAGTGACCGAGCACACTGGTCGGGTTGGCCGCCTTGTCCGTCGAGATGTTGACGAACGTGCTCACCCCCACCTCGCCGGCGGCGTGCAGCACGTTGCGCGTGCCGAGCACGTTCGTCTTCCAGGCCTCCTCCGGGTACTGCTCCAGCATCGGCAGGTGCTTGAGCGCGGCCGCGTGGAAGACCACCTCCGGCCGGCGGCGGCGGAAGATGTCCACCAGCGCCTCCCGGTCGCGGATGTCCGCGAGCACCACGTCCTTCGTGTCGAGCAGGCCGTGCCCGTCGACGGCGAGCTGGACGGACTGCAGGTTGGTCTCGTCGCGGTCGAGCATGATGAGCTCGGACGGGCCGAACCGCACGATCTGCCGGCACAGCTCCGAGCCGATGGAGCCGCCGGCGCCGGTCACCAGCACGCGCTTGCCGGTGAGGTAGCTGGCGATCGCGGCCACGTCGGTGTCCACCGGCTGGCGGCCGATCAGATCCTCGATGCTGATGTCGCGCACGTCCGAGAGCCCGGCGTGCCCCATCAGCACCTCCTCGAGCGTCGGAAGCACCTTCACCTGGAGGCCGGACTCCTCCGCGATGTCCTGCACCTGCCGCAACAGCGCGGCATCGACGCGGGCGATGGCGACGACGATCACGCGGGCGCCGGTCGTGTCGGCGACGGCGGGAAGATCGCGCAGCCGGCCGAGGACGCGGACGCCGCGCACCTGCCGGTGGGAGGCACGCGGGTCGTCGTCGATCATCCCGACCGGCAGGTAGGGCGAGTACCGGTCCGTCAGCATCCGCTGGACGAGCGAGCGGCCGAGGTAGCCGGCGCCGAAGATCAGCGTGGGCGCCGCACCGTCGCCGGGGCGAGACTTGGCCTCGACGTAGAGGCGCTTGATGTAGCGGGCGGAGCCCATGAGGACGAACGCGAACGGCAGCGCGAGGAACATCGTGCTGCGCGCGAGGTGCACGTTGTTCCCCCAGACGATGACGGGGACGCCGACGACCACGGCCACGGCGCACACGGCGAGGAGCAGCGCGCGCACTTCGTCGAAGCTGCCGTAGGTGAACTGACCGCGGTACAGCGAGAACGCTCCGCCGATGATCAACTGCGCCAGCATCGCGATCGCCGAGACGAAGAGCAGGGCGAGCAACGGCATCCTCTGGACCTGGAAGTCGTAGGCCAGCAGCGCCGCCGCGAAGACGGCGACGAGCCAGGCGACCGCGTCGAGCGCGAACTGCGATCCGAACCGCTGGAGCAGGGTCTCGCCCCGGCGCGCGGTCTCCGCCCGCACCGTGTCGCTGAAGATGCGCTTCGTCAGCGCCATGTGGTTCCCCCGTCTGTGGATCTCGTCGTCGCGTCCCCCGCCCACAGCCAGACCGCGTCGTTGCCGAAGCCGGCCGCGATGGCGACGTCCACCGGTGCCGGAGCGGTCGAGCCGACGCAGGCGCGTTGCGTTGGCTCCCCGCTGCCCGCATCGAGCGCGACGACCGACGTGCCCGCGCATCCGGCTGCTCCGACCGCGGCGACGAGGTAGCCGGACCCGGAGGTCGTGATCGCCACCCCGCCAGGCACGGTGCGCGGGGCACCCCAGGTGGCGCCGCCGTCCGTCGTGGTGCGCACGTCGTGGCCGGCGCAGAGCACCGCGGCGTCGCCGCCCGCCCCGACGGCGAGCCCGATGACGGTCGCGCACGGCGCCGCCTTGTCTCCGGTCGGCGTGTGCACCTTCCCCGGATCCTTCGGGTCGGCGTACCAGGCCGACCCGAGCTGGTCGGGATAGGCGGCCCAGTTGTCGCCCGCGACGTAGGTGCGGATGAACTCGGGGTTGCAGCCCTGGGCGCTCAGCGCGACGGCGCTCGCCTGCCGGTCGGACTGCACGGTCAGCCGGACGATCGCGGACGCTCCGGTCGGACCGGACGCGTCCGACGGCTTCCAGGTCGCCCCTCCGTCCGTGCTGACCTCGGTCTGCGCTGGCGTCGCCGGGCACGCCCCGGTGCGGGCGCGCCAGGCGGTGGTGTCGCTGAGGACCGCGAGCAGACGGTGCGGGGCGACGGCATCCGCCACCGGGATCGGCGCCGAGGATGCGGTGGCCGTCGGGCGCGCAGGGGTCGTGGGGGAGGCGGTCACCCGCCCGGCGGCGCTCGCCGCGGCGGCCGGGGCGCCGGAGGTCTCCCGCGGCGTGCGGGAGGCCGTGACCGCCCAGATCACCAGCACGATGTCGACGACGACGAAGACGATGAGGCCGATGATGGCCAGCCGCCGCCACTGCGAGGTGGTGGTGGGGTCCGTCCTCACCCGCTTGACCGAGCGCGCCATGGCTACGGGAACCCCGCGCTCGCCCGGCGGAGCACCGGGCCGATCGACCGGATGGCGGGGACGAGCTGCGCCACCGATGCGGCGTAGACGGCGTCATGCTGGCGGAAGGGGTCGACGATGTCGTCTTCCGCGGGTTCATCGGGGAGTTCTGCGACGCCGCGGTTGATCGCGGCGATGTCGACGAGCTTCGCCAGGCGCGCGTCCGCGTCGTCCTCCGCCGCGATCTCCGCACGGTCGTCGTCGTTGAGCGTGTCGAGAAGCCGCGCGAACTCACGGATCGTGAAGCTGGAGCGCGACCGTCGGGGCAGCAGCTCGACGACGCTCCTGCGGTGCCGGCGCGAGGCGACGAGCACCAGCTCTGTCTCGCGCAGGGTGTCGGCCGTCAGCTGCCGGGCGGCGTGCCCGTCCGGGTCGCCGCCGAGCTCGACGGAGTACGCGGCGGCGCGCTCGTCCATCGGGTGGCCGACGAGGGCGTCGGTGCCGGCGCTGCCGAGCGTCGCATCCACACCGGTGAGCTCACGGCGCAGCAACTGCTCCGCGAGCGGCGAACGGCAGATGTTGCCGGTGCACACGGTGAGGATGCGGAACGTCATGCCTGGGCCGCCCGCCGCACGCGGTGATCGCTCACCTCGTCGTCGACGATCTCGTTCTGCACGCCGTAGCCGTAGACGCCGTAGCCGTAGGAGTCCGGCCCCTTCACCGGGAGCATCGTGACGACCACCCCGACGAGGCGGCTGTCGATGTGGTCGAGGGCGCGGACCGCCGCCGCGAGCTCGTTCTTCTTGGTCCGGCCGGACGCCGCGGCGAGGATGGCGCCGCCGGTCAGCTTGCTGATCACCGCCGCGTCGGTCACGAGCAGCAGCGGGGGCGCGTCCACGAGGACGAAGTCGAACTCGCTCGTCAGATCGTTGATCAGGTTCGCCATCACCGCGGAGCCGAGCAGCTCGCTCGGGTTCGGCGGGATGGCGCCGGCGGGGAGCACGTACAGCTGGCCTCGGCCCCACTTCTGCAGCACATCCGTCAGCTCGGCGCGTCCGATGAGCACGTCGGTGAGGCCGACGGCGCCCTCGATGCCCATGTACTCGGCGACCTTGGGCAGCCGGAGGTCGCCGTCGATGAGCGCAACACGGGCGCCCGTCTCGGCGAGGCTGATCGCCAGGTTCGCGGCGGTCGTGCTCTTGCCCTCACCCGGCACGGAGCTGGTGATGACGTAGCTGCGCGGGCCGCCGATGTTGACGAACTGCAGGTTCGTGCGGAGGCTCCGGAACGACTCGGCGCGCGGGTTGCGCGGGTCGGCGTGCACGATCAGGGGACGCTTCTTGGCCGACGGGTCGAAGCTGACCGCGCCCAGGATCGGGCGGTCGGTCACCTGCTCGATGTCGTGCGCGTTGTGGATGCGCGTGTCCAGGATGCTGCGGAGGAAGCTGGCGAGGATGCCGACGCCGAGTCCGACGAGAAGGCCGAGCAGCACGTTGATCGGCACGTTCGGGCTGGACGGCCGGGTCGGCGTCGTCGCCGGCTGGATGGTCTGCACGTTGACGAGGCTGGCGCCGCCCTGCGCGTTCTCGAGCTTGTTGGTCACGATGTACGACGTGTTCTTGCCCACCGAGTTGGCGATGTCGGCCGCGCGCTGGGGATCGTCGTCGGTGACCGTGATGTCGATGAGCACCGTGTTGAGCGGGGATTCGGCCGAGACCTTCGCGGCCAGTGCACCGGGAGTGGTGTCGAGCTTCAGCTCTTTGATCACCCGATCGAGCACGCTCGCGCTGTCCACCACGCTCACGTAGCTGGTGACCGCCTGCCGGGCGAAGCTGGTGCCCTGCACGAGGTCGGTCGTCGCGGCCGTGTCCCCGGCGCGCACGGAGACGTACAGCTCGGTCTCCGCCTTGTACTTCGGGGTGGCCATCAGCGAGAAGACGGCGGCGACGGCGACCCCGACGAGGGCGCAGAGCGCGATGAGGATCCAGTTCTTGTGGAAAATCCTCAGATAGTCACGCAGGTCCAAACGTCTCTCCGACTCCAAGGCTCGGCCACGGCGGCGAGCGTCACGGTGTTCGGGCGCCCTGGCTCGGGTAAAGGTGGAACGCCTTTTCTATGGGAATGCAGCTAATACTCGCATATTTACGCCTTCGCACCGGATTCGGAAGAGTTTCGACGATGCGTGTCGTAATGCGTGCGCGGAGAGGCGCCGTCCCCCGCCGCGCGCACGTCCCTCAGGCCGCGGTCAGCGCGCGCGCACTCCGGAGGAACGACGCGGCGAGGGCGTCCGCGTCGTCGAGGTAGCCGGCGACCATTGCGCCGTCGCGGATGAGCATGAGGTCGTCGGCGGTCGCCGCAGGGTCATCCAGCCCGAGCGGGCGCACGATGTCGGCGAACGTCGTCTTGCACCAGGCGCGGTGCGCATCCACCTGGATGCGGACGGCGCTCGCCGCGTCCGGGTACTCGGCGGCCGCGTTGATGAAGGGGCAGCCGCGGAAGCCCTGCTCGCACGCCATCGTGCCCAGCTGCTGGGCGATGAGCTGGAACGTGCGGTCCGGGTCGCCGCCGGCCGCCTCGATCGCCGCCGTGATCCCGGCGCGCTCCTGCTCCGCTCGGCGCTCGAGGTGCGCCACCACCAGATCGTCCTTGCTCTTGAAGTGCCGGTAGAAGGTGACCTTTGTCGTGCCGGCCTTCTCGATGACCTTGTCGACGCTGACGGCGCGGAGACCGTCCGCGTAGAACAGCTCGGTCGCCGCCTCGATCAGCGCCTCCCTCATCGACGTCTTCACGCTCCCGATCATAGGTGCTCCCTTCCGAGCCTCTTGCGCCCGCTGCCTGTGGTCGCTACGGTGTAACGATGTAGAGTGACTAGTCATTCTACATCGATCACTCGACACAGGAATGGACACCGCATGACATCGGTCACACCCCTCTCACGCCCGGCGACGATGGCCTCGGCGCTGCGCACTCTGTATTTCGTCCGGTTCGGCTTCGCGGTCGTCTGGGCGATCCTGGTGGCGGTGACCGCGACCGCGATCACGCCGCTCGTCGCGGTGCTGCTGGTGATCTATCCGGTGTTCGACGCGATCGCGGCGGTGATCGACCATCGTGCGTCGCGCGGGACGAGGTCGTCCGCGCTCCTGTACGTGAACATGAGCCTCAGCGCCCTGGCCGCGATCGGTCTCGCGTTCGCCGCGACGTCGGGCCGATCGGCCGTCCTTCTGGTGTGGGGCCTCTGGGCGATCGCCGCCGGGGCGGTGCAGTTGATCGTCGCTGTGGCGCGTCGCAGCCTCGGCGGTCAGTGGCCGATGATCCTGAGCGGCGGCATCTCGGTGCTCGCCGGCCTCGCCTTCGCGCTCCAGTCCGGCGGCGCGTCCGCCTCGCTGGTCGGGGTCGCGGGCTACGCGACCCTCGGCGGCGTCTTCTTCCTGGTCTCGGCTCTCCGCCTGCGGCGCACGGCGCGGACGGACTCGACACAACAAACCGACAACAACCGATAGGAGAGGGAACACCATGCCCACCAAGATCACGATCATCATCGACAACCCCGCCGAGCCGGAGTCCTTCGAGGGCGGCTACCCGGAGATCGAGTCGCTCGCCGGGAGGCTCCCCGGTGTGCGCCGGGTGGAGTCGGCCAAGGTCTGGCCGAAGGAGGACGGCACCCCCACCCCGGCGCACCGCACGCTCGACCTCTACTTCGACGACTACGACGCCGCGTCCGCCGCGGTCGCCACCCCCGTCGCGGGCGAGTTCTTCCAGCGTCTCCTGGGCACAGGGGTGACGTTCACCGGGCTGTTCTCCGACATCGAGCGGAGCTGACCGTCGCTACGCGACCGCCTTCCGGATCAGCCCGCGCAGCGTCTCCTCCGTCGCGGCGTCGAGCGAGGTGATGTTCCACACGAGGGGGTGCATGCCGGCGCCATCCTCATAGGCGGGGTTCAGATCCTCGCCGAAGCCGAAGGCGATGAAGTCCGCGCCCGTCTTGATGTAGCAGACGTCCTTGCCGTCGCGCGTATAAAAGGGGAGTCCCCATCGCACGATCGGCTCGAGCGAGGGTGCGCTCTCGCGGATGATCGCGTGCAGCCGTTCGGCGATCGTGCGGTACCGATCCGGCGCCCCGGCCAGGTTGGCGAGAACCGCTGCGTCACCCTTCTTGGAGAACATCGCCGATCGACCTCCCTCGGTGCGATGTGAGCTCGCCTCACGATACCGCGGCGGGATGGTCGCGTGACCTAGCGAAGGGCGACCGGGAACAGCTCCGTGCGCGCCACCACCCGGTCCCGGACGCCGGTCAGCGCGACCCGGTCGGGGTCGGCGACGTAGGCGTCGAGCGCGCTGTGGTCCGGGAACCGGTAGAGCTGGACCTCGTGCGGCCGGCCGTCGGCGCCGTCCCCGACGGCCCGCTGGATGACCTCGCCGCCGTGCCGCGGAATCAGGGCGAGCACACCGTCCTCGTACTCGGTGAGTGCTTCGGCCTCGCCGTCGCGAGCCCACAGCAGGCAGCAGAGGAGGATCTCGGAGGTCGGTGTCATCGTCCCAGCGTAGGGGTGCCGCGCCGCCCGTTAGGCTGGCGACCGTGTCGCTGAACTCACTCTTCGGGCTGAACGGGCTGACCGCCCTGGTGACCGGTGGCAGCTCCGGCATCGGCAGGGCGATCGCGGTGGCGCTCGCCGACGCGGGGGCCTCCGTGCTGGTCGCCGCGCGGACGTCGTCGAACATCGACGCCGCCGTCGGCGGGATCGTCGCCGCCGGAGGGGCGGTGGAGGGCGTGCGGGCCGACCTCTCGACGCGGGACGGCGTGCACGCGCTCGCGGACCGGGTGCGAGAGGTGGACATCCTCGTCAACTCCGCCGGCATCAACCTGCGGCCCCCGATGGCCGAGCTGGATGAGGCGACCTGGGATGCGACGATGGCGGTGAACCTGGACGCCCCGTTCATCCTCGGGCAGCGGCTGGCACCCGGGATGGCCGAGCGGGGCTTCGGCAGGATCATCCACATCAGCTCGCAGCAGGCGCATCGCGCGTTCGCCTCCAGCGGCGCCTACGGTGCGTCCAAGGCGGCGATCGAGGGACTGGCCCGCTCCCAGGCGGAGGCGTGGTCGCCGTTCGGCGTCACGGCCAACGTCCTCGTCCCCGGCTTCGTCGAGACGCCCCTGAACGCGAGGCTCAGCGCCGACCGGGATACGGTCGCCGCGCTCGCGGCCCGGACCCTCGTCGGCCGCAACGGCCGCACCGACGACTTCGCCGGCGCCGCCGTCTTCCTCGCGGGCCGGTCGGCCGGCTACATCACGGGCCAGTCGATCGCGGTGGACGGCGGCTTCTCGGTTCACTGACGCGCGCCCGGCCGTGGTGCCCGAGAGCGCGACGCACCGTCCGGCAGCATGTCGTAGACCTCCGCCCACTCCGCCTCGTAGGTCGCCGGATCGACGCGGCCTGCCCGGCGTCGCGCCTCCAGCTCCGCGAGACAGGCCGCGGCCGCACGGAGGAGGTGGACGTCGCCGAACTCCCGGATGCCGCCTCCGACGTACTCGGAGGCGACCGTCACGACCCGGCAGCGCTCGCGCAGCGCGCGCGTGAGCCGTGCGGTGACGAGGAATCCGCCGATGTAGCCGGTCATCACGGTCGCCAGGCCGAGCACTGGGCCGGCGTCGCCGAGGAGGACGAGCGTGAACAGGGAGAGGATCGCTCCCGCGACCGGCCACGAGTGGCTCAGGTGCAGCAGCCGCCGCTCGGCCGGGGTGATGCCGGGCGGGTACACGGTCAGCCGGACCCGCTGCCAGAGTCCCCGGGTCGCGGGTGAGACGTCGACGGTGCCCCACGGGGCGGGCCCCTCGAGCAGTCGCCGCGCGAGCTCGTTCACTCGTGCGGGGAGGTTCGTGGTCATCGTCCGCATCCGGACGGGGTCCACGGATCCGGTGCCGGCAGGTCCTGCGTCGCGCGGGCGAGATGGCGTCGGTCCGGGTCGACCTGGTGCAGGAGGGCGGCGCCGCGACAGGGCACGGCGAGGAGGTCGCCGACGCGCAGATCGGACACCAGTTCGCCGACGCGCAGGGGAGTGGTAGCCTCGCCCGCCGGGTGGATGCGCGCCTGCGCGTCGCAGGCGGTGGAGATGCGGCCGATCATCCGCAGCTCGTCGGCGACGACCGGCGTCTCCGCGAGGCGGGCGTCGATCCAGACGTCGATCGTGCCGTCCGTGGCCCCGGCGATCGCTGTCACACGCGTGACGATCACGGATGCGGTGTCCGTCGCGGAGGGCATCCCTCCTGTGCCGGGGACCACCGCGGCCGCGGTGTGGATGCAGGGCGTGCCGCACCATTCGGCCAAGCGGGTCAGGGAGACTCCCGCGATCACGACATCGCACAGCGATGCGGTGGTGAACTCGGGCCAGAGGTCGCGCCCGAGCGGGTTCGGCACGGAGGCGCGAAGAGAGGGGATGAGATGCGTCAGGGTCATGCGGCACCTGCGGAAGGAAGGATGTTCACAAGCGTCGGTTCTACGCCGCGGGCGGCCACCGTGGTGGACTCCTAACGGAACCCCGACGCGCGGGCGCCCGACCCTCACGGTTCCCGAACGTCGGGGGTAGGGGCCACCTCCCACGCGCCCTCCGCCGGCGGGACCAGTTCATCGAGAATCGTGACCGTTCCGCCGAGGCGCTTGCGCACATCGGCCACGATCGGCGGGCTGCGGGCGGGCTCAGGGGAGTGCGGTGACGGTCTCCTCGGCTTCCTGGCGGGGTCGAACGACGCACCAGACCGCGCAGGCGAGGGCGATCACAGCTGCCGCAGCCCAGCCGGTCGGCGTGCCGAAGGCGGTGGCGACGAGGACGATGACGGCCGTGCCTATCGCGGTTCCCAGCTGCGCGCCGGTGTTGACGATCCCGGCGGCACTGCCCGTCAGAGCGGCTGGAACCGCGGTGCCGGTCCGCGTGGCGGCGACGGAGGCGGCGGCGAGGCCGAGTCCGCTCGTCGCGAGTCCGGCGACCATCCCGGCGACGCTGCCGATCGTGACCGCGAGGACGAGGGTGCCGATGGCGACGAGGGCGAGACCCGCGGCGGCGAGCCGATCGGGGCCGAGGGCGGTCGCCACCCGTGCGGTCGCCGCCGAGCCGGCGACCACCGCGATGCTGAAGACCATGAGCGTGAGGCCGGCGAGGACCGCCGGCAGTTCGATGAGATCCTGAAGGACGAGCGTTGCGAGCACGGCCGACGAACTCGTGGCGGCAGTGTTCGCGAACGACTGCACGGTGCCGCGCCGGAGGTTGCGGGAGGCGAACGCGGCGCGCGGGATGAGGGGCGCTGCGGCCGTCCGCATTCTGAGAACGAAGGCCGTTGCGAACAGCCCGGCGAGCACGATCAGCCCGATGGCCGGGAGCAGAGCGCCCTTCTGCTCCAGGAGGGCGGCACCGCCGATCAGCGGCATCACGCTCATGACGAGGAGTACCGCGCCGAGGATGTCGAGACGCACCCTCTCGTGCTGCGGGGGCTCATCCCGGGCGAACCCCACCACGAGCGCGACCAGTGCGGCCGCGACGGGGACGTTGACCCAGAACACGGCCTGCCAACCGATCGCGGAGGTCAGTGCGCCTCCGACGAGGAAGCCCGTCGCGCCGGCAGCCGCGCCGGAGGCGCTCCAGGCGGCGATCGCCCGATCCCGCTTCGCGGCGTCGGTGACGGTGTGCAGGATCAGTCGCAGCGCCGACGGCGCGGAGAGGGCAGCAGCAGCGCCCTGGACCGACCGAACGATGAGGATCGCCACGATCCCGCTCGCGGTTCCCCCGAGGATCGAGATGCCGCCGAAGATCACGATCCCGATCAGCAGGATGCGGCGGTGACCGTAGCGATCACCCAGGCGCGCACCGATGATGAGCGTTGCGCCGAAGAACATCGCGTACGTCGTTGCCAGCGGCCCGGCCGCTGCCGGATCGGCCCGGACGCCCGTGAGGATCGCGGGGATGGCGGTGACGACGCTCGTGACGCCGAGCACGTCGACGAACTGGACGAGGCAGAGCACCGCGACCGTGACCGCCGCCGATCGACCCCCGCGGCCTCCCGTCATCGCCCAACGATACGACTCCGCCCCCGGACCGCCAAGGGCGGCCGCAGCGGTTCGGTGCGCAGATCGATCCTGCCGGGGGAGACGAGAGCCGCGTGCGAGATCATCGCGGGGTGACGAGCCGGGCCAAGTTGTCCAGCTCGTTGGCGCGTCCGGCGAGCAGTCGCTCTGTCCAGACGTCGTCGTGCAGCTCCTCCACCTGCATGACCACGCGCGTGCCGTCCGCGGCCGGCTCGAGGTCCACGACGGTGAGCTGCTCGTAGGGCTCGTGGTCGGGCACGAAGTCGATGACCGACCGGTAGGCGATCCGGCTGGGTTCGCGGAGCTCGGTGAACACCTTCCGCGCCCGCGTGCTGAGCGGCAGGCCGTTCTGCTCGAGGAAGGCGACCTGGGCCGGGTCCTCCGCGGTCATCGTGTAGACCAGCTCCCCCTCGGGGCGGAGGTCGATGCGCTCGACCTCCGTGCGGAAGCCGTCCGGCGACCACCAGCGGGAGATGCCGTCGGCGGTGGTCCAGAGCTCCCACACCGTCTCGGGCGACGCGGGGACGGTGCGTTCGATGGTCTTCATTGTTCGGTCCTCTCTCTCGGATTGCGTCGGTACGTGCGAGACGATATATTCGTCAGAACGAATGTGTCAAGAGGAGAGTGAGATGGAGGCTCAACAGGCGCTGGCGGCGATCGGGGAGCCGACGAGGTTCCGCATCCTTGGGGTGCTCGCCTCGGGGCCGCGTACGGTGGGCGAGGTGGCCGCGGCGATCGGTGCGCTGCAGCCGCAGACCACCAAGCACCTCCAACTGCTGGAAGCGGTCGGCGTCATCACCGTCGAGCGGCTCGGTCGCCGTCGCCTCGCGCGGGTCGACCGGGACGCCGTGCGCGAGCTGGCCGACTGGCTGGGAGGCTTGGCCTCCGCCACGGCCGACGACGACGCCCTGCAGCAGTACGCCGCCGCTGTCCGTGCAGGCGGAGCGACAGCCGACATCCTGCTCCAGCGCACGATCGCAGCGACCCCCGATGCGGTGTGGCGCGCCTGGACAGACCCGGCCCAGGCCGCGCGCTGGTGGGCGCCCCGGCACTTCGAGGTCGTCCGCTGCTCCGTCGCGGCCGAGGCCGGTGCTCCGGTCGAGCTCGTGCTTCGCGAGGGCGACGGCGCCGAGTACGCGTCCGCCGGGGTGGTGCGTTCCGTCCATGACGGGCGGCAGCTCATCTTCGATCTCTCGCCGGTCGATGAGACGGGTCGGCCCGTCTTCGAGGTCATCGTGGATGCGGTGCTCGATCCTTCCGGTGACGGCACAGCACTACGCGTGCACATCACCGCGAGGGGCGCCGACGCCGACGCCGCGCCGATGCTCGCGGGACTCGAGCCCGGCTGGAGCCAGCAGCTCGACCGGCTCGGTGAACTGCTGCAGTGAGCGGCTGGTGACTGCTGGCCGACGTCGGTGCCCGCTCAATCGTCGTCGAGCAACTCCAGGAGCCGTGTCGTCACACGCCAGGTCCGCACGGTCATCTGCTGGAACATCGGCATCGCCATCACGCGCTGGATGCGGGTCTTCGTCGCGAGAGCGGCCGAACGGGAGAAGTACAGGGCGCCGGGACCGATCGCCATCGAGTCGACACCCTCGCGCAGCTCGGGGAGCTGGGCGAACGCCGCTTCTGCCGTCAGCGGGTGCTTCACGAAGAACACGTCGCTGCGCAGCTGCGCGGAACCGTGTCCTTCGGGCGCTGCCGCGACCGTGGCGGCCAGCTCCTCACGCGAACGGACGACGACCAGGACGGGGGCGGGGAACCGATCCGCGAGCAGCCGCTCGATCCTGCTCTCCAGCGCGGGTCCGCCGGCGTGGTTCGTGTCGAACAGCACGTTGCCGCTCTGGCCGTGGGTCCTCACGTGTTCGAAACCGCCATCCCGGAAGACGGACGCCAGGTCGCCCATAGCGATCGGGTTCACGCCACCCACATTGATTCCGCGCAACAGCGCGACGTAGCGCGTCACCCGTGAGTCAGCCATGAACCGAGGGTGCCAGACACCACCGACTCCGGTTCAGGTCGCCGGTTCCTGGAAGTCCGTGATCGCCGGGCCGTGCTCGCGTGCCCACCGGGTGAGTGCCTCGATCGGCTCGTCGAGGGTCCGTCCGAGCTCGCTGAGACGGTACTCGACGTGCCGGCCGTTCAGCGGCACGCGCTCGACGAGTCCGTAATTCTGAAGCCGCCGGAGCGTGTGGGTGAGGACCTTGCGCGAGACTCCGCCGATCAGCTCGATGAGTTCGGTGTGCCGCCGCGGGCGGTCGCGCAGCGCGTGGAGGACGAGCACCGACCATTTGTCGGACAGGATCTCGATCGCCAGCCGGGTGGGGCAGTCGGCGAGGAACACGGAGCCGGCCTGATCGAGCATGGACCCACGTTACCCGGAGGTAACGGTCGGGTTCGTAGCGTGGAAGACGGCTGGGGGCACGCCCCGGCGGGAGAGGGGTTCACATGTCGCGCGTCGTCGTCTTCGACCGGTTCGGAGGGCCGGAGGTTCTGCACGTGGTGGACGAGGAGGCGCCGGTGCCGTCTCCCGGGGAGGTCGGGGTGCGCGTCGAGGCGACTGCGGTCAATCCGATCGATGCGATGATGCGCGCCGGCGCCTCGCCTGCGCCGGTCCCGCTCCCGCACGCCCGGCTGGGCATCGAGGCGACGGGGATCGTGGAGGCTGTCGGGGACGGCGTCGCAGGCGTCGCGGTGGGCGACGCCGTGATCGTCACGGCCATCCCCGATGCGCACCGCCGCGGCAGCTATGCGGATCGGATCACCGTTGCCGCGAACTCCGTCATTCCGCGTCCGGCAGAACTCACCGTTCCGGAGGCGGCGGCCGTCTGGGTCGCCTTCTCGACGGCGTTCGGCGCGCTGGTGGAGGTCGGGGGGATGCGGCCGGGGGAGCGGGTGGTGATCTCCGGCGCGTCGGGCGGCGTCGGGCGGGCGGCCATCCAGCTCGCGAACCGGATCGGCGCCGAGCCGATCGCGGTCACCCGCCGCTCGGCCCGGGTCTCGGAACTGCGCGCGGCGGGTGCTGCCGAGGTCGTCGCCACGGACGAGGTCGACCTCGTCGATGCCGTTCGCGAGATCACGGGCGGCGCCGGTGCCGACATCGCACTCGACCTTGTCCGGGGCCCGGGACAGCGGGAACTCATCCGGGCGCTTCGCCCGTCCGGATCGTTGGTGGCGGCGGGCTTCCTCGACAGCCGACCGACACCTCCGGTCGAGGATCCGACCGTACGGGTCGCGAACTACCGCGGGTTCGGCCTCCTGTCGGACACCGCCGCCGTCGCCCGCATGGCGGCCTCCCTGAACGACGGTGTTCGCGCGGGTGCGTTCCGCCCGGCCGTCGACACGGTGGTGCCGCTCGAGCGGATCGTGGAGGCGCACGAACGCTTCGAGCGCGGCGAGAACGGTGGGCGCAAGATCGTCGTCACGACCGTCTGAGGCGGGACGTCAGAGCCGGAGCGCTCCGGAGCCGGTGATGACGCCGGACCCGCTGATCGTCACCTGACCGGCGTCGACGGTCACCGCGATCCGGCTCGGCCGACCGAGGGAGCGGCCCTGCTCGATGATCACGGGCGCACCCGTCGCGGCCGCGCCGTCCCGGACCAGCAGCGCCGCCAGGGGGCCGGCGGCCGTCCCGGTGGCCGCATCCTCGGCGATCCCGACCGTCGGGTTGAAGAAGCGCGCGTACGCCCGGGCAGCGCTGTCGGCCGGTGCGGCGGTCGTGTAGACGTAGCAGCCCTCGGCGCCTGAGGCTGCGAGCACCGCCTTCAGGGCGCGGGGATCGGGGTGGACGGCATCCACCGCCTCCGCCGAGACCAGCGGGACGAGGAGGTGGGCGGCGCCGGTCGAGCCGACCTCGGGGGAGCCGGCGACCGTGGCGTCGGCCACCCCGAGAGCGGCGGCCAGCGGTGTGACGTCCGCCACCGTCGCGGTGAACGCGGCAGGCGACTGGTCCATCGACACCCGCGGCCGTCCGTCGTCGTCCCAGTCCACCCGGACCGGCAGGATGTCGTCGCCGATCTCCTGAACGAACGCACCGCCGGTGCCGAGCCGTCCCGATTCGGCGAGCCAGAGCCACGCCCCCATCGCGTTGTGGCCCGCGCCGAACACCTCGCTGCCATCGGGGGTGAACGACCGCAGCCGCGCATCCGCCCGTTGGTCGGTCGGCGCGACGAGGAACGTCGTCTCCGACTGATTGAACTCGCGCGCGATCGCACGCATCGTGTCTTCGTCGAGGGGATCCGCATCCGGCACGAGGGAGAGCGGGTTGCCGGTCAGCTGCCGGTCGGCGAACACATCGATCCAGAAGAACGGGACGTCCATAGGAGGATCATGCCCCTCCTCGGCTGCCGCTGCGCGAGCCCGACCGGTGTGTGACCGCTCGGCCCCCCATCAGGAAGCGGAGCGGTCGATTCCATCGATGAGCACCCGGATCGCGAAGGTGCGTCGGGCCTGATCGTCCGGGCTCGTCAGCAGCGCGGCCCGTTCCCGGATGCGGGGGAAGCGCTCGGGGTCAGCGTTCTCATATGCCGCTCGCACCTGTTCGCGTTCGCCGTCGCCCCGGTTGCCGTTCGGCCGCACGGTGCGCTCGATCGCGGACGAGGCGGCGAACTGCGCGATGAGGTCCACGGCGAGCGCCGCACGCTCGGCGGTGATGCCACCCGCCTCCATGAGGGAGAGTTCGTGTTCGGCGAGTCGGAGCGCTCCGGGGAGGACGGGGATGGTGCCGAGTGCGACAGAACCCAGTCCCGGGTACCGCGCCAACGTCTCGATCGTGTTCACGATCGTCTCGGCGAGCGCTTCCCGCCACCCGAGCCCACCGTCGTCGATGTCGACGAGCTGGACCTGCGCGTAGGCGGCGTCCAGGACGTGCTCGAGGAGGACCTCGCGGCTCGCGAAGTACGCGTACAGCGATGCCGGCCCTGTCTCCACCTGGTCCGCGACCTGCCGAAGTGCCACAGCATCCACTCCGCGCTCCCGGATCAGACCGAGCGCCGCATCGACGATCGACTGGGACGTGAGGGGGGCTTTCGCCGAGCGTCCGCGGCGCCGCCCCATCGACGGTGCTGCCTGCTGTGCCATGGCGGAAGCCTACCACTTGACTCGAACGCTGTTCGTAACGAATACTGTTCGCGAACGGTATTCGTAACGGTGGGAGGAAATCATGTCGGTTCTGGTCGTCGGGGCGAGTGGTGCGGTCGGTGGCGCCGTGGTCACGGGGCTGATGGCGCGCGGAGTGGAGGTGCGCGCCTCGAGCCGGACTCCGGAGAAGCTGGCGCTGCCCAGTGAGGTGCAGGTGTTCGCGGCCGACCTGAATGAGCCGGCGTCGTTCGCTGCCGCACTGGAGTCGGTGGACCGGGTGTTCCTCTACGCGGACCTGGCGGAGCCGGAGGCGCTGATCGCTGCGTTCGCTGCGGCCGGCGTGCGGCATGTGGTGCTGCTGTCGTCGTCCGCCGTGACGTTCCCTGGTGCGGCCGAGGATTTCAACGGCTCCCGGTTCATCCGAGTCGAACGTGCCATCGAAGCGTCAGGGGCTGCATACACGTTCCTGAGGCCGGGCGGGTTCGCAAGCAACGCCGCCCGGTGGAGCTGGGGCGTCCGGAGCGAAAGCGCGGTGCCGCTGCCCTACCCGGAGGCGGTGCAGGCGCCCATCCACGAGCAGGACATCGCTGACGTCGCGGTGATCGCCCTCACCGGAGACGACCTGATCGGGAAGGCGCCGGTCCTGACCGGTCCGGAGCGGCTGACGTTGCGGCAGCAGGTGGACACGATCGGTGCGGTGATCGGCCGACCGGTGGCGGTGATCGAGCAGACCGAGGAGGAGTCCACTGCGATGCTCTCGCGGTACCTGCCCGAGGTGTGGGTGCGGCAGATCGTGAAGGACTGGAGGGAAGCCGTCGGCGCGACACCGTCCATCTCGAGCGAATACGAACGCATCACGGGAAGGCCCTCCCGCACGTTCCGAAGCTGGGTGGAGGACCACGCCGACCTGTTCCGCTGAACTCGGTCGGGAGGCGCGGATCCGAGCTGTTGCGGTCGCCTTCGACCGCACCGGGTGAGCGTGCCGCTCAGGGGATCGGCCGGGGATCGGCCGCCCGCAGCCGTTCCGCCGCGACGGCCGACGTCTGCCCGATGGGGAAGAGCTCGATGGTCTTCGCGTACGGCGTTACCGGCTGCTCCGTGCGGATGGTGATGACTCCTCCCTTCGTCTCGACACCGACTCCGACGGTCTTCCTGACGCCGTCGATGGACACGATCGCGGACCACGAGATGAGACCGAAGTCGGTCAGCCTCCGGCGCATCAGGGCCCACAGGTGGATGCCCTGCGTCGTGGCAGCGACGGCGACATCCACGCCGCGACCCGGCACGCCGCGCGGGTCGGCGAGAAACGGCACCGTGTTGAGCCGGCTCCAGTAGCCGAGCACCGTCGGCTCGTCGATTCCCGCCGCTTCGAGCGCCCTGCGCAGACGCGAGCGGCGGGCGAACGTCAGAGCGACGGACAGCGCAACGATGACCACCACGGTGAGGACCACCGCAAGCACGATCAGCACCGGGTCCAGGTGGACGCCCTCGGCCTCCGCATACCTCACGCGCGCGATGAACCCGGCAAGCAGCACGACGAACGCGAGGGCGTGTATCCCCAGTACCGTCCACGCACCCCGCCGTCGCCTTCGCTCCTCTGCCGACATGGCGGCACGGCCGACGGGCGCCGTCGGCCTCGCACGCCGATCAGCGATCACGGCCGCCGCCCCAGTCCGGCCCCGGGATGTTCGGATCGGCCGCGTCGCCGGGCATGCGCTGGATCGTGCCGCCGCTCGGGAGCCGTCGCACCGGGTCCTGTTCCCGTCGGCCGGGCGGAGGCTCGTACGCCCGGCCCGCTCTCCACCAGGTGATCAGTCGATCCCACACGGTCGCCATGTCTCGTGACGCTATACCGATAGGCCCGAGCGGCGGGGCCTGACCGCAGTGCCTGTGAGAAGCCGCAGGACGGCCCCATCGTACGAAGGAGCCGCGGGTCGTGTGTCGCACGCCCGCGGGTCGCTCAGCAGCGGGGCTCGCGGCGCAAGTGCGCCGTCACCTCCATCGATACGGATGTCAGCACGTTAATGGTGGCTAACCCAGAAATGTTCTCGTCATCGCGTGTCGAGGACGTCGTGGTGAATATCCGGGATTTCCAGACGGCGGGCGTCGTGGCGCACGCGCGTGGCTGCCAGCTCTACGCGCAGCGCTCCGGTCGGATGGATGTAATGGGCAAGCGGGTGCAGGTCAAGAGCGATTACCTTGCTCTCTGTGTGGAGGCCATGCAGGACTTGGTCGACGTTCTGTAGGACGTTCTAAGGTGGGGGACGCGTGGGAAGCGCGGGCCTCTTGATCTTGTGTAGAAGATTCCGGGGCAGTGTTCGGGTCAGCCCCACTTTCTAATGATGCTGAGGTGTCGTTTCGCTGACCAGTAGTCCGCCTTCGGAAATAGAGTCGGAACATGCCAGTAGCCGGGGATCGACGATGGGCACTTCTCGATAGTGCGGGCCCGATGGTGACGGCATGGTTTCGATCGCGTGGCGTGGTCGCGACGAGGTTCGTTGCAGCCTTCCCCGAGCTTCCGGGCGCAGGCATATGGCTGTGCACAGCAACCGATGAGGAACGGGACGACTTGCGCCGCGACACCGAGCTCGTAACGGCCGCTCGGGACGTGCTACATCAGGTCGGATTCTCCCCGCTCGACTTGGCCGAAACCGGCGTCGTCGTCGAGTCGCAGCAGACAGTTGACCGCGAATATGGCGGCAGCTGGTTCCACGCCATGCGCTAGCTTCAGCGGTTGCGGATTCGCAGGCTTCGACTAGCGGTAGTCCTCGGTCTTGAGCGGGTGCTGCGCCCACCGGTTGACCGTGCTAGCGGCCACTCCTAACGCTGCCGCGGCCTCGCGCTGCGAGTAGTTGCCGTGACCCAGATCTACGCGGACACAAGGCGCGGCGCTTTCCGGCGTGGGGGAGTGGCCTTGTCTGCCGACTGGGAGAAGTCGATGGGTCAATCTGAGGGAGGTGTTTTCAAGGGAAAAGCAAAGGCCCCGCTTCAACTGAGTTGAGCGGGGCTTGCGGTGGCTCCGACCGGCATCGATCCGGTGACCTTTCGATTTTCAGTCGAACGCTCTACCAACTGAGCTACAGAGCCTCACCGCCGAGGCGGTGGTAGACGGAAGCCCTTCCGAATGGAAGGGCTTCTCGCCGTGGCGACCCTGACGGGACTTGAACCCGCGACCTCCGCCGTGACAGGGCGGCACGCTAACCAACTGCGCTACAGGGCCTTACTGTGGTGCTTTTCAATTGTAGTGGACGCCATCGGTGCTGACGGACAGTGACCCCAACGGGATTCGAACCCGTGCTACCGCCGTGAAAGGGCGGCGTCCTAGGCCGCTAAACGATGGGGCCGGATCGTCCCGAATCGCTTCCGCTTTCCGATGACCACCGACGAACAAGCATACGGAAGTCCGCTCTATTAAGCGAATCGGCGTCTGAGCCCGGGCGGGTCGGAGGCGCGCGGGTTCGCGCCACGCCCCGCGCCAATGCCCGGGCGGCCCGGCGTGGCATGGGTAGATTGCGAGCGACGGTCCCCCGGCCGTCCTCGCCGACCGTTCATTCCCCGTCCCCTCTTTCGCCTCCGTTCACCGGGGCGCGCGGAGAGGGGAGTTGCTAAAGTTGCACACGGTGACAGTGGGACTGATGTGACTGGCGTGACAAAAGATACTGGTGTGAACGGTGCGGTGAGGATGAGACGCGAGACCAGCAGGAGCCGACGGCGGCATCCCGCGCCCCGACGCGCCAGGACACTGCGCGCAGCACTCGCCGGCGCCGTCGTCGCGATCATCGCCAGCGTCGGCGCGGTCGGCGCACCGGCCTACGCCGACTACCCCAGCTGGGGAGACGTCCAGAAGGCGAAGGCGAACGAAGCCTCCGCCTCCGCCACCGTCGCGCGCATCAACGGCCTCATCGCGCAGCTGAAGGGCGAGGTCGCCAGCACGCAGGCCGAAGCAGAGAAGCGCGGCGCCGAACTCCAGGTCGCCGAGGCGAACTACGACCGCGCAGACATGAAGGCGCGGGACCTGGAGGCGCAGGCCGCGGCCAGCCAGAAGAAGGCGGACGCCGCGAGCACGCAGGCCGGCAAGCTCGCCGCCCAGCTCTACCGCACCGGCGGTCGCAACCTCACCGCGAACCTCTTCCTCAGCGGCAACGGTGCATCCTCGTCCAGCCCTGACCAGCTCCTCTCCGACCTCGGCAGCATGTCGAAGCTCGTCGAGCAGTCGAACAAGGTCTACGCGGACGCGAAGGCTGCCCAGAACTCCGCCGCCTCCCTCGCCGACCAGGCGGCGGTGGCGAAGGCCGAGCGGCAGAAGCTCCAGGTCGCTGCCCAGGCGGCGCTGAAGGCGGCGATCTCCGCGGCGAAGGCGGCGCAGGACAAGCTCGCCGAGCAGCAGAAGCAGATCGTGGTCATGCAGGCGCAGCTGAAGGCGCTCCGCGACAAGAGGGCGAAAACCGTCGCGGGATACGAGAAGGGTGTCGCCGCGGCTGCGGCGGCGGCCGCCGCGCGCGGATCAGGCGGCCTCCCCGGCGGTTACGTCGGCCCGATGGGCTGGGCCGTCCCCGCCGCGGGTCCGATCACCGACGGCTTCGGTGCCCGTCCGTCGCCCGGAGGCGTCGGCAGCACCTACCACATGGGCATCGACATCGGGGCGGGCTGCGGCTCACCGATCTACGCCGCGTACGGCGGCATCGTCGAGTACGCCGGCCCGAACGGCTCCTACGGCAACTTCGTGCTGATCAACAACGGAGGCAGCACGCAGACGGGCTACGCCCACATCCGCGACGGCGGCATCCTGGTCGGCATCGGCCAGCAGGTCAGCGCGGGGCAGCCCATCGCACGCGTCGGCACCACCGGCGCATCGACCGGATGCCACCTGCACTTCGAGGTCAGGATCGACGGCCAGAAGATCGACGGCATCCCGTTCATGAGAGACAGGCAGGCACCCCTTGGCTAGCGACCCCTCGAAGAACTCGCGCGTCCGACCCGGCCTCGCGATCGGCGCCGGAGTGATGGGCGCGGTCACCGCGTCCATCGGCATCGTGACCCCGGCGCAGGCCGTCGACTACCCGTCGTGGAACGACGTGCAGCAGGCGAAGGCGAACGTCACCGAGCAGCAGGCGATGATCGACAACATCACCTCGCTGATCGGCAACCTCCAGTCCAGTGTGGACGCCGCCCGCGTCGCCTCCGAGAAGGCGGCCGAGGCCTACTTCCAGGCGAAGGACGCGCTCGAGAAGGCGACGTCGAAGGAAGCAGACCTCAAGAAGCAGGCCGAGGCTGCGGCGGAGAAGGCGAAGACGTCGCAGATGCGCGCCGGACTTCTCGCCTCCCACCTCGCGAAGTCGGCCGGCGGCGGCGACCTGAGCACGGAGCTCATGCTCAAGGGAGGCGGCTCCGGCTCCGACGCGGACAAGCTGCTGTTCCAGCTGGGCACGATGAGCAAGCTCACCGAGCAGTCCAAGGCCGTCTACGACCAGGCCACCAAGGACAAGAACAACGCCCAGTCCCTCAACGACCAGGCCAAGGTCGCGAAGACCGAGCGGGAGGCGCTGGCGACCAAGGCGTCCGAGGCGCTCGCGGCAGCGCAGCAGGCCCAGAGCGCGGCGCAGGCGGCGCTCGCGGAGCAGCAGACCAAGTCGACGCAGCTGGTCGCACAGCTCGCGACGCTCAAGAACACGTCCGCTCAGGTGGAGGCCGCATACCTCCAGGGCGAGCAGATCAAGGCGCAGCAGGCCGCGGCGGCGAAGGCCGCCGAGGAGGAGCGCATCCGGCAGCAGCAGCAACAGCAGCAGGAGCACCAGCAGAACCAGGGCGGCGGTGGCGGTGGCAGCACCGGCGGTGGTGGCGGCGGTGGCAGCACCGGTGGTGGCGGCGGCGGTGGCAACACCGGCGGTGGTGGCGGAGGCGGCAGCACTCCCGCCCCGCCGAACGGCAACGTCGTGCAGACCGCGATCGCGTACGCGCGGGCGCAGCTGGGCAAGCCGTACATCTTCGGTGGCGAGGGTCCGAACGGCTACGACTGCTCGGGTCTCACCATGAAGGCGTACGCCTACGCCGGCCTCTACATCGGCTCGCACTCGGTGAACAACCAGTACTACACGGCCGCCAACAGGGGGCAGCTCGTCTCCTACGGGAACAAGCAGCCCGGCGACCTGATCTTCTGGGGTGACGCCCCCGGCGACTTCTACCACGTCGGCATCTACATCGGCGGCGGACAGATGATCGCGGCGCCCACCGAGGGCGACGTGGTCAAGGTCCAGTCCGTGTGGGGCTCGCCGTGGGGGATGGTGGCGCGCCCGTCCGCGTGACCACACTCCGCGTGACCCGCGGTCTGGGGGCCGCGGCGTCGGCCGGGATCCGGTAGAAATAGTCGTTCGCCCGCCCGAGGCGACCGATGGGGGTTTCGCCGGTGAAGGCAGGTTCTGTACGCGCGCGCGTCGTCGCGCTCGCGGCGGTGGTGAGCATGACCGCTCTGTTCGCGGGGATCGCGTCCCCCGCCTACGCGGAAGAGGATGCGGCTCCGGCCGCGCAGACGCCCGCGCCGGCGCCCGACGGCACGCCGACGGAGGCCCCAGCGCCCGACCCGGCGCCCACCGACCCGCCGACCCCGGACCCGACGCCGACCCCGGACCCGTCGCCGACCCCGGACCCGACTCCGACGCCCGATCCCACCGCGACCCCGGACCCGACCTCCACGCCGGATCCCACCCCGACCCCGGAGCCCACGCCGGACCCGTCCTCGGCCCCGCAGCCGTCCGCCGCCGCGACGACGGCACCCAAGGACCTCGTCCTCACCTCGCCGGAGGACGGCGCCGAGATCCACGGCCCGCGCGTCGTGACGTTCGTCGGCCGCGCTCCGGTCGGCTCGAAGATCACGGTCGAGAACGACGGGGGCGATATCCGTGTCGGGGCGACCGCGGACGCGAACGGCGACTTCAGCGCGCAGGCGACGGTCGCCGAGACCGCCACCTACGATCAGTGGTTCACCGTGTCCGGCACCGCGGGCAAACGAGCGCTCACAGACCAGTATGTCGAGGTGTTCTTCGACGCGGCGCAGAGCGTCCCGCCCGTCGTGGTCAGCCCGCAGAGCGGTGCCACCGTGCAGGCGACGCACCTCGTCACGGACCCGGACGGCAACGGCGGCATCACTGTCACGGGCACCGCGACGCCCGGGGACGTGGTCTGGATCGACGGCGCGGGGCCCAGTGACGACGACTACGCCTGGGGCGCCGCTCTCGCGGGTGACGACGGAACGTGGAGCGCTCGCGTGTCCCTCTCGCCCGCCCTCTGGACGCTGAATGTCGTAGCCCAGTCCTACGCTGAGGACGGCGGCCCGAGCACCCACGAGTCCGACCCGGCCGTCATCGCCGACCTCACGGTGGTCGGCCCGCAGGGCTGCGTCTCCGGCCCGAGCATCACGTCGCCCGTCGAGCCCGACCCGACCGACGACGCCGGCTCGCCGGGGGACGAGCCCCAGAGCCCGTCCGAGTGGATCGTCCGGTACGGCGCCCAGGTCGCCGCGGCCGCCGATCCCGCGCACCCGGGGAACCTCCTCGTACCGGTCGCGGGCACCGGCGTGCCGGGCTCGGGCGTCCAGGTCTACAGCGCGGACCCGGACACCGCGGTCGACTACCTCAACACGCTCTTCGGGGAGCAGGTGGGCGGCGACCCCGCCACCGCGCCGGCGTTCGACGGTCGGACCGTCGTGGGAGCCAACGGAAGCTGGTCGACGACCCTCTCCGTGCCCGCCGGCCCGCGCGTCATCATCGCCTTCGGCTACGGACCGCAGCTCGCCGGAACGCGGTGCGCCACCATGGGCGACGTCAGCATCTTCAACGCGACCCTGCACGTCGTCGTGGCCCCGGCCGTCGTCGACGGCGGGACGCACATGCTCGCCGACACCGGATCGGACCCGGCCCCGCTGCTCGGGCTCGTGGCCGCGCTGGTGGTCGCCGGCGGCGTGAGCGTGGCGATCGGCCGCCGGCGCGCGGTCCGCACCCGCCGCGGCTGAACGACGGCGGCCGCGCCGGCGACCGCCGAAACGGAAGGGCCGGCGCATCCACTCGGGATGCGCCGGCCCTTCGGCGTTCGGAGCGAGGTCAGTGGCCCTCGGCCTTGAGCTTCTCGAAGCCCGCTTCGACGATCTGCTCGGCCTCCGCCGCGTCGCCCCAGCCCTCGATGTTGACGAACTTGCCCGGCTCCAGGTCCTTGTAGCGGGCGAAGAAGTGCTCGATCTCCTTGCGGGTCTGCTCCGGGATGTCGTTCACGTCCTGGATGTGCTGCCAGCGCGGGTCCTTGTGCGGCACCGCGATGATCTTCGCGTCGCTGCCGGCCTCGTCGGACATGTTCAGCACGCCGACCGGGCGGACCTTGACGCCGACACCCGGGAACACCGGGTACTCGAGCAGCACAAGCGCGTCCACCGGGTCGCCGTCGAGGCCGAGGGTGTTCTCGAAGTAGCCGTAGTCGGTCGGGTACACGAAGGCGGTGAACAGCACACGGTCGAGGTACACGCGGCCGGTCTCGTGGTCCACCTCGTACTTGTTGCGGCTCCCCTTCGGGATCTCGATGACGACGTCGTATGCGGCCATGCCGTTGCTCCTTAAACGTGCGGGAAAAGTCCTGCACTAACGTTACTGGATGCACCTCGACGCGTCCCCGGAGCCGGAGGCCAGGCGCCCCCGGCTCACCCCGCCGATCGCCGACGCACGGCGCGCGGTCCGCACCGCGCTCGCCGAGGCGGCGGCGCTGCCGGAGCCCGACCCGCATGACGACCACGGTCCAGCGCGCCCCCGCCCGCTCTCCGCGAACGCACTCGTGATGGTCGGGCTGAGCGGGGGAGCGGACTCGCTCGCGCTGGCCGCGGCGACCGCGTTCGAGGCGCCGCGCGCCGGATACCGGGCGGGCGCCGTCGTCGTGAACCACGGCCTGCAGGAGGGCTCGGCCGCCGTGGCCGAGGACGCCGCGGCGAAGGCGCACGCGCTCGGTCTGGACCCCGTGTTCCTGGAGTACGTGACGGTGGATCCCTCCGCGGGCGGTCCGGAGGCGGCGGCGCGCGCCGCGCGTCACGCCGCGTTCGACGACGTGCTGCGCGCGACCGGTGCCGAGCGCATCCTGCTCGCGCACACCCTCGACGACCAGGCCGAGACGGTGCTGCTCGGTCTCGCCAGGGGCTCCGGCCCGTCGAGCCTGCAGGGGATGCGCCCCGACACCGGTCGGCTGCTCCGGCCGTTCCTGTGCCTCCGCCGCTCCACGACACGCGCCTTCTGCGCCGACAGCGGCCTCCAGCCGTGGGACGACCCGCACAACGACGATCCCTCTTATACGCGCGTGCGGGTGCGCCACGAGGTCCTCCCCGTCCTCGAGCGCGAGCTCGGGCCCGGCGTCGCAGAGGCGCTCGCCCGCACCGCCGAGCAGCTGCGCGAGGACGACGACGCGCTCGACGGACTCGCGCTGGAGTGGGCGCTGGAACTGGTCAGTCAGACCGAGGATGGCGCGGTCGCGCTCGACGTCCGCGGTCTCGCCGCCGATCCTCCCGCGCTCCGCCAGCGGATCATCCGGCTGGTCGTCTCCGCGGAGTTCGGGGTCTCGCTCTCGCGGGCGCACACGCTCGCCGTCGCGGAGCTCATCACCGGCTGGCACGGCCAGGGACCGCTCAGCCTCCCAGGCGTTAGAGTGGTCAGGCAGAACGGGCTGCTCACGTTTCACCCCAACACCTAAGGACAGCGCCTCCCCCATGGAACTCACGGACGTTCACGACGACCTGACCGAGATTCTGATCACCGAGGAGCAGATCCGCTCCCGCATCGCCGAGCTCTCCCGTGAGATCGAACGCGACTACGCAGGCAAGGACGTCCTGCTCGTCGGCGTGCTGAAGGGCGCGGTCATGGTGATGGCCGACCTGTCCCGCGAGCTCGGCATACCGGTCACGATGGACTGGATGGCCGTCAGCTCCTACGGCAGCGGCACGGAGTCCAGCGGCGTCGTCCGCATCCTCAAGGACCTCGACACCGACCTCAGCGGCAAGACCGTTCTCATCGTCGAGGACATCATCGACTCGGGCCTGACGCTCTCCTGGCTGCTGTCGAACCTCCGCAGTCGCGGACCTGAGTCGATCGAGATCTTCACGCTGCTGCGGAAGCCGGACGCTGCCCGCGTTGAGATCGACGTCAGGTACGTCGGCTTCGAGATCCCGAACAGCTTCGTGGTCGGTTACGGCCTCGACTACGCCGAGCGCTACCGCAACCTCCGCGGGGTCGGCGTCCTGGCACCCGCCGTCTACAGCTAGCCCCGGCCGCCCGTTCAGCGGGTTCGATACACCTCACGCCGGTGGCCGACTCGGAGCACGAGGATGACCAGCCTGTCGTCTTCGATGTCATAGACGATGCGATAGTCGCCGACCCGCACGCGCCACGCCCCACCACTATTGACCAGCTGCTTCGCAGCCGGGGGCCGTGGCGTCTCCGCCAGGAGTTCGACGGCGGCTTGGATGCGCCGGCGCGCTCGAGGGTCGAGCTTGCGCAGTTCCCGGGCCGCCGCGGGGGCGACCTCCACCAGGTAGGTCACGACAGTCCGAGCTCGGCCTTGACCTCGTCCCAGGGGATCGGCGTGGACTGGGTGTCCTCCAGTTCGGCACGCGCGGCGACGGCCGCCTCGGCGTCCTCGATTTCCTCGAGCCGCTCGAGCATGCGGTCGTACTCGCCGGCATCGACGATCACGGCGACCCGCTTCCCTCGCTTGCTGAGCGAGACCGGTGCGTGCTGCAGGTGCGCCTGATCGACGAGTGCTCCGAGGCGCTGCTTCGCTTCGGAGATCGCGAGGCCGGGAGAGGTCAGAGTCATGCGACTATTCTAACCAAATCGACCGAATAGACCCAATAGGTCTCTGATCGCCCTTGCGCGGCGGCAGCGGCGGTGGTGGGATGTGCGCATGCCGTCAGAGTCGAACGAGCAGCTGTACGAGCGCTGGCTCGCCGTGTGGGGCGACCGCCACCAGTCGCTGGAGGCCCTCATCGCGGAGGACGCGGTCGGGCACTGGCCGGAGGGCGACGTCGTCGGCCCGCGCGGATTCGCCCAGGCGATCGCGCAGACCATCGACGCGTTCGACAGCGTCCGGTTCGACGTGCAGGCGGGCCCGCTCTCCCGCGACGACATCGTCGCCGCGCGCTGGCTCGTGACGTGCAGGATGGGCGACGAGACGATGGTGTTCGCCGGGCACGACTTCCTGCGGATCGACGGCGGGATGATCGCCGAGTACTGGCCGTCCATCCACCCCGTCGGGGCCGCGTGAGCGCTAAGCGCGCCCAGAGCGAACACGCAGCCGGTGTACAAGCGGCAGGCGGTACTGTGGGGGCACCATGAACGTCAAGAAGATCTTCCGCGGCCCGATCCTGTACGTCGTGCTCGCGATCATCGCCGTGTGGATCGGCTCGAGCCTGATCACGATGTCGGGCTTCAAGGGCGTCAGCACCCAGAAGGGGCTGGAGCTGCTCGACCAGGACAAGGTGTCCAGCGCGAAGATCGTCGACGGTGAGAACCGCGTCGACCTGACCCTCAAGCAGGCGGACGGCTCGCTCGGCACGCAGGTGCAGTTCTACTACGTCACGCCGCGTGGCGCGGACGTGGTCAAGGCCGTCGACGATGCCAACCTGCCCAAGGGCTACGACGACGAGGTGCCGCAGCCGAACTGGCTCGTCAACATCCTCGGCTTCCTCATCCCTGCCCTGCTCATCGGCGTGTTCTTCTGGATCATGATCTCCGGCATGCAGGGCGGCGGGAACAAGGTCATGCAGTTCGGCAAGTCCCGGGCGAAGATGGTCACCAAGGAGACGCCGAAGGTCACCTTCGACGACGTCGCCGGCTCGGACGAGGCCATCGAGGAGCTGCAGGAGATCAAGGACTTCCTGAAGGAGCCGGCGAAGTTCCAGGCGGTCGGCGCGCGCATCCCGAAGGGCGTGCTGCTGTACGGCCCTCCCGGAACCGGTAAGACGCTGCTCGCCCGCGCGGTCGCGGGTGAGGCGGGCGTCCCGTTCTACTCGATCTCCGGTTCGGACTTCGTCGAGATGTTCGTCGGCGTCGGCGCGAGCCGTGTCCGCGACCTGTTCCAGCAGGCCAAGGAGAACTCGCCCGCGATCATCTTCATCGACGAGATCGACGCGGTCGGCCGTCACCGCGGCGCCGGCCTCGGCGGCGGTCACGACGAGCGCGAGCAGACGCTGAACCAGCTGCTCGTGGAGATGGACGGCTTCGACCCGAAGACCAACGTCATCCTGATCGCCGCGACGAACCGTCCCGACATCCTCGACCCCGCGCTGCTGCGCCCGGGCCGCTTCGACCGGCAGATCGGCGTGGACGCGCCCGACCTGCTCGGCCGCAAGAAGATCCTCGAGGTGCACGGCCGCGGCAAGCCGCTGGCGGCATCCGTCGACCTGGAGGTCCTGGCGCGCAAGACGCCTGGCTTCACCGGTGCGGACCTCGCCAACGTGCTCAACGAGGCGGCGCTGCTCACCGCGCGCTCCAACGCGCAGCTGATCGACAACCGTGCGCTCGACGAGGCCGTCGACCGCGTGATCGCCGGCCCCCAGAAGCGCACCCGGGTGATGAAGGACCAGGAGAAGCTCATCACGGCGTACCACGAGGGCGGTCACGCGCTCGCGGCGGCGGCGATGCGGCACACCGACCCGGTGACGAAGATCACCATCCTCCCGCGCGGTCGCGCCCTCGGCTACACGATGGTGATGCCGCTGGAGGACAAGTACTCGGTCACCCGCAACGAGCTGCTCGACCAGCTGGCCTACGCGATGGGCGGCCGCGTCGCCGAGGAGATCGTCTTCCACGACCCGACCACCGGCGCCTCGAACGACATCGAGAAGGCCACGTCGATCGCCCGCAAGATGGTCACCGAGTACGGCATGAGCGCCGACATCGGCTCCGTGAAGCTCGGCCAGGCCAACGGCGAGATGTTCCTCGGGCGCGACATGGGCCACCAGCGCGACTACTCCGAGCGCATCGCCGAGCGCGTCGACTCCGAGGTGCGTGCGCTCATCGAGAAGGCGCACGACGAGGCGTGGGAGGTGCTCAACGAGAACCGGGCGATCCTCGACCGGCTCGCCGCGGCGCTGCTGGAGCACGAGACCCTCGACCACAACCAGATCGCGGAGATCTTCGCCGACGTGAAGAAGCTGGACGAGCGCCCGCAGTGGCTCTCCAGCGACAAGCGGCCGATCTCGGACCTGCCTCCGATCGAGTTCCCCAAGGCCCCGATCGACGCCGGTGCGGTCGACGGCGGCGTCGACTCCGAGCCCCCGTCGTCGAAGCCGAAGCGCTCGCCCGCCATCAAGCCGCGGCCGGCGACCGCCTAGGTCGCGCGCCGCATGACCGGTTTCGATCGCGCACGCATCGAGGCGGCCGTCGCCGAGATCCTCGCCGCCATCGGCGAGGATCCGTCGCGTCCGGGGCTGGTGCGGACCCCGTCCCGGGTCGCCGACGCGTACGCGGAGTTCTTCGCGGGCGTCGGCAAGGACGCCGCCGAGGAGCTCGGCGATCCGGTGCCGCTGGAGCGCGGATCGGCGGAGACGGTCATCCTGCGCGACATCGAGTTCCGCTCGGTGTGCGAGCACCACCTGCTGCCGTTCCTCGGCGTCGCGCACGTCGCGTACCTGCCGGGGGAGGAGGTCGTCGGGCTCGGTCGCATCCCGCGCGTCATCGAGACGCTCGCCGCCCGGCCGCAGCTGCAGGAGCGGCTCACCGAGCAGATCGCCGACACCGTCGAGTCCGGCGCCCAGGCGCGCGGCGTGCTGGTGGTGCTGGATGCCGCGCACACCTGCGTGACCACCCGCGGCGCACGGCAGACCAACGCGACGACGGTCACCATCGCCGCCCGCGGCGCGTTCGCCGACCCGGTGGCGCGCGCCGAGCTCGTGACGCTGATCGGACGTGGCATCGCGTGACCCTCATCATGGGCGTCCTCAACGTGACGCCGGACTCGTTCAGCGACGGCGGGCTCTGGCTGGAGCCGGACGCGGCCGTCGAGCACGCGCTCGAGCTCGTCGCTCAGGGCGCCGACATCATCGACGTCGGCGGGGAGTCGACGCGGCCCGGTGCGCACAGGGTGGACCCCGCGGAGGAGCGCGCGCGCGTCGTTCCGGTGATCCGGAGACTCACCGAGCAGGGCGTGACGGTCAGCGTCGACACCATGAACGGCTCGACCGCCCGCGCCGCCGCCGACGCCGGTGCGGCGATCATCAACGACGTCTCGGGCGGCCTGGCGGACCCAGGGATGCCCGACGCCGTCCTCGAGACGGGCCTGCAGTACGTGGTGATGCACTGGCGCGGCCAGCTCGACTCGGCCGACTCGCACGCGGTCTACACCGACACCGTCGCCGAGGTGCGCTCCGAGCTCTCGGCACGTGTCACCGACCTGCTCGAACGCGGCGTGGACCCGGCCAAGCTGATCCTGGATCCCGGCCTCGGCTTCTCGAAGAACGCATCCCACAACTGGCAGGTGCTCGCCGGACTGCGCGAGGTGGAGACCCTCGGCTTTCCCGTGCTGATCGGCGCCTCCCGCAAGCGCTTCCTCGGCGCACTTCTGCCGGAGGGCGCTCCGGTCGCCGACCGGGACGCGCCGACCGCCGTGATCTCCGCGCTCGCCGCGCAGGCGGGCGTGTGGGCGGTGCGCGTGCACGACGTGACGTCCACGCGGCTCGCACTGGATGTCGTGCGGGCATGGCAAGCTGGATCCGATGACTGACCACGGACGCCAGGGGGGCGACGCCCTCATCCTCACCGGGCTGCGCGTGCGCGCCAACCACGGCGTCTTCGACTTCGAGCGCGAGAACGGCCAGGACTTCCTCGTCGACGTGACGGCGTGGCTCGACCTGTCGCCGTCCGCCGCCGTCGACGACCTCTCGCGCACCGTCCACTACGGGGAGCTCGCGCTGGAGATCGCGGACGCGGTTCGGCGAGATCCGGTCGACCTGATCGAGACCGTCGCCGAGCGGATCGCGGGCGTCGTGCTCGCGCACCCGCCGGTGGACGCCGTCGAGGTGACCGTGCACAAGCCGGACGCCCCGATCCCGGAGCCGTTCCAGGACGTCGCCGTGCGCATCCTGCGGAGCCGATCGTGATCGCCGCGCGCCCCGAGCGGATGCGCGTCGGCGTGCCCGCCGTGCTCGCGCTCGGCAGCAACCTCGGCGACCGCGCGGCGATCATCCGCGCGGCACTCGACGCCATCGCCGGCGACGCCGGCATCGAGCTCGGCCGGGTGTCGCCCCTGTACGAGACGCCGGCGCTGAAGCCCGACGGCATCTCGGAGGAGGCGCCTGCCTACCTCAACGCCGTGGCCCTCGTCCGCACCGTGCTCGACCCGCTCGCCCTGCTCGCCGCCGTGAACCGCGTCGAGGACGACCTCGGCCGGGTCCGTGAGGAGCGCTGGGGCGATCGCACCATCGACATCGACATCGTCGACTACGACGGGATGGTGTCCGACGACCCGCGCGTCACGCTTCCCCATCCGCGCGCCCACGAGCGCGCGTTCGTGCTGGTGCCGTGGCTCGACGTCGACCCGGACGCGGTGCTGCCAGGGCACGGCCCGGTCGCCGGGCTCGCCGCCCGCGCCGGCGATCCCGTCACGCCCTACGCGGGGGAGGATGGAGCGTGAACCGCACCCGACCCACCTCGCTGATCGGCCTGGGCGTCGTCGGACTCGTCGTCGGCTTCCTCGGCGAGCTGGCCGCGTCCGGGATGGGCGCCCCCGTCTTCATCCCGCCGCTCACGCTGCCGATCACGCTCGTCGCGGTGGCGATCATCATCGTCGCGTTCGCCGTGCCGATCCGGCGCGCGGTCCGCGGGCGCAGCTCCCGGCGCGTCGACCCCTTCCAGGCGACGCGGATCGTCGTGCTCGCCAAGGCCTGCAGCCTGAGCGGCTCGCTCCTGGTCGGCGCAGGCGCCGGCATCCTCGCCTACCTGCTGACCAGGGACGTCCTGCCGGCCGGGAACGCCGTGCTGCTCACGGCCCTGGGACTCGTTGGCGCGGTCGTCCTGCTCGTCGCCGGGCTGGTCGCCGAGTCGTTCTGCGCTCTGCCGCCCGACGACGACACGGACTCGGAGGAGAGCGCCGATGCCCGATCGGATTGACCTCGCCGTCGGCGAGTGGAACCGCGTCTCGCCGAAGTACGTCGTGGTGGTCATCGTCGGCACGTTGACCACCGGGGTCGTGCTGGCGGCCGCGTCGCTGTTCCTCTGGCTGGTCGCCGGCTGGAGCTGGGGATGGCTGCTGCTGGCGGTCGTGGCCGTCGTCACGGTGATCTCGCTCGTCATCGCCCAGCGCCGGACCCGGTCGATCGGCTACCGGCTGCGCGACGACGACCTGCTGTTCCGGCGCGGGATCATGTTCCAGCGCTTCGTCTCGGTGCCGTACGGGAGGATGCAGCTCATCGACATCACCCGCGGGCCCGTCGGCCGGATCCTCGGCCTCGCCGACCTCAAGTTCGTGACGGCCGCCGCGTCCACCAACGTCATCATCCCCGGCCTCCCGGAGCCGGAGGCCGCGGGGCTCCGCGACCGGCTCGTCGAGCTCGCGGAGAGCCGCCGGGCGGGGCTATGACCGGCACGCCGACCCCGGGCGGCCAGCTCCCGGGCGGCCCGCTCTCGCCGGCGGAGCGCGCCGCGGAGCGGTTCACCGACGGCGAGTGGCACCGCCTCCACCCCGCCACCCCGCTGCTGCGCGGCGGCATCGTCTTCATCGCGGTGCTCGGCTTCGTGCTCTCGAACCTCCGCGAGCGCATCGTCAACTTCTTCGTCGGCGCACCCGACTTCGGCGGTGACCCGCTGGACGAGATCTACAACCGCGGCTGGGAGGGTTGGGCGCTGCTCGCGCTCGCGGTCGTGCTGATCGTCTGCCTGGCGGCGTTCTACCTCTCCTGGCGGATGCACAGCTTCCGGATCACGGGGGACGCCGTGGAGGTGCGAAGCGGCATCCTGTTCCGCACGCAGCGCAAGGCGCGGCTCGACCGCATCCAGGGCATCAACATCGTGCGGCCGCTGCTCGCCAGGATCTTCGGCGCGGCGAAGCTCGACATCTCGGTGGCCGGCCACGACGCGAACGTCCAGCTGGCGTACCTGGGCTCGGTGCTGGCGGACGGGCTGCGGTCGGACGTGCTGCGGCTCGCGTCGGGGGTGAGGGCCGAGGAGTCGGGAACGGCCGCGACGCTCGCTGCCGCCCGGGGCGCGCCGCAGACCCGTGCGGGCCAGGTGGGCGACTTCGTCACCCAGCGCGTCAACGAGTTCCTCGCCCCGGAGCTCGATCCGAACGCGGCTCCGCCCGAGTCGGTCGTCAAGATCCCGCCGCTGAGGCTGTTCGGCTCCCTTCTGTTGAGCGGGTTCACCGTGTTCCTGCTCATCGTCGTCGGGCTCCTGATCTACGGCGCCTCCGCCGGCGCCCCGTGGCTGCTGATCGTGGTGCTGCCCGGCCTCATCGGCTCGGCCAGCTTCTACATCAACCGGTTCACCAAGTCCCTGCGATATTCGATCGCGGGGACGCCGGACGGCGTCCGCATGGGCTTCGGCCTGCTCAGCACCTCGAACGAGACGCTGCCGCCCGGCCGCATCCACGCGGTCGAGGTGCTGCAGCCGCTGCTCTGGCGGCCGTTCGGCTGGTGGCAGATCCGCATCGACACCGCAGGGCACTCGAAGGAGAAGGGCGCGGCCGGCCAGGCGAACACGACGATGCTGCCCGTCGGCGACGCCGAGGATGTCGCCCGCGTGCTCGCACTCGTGATGCCATCGCTCTTCGCGGACGGGGAGGCGGCGGCCGCGGAGCACCGCGACGTCATCGCCGCCGGGATGACGTCGCGCGGTGGCGACGACTTCACCGGCAGCCCGAGGCGGGCCGTGTGGCTGCGGCCGCTGTCGTGGCAGCGCACCGGGTTCCGGATGGTCGACGGCGCCGTGCTGCTCCGGCGCGGGTTCGTCTGGCGCAGCCTCGCCGTCGTGCCGCTGGCCCGGCTGCAGAGCCTGGAGCTGGAGCAGGGGCCGGTCGAGCGGATGCTGGGCCTCGCCGAGGCGCGCTTCCACACGGTGAGCGGCCCCGTGCGGCCCCGGCTCGGCGCGATCGACGCGGCCACCGGCATCCGGCTCTTCGAGACGGTCTCCGCGCGGGCGGTGCAGGCCGCCGAGGCGGACCGCAGTCACCGGTGGGGCCTGCATCGGCCGGAGCCGCGTCCGCCCGTGGCCGCGCCGCCTGCCGCACCCGTGCCGCCGACGACCCGGCCCGCAGCCCCACCCGCAGCCCCGCCCGCACCGACCGAGGAGGCCCCGTGAACGCACCAGCACATCGATCCGGCCGGCTCGGGCTCGGCATCGTGGGAGCGGGACACGTCGGCCCGGTCCTCGGCGCCGCGCTCGCCGGTGCGGGCCACGCCGTCGTCGGCATCTCCGCGGTGTCGGAGGCGAGCAGGGAGCGCGCGGAGGCGCTGCTGCCGCAGGCGCCCATCCTCGACGTGCCCACCCTCGTCGAGCGCAGCGAGCTCGTGATCGTCGCCGTCCCCGACGCGGAGCTGCACGGCCTGGTCGCGGGTCTCGCCGCCACCGGCACCTGGCAGCCCGGCCAGATCGTGCTGCACACGGCCCCCGGCCACGGAATCGGCGTGCTGCAGCCCGCCGCCGCGGCCGGCGCCATCCCGCTCGCCGTCCATCCCGCGCTCGAGTTCACCGGCACGAGCCTCGACCTGGCTCGCCTCGCCGAGAGCTACTTCGCCGTGACGGCCGCCGCGCCCGTCCTGCCGATCGCCCAGGCGCTCGTGGTCGAGATGGGCGGCGAGCCCGTGGTCGTGGCGGAGAAGGACCGCGCCGCCTACGCGGAGGCGATCGCGACCGCGACCGCGTTCTCGCGCTCGATCGTGGAGCAGTCAACGGGCATCCTCACCGAGATCGGCGTGGAGAACCCGGGATCGTTCCTCAGCTCGCTCGTGCGCTCGGCGGTGGACAACGCGCTGACCCGGGCCGGCGCGACCGCACGGCTCGACGTCGGGGACGTGCTCGACGCGCTCGGCGAGGACGAGGACGGCGACGACCCGCACGGCTGGTACCTGCGCGGCGAGTAGCCTGGTCGGTGGCCTCAGCCGGGGCCACCGCTTGCGAGAGGACCCTGATGCCCGAGGTCGTGACCACCATCGCCGAGCTGCGTGCGCGCATCCGTGACGCACGCCGCGCGGCAGCGCTCGAGGGACCGGCCGACGCGCCGGCCGGTCGCGTCGTGCTCGTGCCGACGATGGGTGCCCTGCACAATGGCCACCTGAGCCTCGCCTCCCGCGCGCGAGACCTCGGCGGTCTGGTGGTCGTCTCGATCTTCGTCAACCCGCTGCAGTTCGGCCCGAACGAGGACCTCGACCGCTACCCGCGCACCCTCGACGCCGACGTCGAGGCGCTCGGCGACCTGGCCGACCTGGTCTTCGCGCCGACGGCAGCGGAGATGTACCCGCGGGGCGCGTCCTCCACCCGCGTCACGGCGGGCGAGATCGGCGGCCTCTACGAAGGCGCGTCCCGTCCGGGTCACTTCGACGGGATGCTGACGGTCGTCTCCAAGCTCTTCAACATCGTCCAGCCCGACGTCGCCGTGTTCGGCCAGAAGGATGCGCAGCAGGTGCACCTCGTCGGCCGGATGGTCGAGGACCTGAACCTGCCGGTGACCATCGCGGTCGTCGACACCGTCCGCGAGCCAGACGGCCTGGCGCTCTCCAGCCGCAACCGCTATCTCGGTCCGGACGAGCGGACCGCCGCCCTCACCCTCTCCGCCGCCCTCGCCGCCGGGGCAGCGGCCGTGACGGGTGGAGTCGAGGCCGCGCGCGCGGCGGCGGTCGCGCGCGTGGAGGCCGAGCCAGTCGTTAAGCTTGACTATCTCGTGATCGTCGATCCGGACACCTTCCGCGAGGCGGCTTCCGACCACACGGGCCCGGCGCTCATGCTGATCGCCGCCCGCGTCGGCGGGACGCGCCTGATCGACAACGAGCGGATCACGCTCCCCTGACCCATCCCTCATCCCCGCGGAACGGAAGACCACAATGACCGAAGCGCCTCCCACCTCCACCGATCTCACCGACGAGGAGATCAGCGAGCAGAAGGCGGTCCGGCTCGGCAAGCGCGAGCGGCTCATCGCCGACGCGCAGGACGCCGGCGGCGGGGCGTACCCGGTGCAGGTGCCCGTCACCACGACCATCCCGGCGGTGCGCGCGGCCTGGGGGCACCTGGCGGCGGACGAGGCGTCGGGGGCGACGGTCGGCGTCGCGGGACGCGTCGTGCACCTCCGCAACACCGGCAAGCTCTGCTTCGCGGCGCTGCAGTCCGGCGACGGGTCGCGCATCCAGGCGATGGTGTCCCTCGCCGAGGTGGGCGAGGAGTCGCTGGCCCGCTGGAAGGAACTCGTCGACCTTGGCGACCACGTCTTCGTCTCCGGGGAGGTCATCTCGAGCCGCCGCGGCGAGCTCTCGATCATGGTGCGCGGCTGGGAGATTGCGGCCAAGGCGCTGCTGCCCCTGCCCAACCTGCACAACGAGCTGAGCGAGGAGACGCGGGTCCGCTCGCGCTACCTCGACCTGATCGCCCGTGAGCAGGCGCGCCGCACCGTCCTCGACCGCGCCGCGGCCGTGGCCAGCCTGCGCAAGACCTTCGCGGAGCAGGACTTCGTCGAGGTCGAGACCCCGATGCTCCAGGTGATGCACGGCGGCGCGTCCGCCCGCCCGTTCGTCACCCACTCGAACGCCTTCGACACCGAGCTGTACCTGCGCATCGCGCCGGAGCTCTACCTCAAGCGCGCCGTCGTGGGCGGCATCGACCGGGTGTTCGAGATCAACCGCAACTTCCGCAACGAGGGCGCCGACTCCACGCACTCGCCCGAGTTCGCGATGCTCGAGGCCTACCAGGCCTACGGCGACTACAACTCCATCGCCGACCTGACTCAGAAGCTTATCCAGGACGCCGCGATCGCCGTCTCCGGATCGCACGTGGTCACCTGGGCCGACGGCACCGAGTACGACCTCGGCGGCGACTGGGAGCGCATCCGGATGTACGACTCGCTCTCGGAGGCCATCGGCGAGGAGATCACGCCGCAGACGCCCATCGAGCGGCTGCGCGCGCTCGCCGCGGACGCGGGCATCGAGATCGAGCACCCGCTGCCCGGCAAGTACGTTGAGGAGCTCTGGGAGCACCACGTGAAGTCCGGTCTCGTGCGCCCGACCTTCGTCATGGACTTCCCCGTCGACACCAGCCCGCTGGTGCGCGCGCACCGCTCGCGCGAGGGCGTCGTGGAGAAGTGGGACCTGTACACGCGCGGCTTCGAGCTGGCGACCGGCTACTCCGAGCTGGTCGACCCGGTCGTGCAGCGCGAGCGCTTCGTCGAGCAGGCCCGCCTCGCCGCGGCCGGCGACGACGAGGCGATGCGCCTGGACGAGGAGTTCCTCCGCGCCCTCGAGTTCGGCATGCCGCCGACCGGTGGGATGGGGATGGGCATCGACCGCCTGCTGATGGCCCTGACCGGTCTGGGCATCCGCGAGACCATCCTGTTCCCGCTCGTCAAGTAGTGTCCGGGCCCGGCCCGCGTCAGCCTCGGCGTTCGAGGTGAGCGCGGGTGAGCGCCTCCATCTGCTCGTCGGTCAGCTCGTCCATCCGCGTGCCCTCGCGGCGGTCGAGCCGCATCCAGCGCACGAACAGGATGATGAGCACCGGCACATCGGCGATCTCGGCGATGAACCACAGCAGGTCGCCGGAGAGGTGCTGGTCGTGCAGCGCGCTCGGGAACCAGAACGGCATCCTGCCGACGATCGCCGGTGCGTGGTCCAGGATCCCGTCGTTCAGGCGCAGCAGCAGGCCGGGGATGGCGTCGAGGATCATCGCGACGAACGCGAGCAGGAACTCCACCGTGACGAAGAAGCTCGTGCGGACGACCGAGTGCGCCGCGATCGGCAGCACCATCAGGAGCCCCGCGATCGGCACCAGCACCGAGATCGTCCACTCCGACCACGGGCTGTCGCGCAGGATGGCCGCGACCGGCGTCAGGAAGATCATGAACGCGACGCACGCGAACACCGTCGCGAAGATGGCGTTGCCGAACAGCCTCACCGGACGGGACTGCAGGAACCGGTCGGTTCGCGCCTGTCCCGTCCCGCCGAGCGCGACCCTGGCGAGGGCGACCGGGCGGCCGAGGCTGAGCAGCCCCGGCACGACGAACAGCAGCAGGGCGATGCGGGTGGTGAACGCCCAGCGCAGGTCGGTGCTCTCCGCGCCGAGGAAGCCGAACGAGACGACGGCGTAGGAGCCGAGGCCGAGCAGCAGGAACGACGCCGTCAGCCGGGCAGGCCACCGGTGGCCGTGCGCCCGGAGCCGGGCGACGCCGGCCAGGTAGAGCGCGGCCGCGGCGACCAGCAGGGCGGCCGCGGCGGGGTCGAACGACCAGGTGGTCAGGAGGACGGCGAGGGGAGGCGTGAGGGGACTCCGTTCCCAGGTGGGCGGGATACCATTATCGCGCTATGGGTGAAATCATCGGCGGAATCGTCTGGTCGCTCGCCCCGACCGTGCTGGTCGGCCTGATCTTCTGGCTGATCATGCGCAAGATCGTGCACGCCGACCGCACCGAGCGGAAGGTGTACGCGCGCATGGAGGCCGAAGAGCGCGCCCGCCGCGGCCTCGCGCCGAAGGCGTAGCCGCTCCGGCGGACCCGGCCGCGGGGCGGTCTGCCCAGGACCCGCGCGCTTCGCTACGGTAGCTCTGAGGACGGCGGCCGCCGCTCCCCACCCTGACGGCAGCGGAGGTCCCCTTGGACGCAGGATTCATGACCACGGCCATCGTGGTCTTCCTGCTCCTCGTCGACTTCGTCATCCGCGTCATCGCGATCATCGTGGTGCCGAGGAACCGCAAGCCGACGTCCGCCACCGCGTGGCTGCTGGCGATCTTCTTCATCCCGTACATCGGCGTCCTGTTCTTCCTGCTGATCGGCTCGTACAAGCTGCCGAAGGCCCGGCGCGAGAAGCAGGACGAGATCAACCGCTTCATCATCGACAGCACAGAGGGCATCGAGCGCGTCAGGCGCGACCATCCCTGGCCGACGTGGCTGGAGTCGGTGGTCTCGCTGAACCGCAACCTCGGCGCGATGCCGCTGGTCGGCGGCAACCGGGCGACGCTGAACGGCGACTACGCCGCGTCCCTCGCCGCGATGACCGCCGAGATCGACGCCGCCCGGCGCTACGTGCACGTCGAGTTCTACATCCTCACGCTCGACGCGACCACGAAGCCGTTCTTCGACGCGATGGCGGCCGCGGTGAAGCGCGGCGTCGTCGTGCGCGTCCTGCTCGACCACATCGCGTCGCGGCGCACCCCCGACTACAAGCGCACCATCGAGCGGCTCACCGAGATGGGCGCGAAGTGGCACCTGATGCTGCCGGTGCAGCCGTTCAAGGGCAAGTACCAGCGACCCGACCTGCGCAACCACCGCAAGCTGCTCATCGTCGACGGCAAGGTGGCGTTCATGGGCTCGCAGAACGTGATCGACCGCAGCTACAACAAGAAGTCGAACATCCGCCGCGGGCTCAAGTGGAAAGAGCTGATCGTCCGGCTGGAGGGACCGATCGTCGCCGGTCTGAACGCCATCTTCATCACCGACTGGTACTCGGAGACGGACGAGCTGCTGCGCCGCGAGACCGAGCCGATCACGGACGACATCGACCCCGAGGAGCTGGATGCGCAGGTCGTGCCGTCCGGGCCGGGGTTCGCCGGCGAGAACAACCTCCGCCTGTTCCTTGCGCTGCTCTACTACGCGCAGGAGCGCATCGTCATCACCTCGCCCTACTTCGTGCCGGACGAGTCGATGCTCACCGCGATCACGACCGCGACCCAGCGCGGCATCGCCGTCGACCTGTTCGTCTCCGAGATCGGCGACCAGGCCCTCGTCTACCACGCGCAGCGCTCGTACTACGAGGTGCTGCTGCGCGCCGGTGTGCGGATCTGGATGTACAAGGCGCCGTACATCCTGCACGCCAAGCACTTCACGATCGACGACGATGTCGCGGTGATCGGGTCGAGCAACATGGACATGCGCTCGTTCCAGCTCAACATGGAGGTCTCGCTCATGGTGCGCGGCCGCTCGTTCGTCGAGCAGATGCGCGAGGTCGAGGAGGGTTACCGCCGCGACAGCCGCGAGCTCACCCTGGACGAGTGGATGCAGCAGCCGCTGCGCTCCACCGTGCTCGACAACCTGGCCCGCCTCACCTCCGCGCTGCAGTAGCGCGGGGTCGGGAGCGGGCTCACGAGCGGGGCTTGAGCCGCACCGTCGGCAGGGCCGGCGCGGGAAGGGCGCTGCCGTCGTAACCCTCGACGGTGCCGAAGCGGCCGGCGGGGTCTTCCGCGTCGATCACATCGCGCTGCCATTCGGCTCGCGCGGCGACGACGTCCTCGTGGCTGCGGCCGATGAAGTTCCACCACATCACGATCTCCTCGCCCAGCGGCTCGCCGCCGAGAAGCACGAGCCGCGCATCCGCGGCGCCCGCGGTGATCTCGACGCTCGCGCGCCCGGGGCACAGGTACGCGAGGTGGGCGCGCGGGACCGGAGCGCCCGCGACGGCGACCTCGCCCGCGTCTACCAGGATCCCGTGCTCGAAGGCGGTGTCGAGGGGCAGCTGAACCGTCGCGCCGGCCGGCAGAAGGACCTCGGCGCCGACCAGCGGCGAGAACACCGTGGCGTCTGTGCCGCTCCCCGCGAGAGCGCCGACGAACGTGCGCACGCTCGCCGCCCCGAGGGTCGCGGGCAGGGGAGCGTGGTGCTCGAAGAACGGCGCGACATCGCGGGATGCGCTCGGCAGCGCGACCCAGAGCTGAACGCCGTGCAGGCGTTCCGTCCCCGGAGTCGAGACCTCGGAGTGGCTGATCCCGCGTCCCGCCGTCATCAGGTTGAGCTCGCCCGGCCGCACGAGCGCGTGGCTGCCGACGCTGTCGCGGTGCTCGATCTCGCCCTCGAACAGCCAGCTCACCGTCTGCAGACCGGTGTGCGGATGCGGCGGGACGCGCATCCCGCCGGTCGACGCGACGTCGTCTGGACCGTAGTGGTCGATGAAGCACCAGCCGCCGATCAGCGAGCGCTTACGCTGCGGGAGCGTGCGGCGCACGGTCATCGCCCGGGGGCCGCCGAGCGGCACCTCGCGTGGCTCGAGGATCTCCACGCCGGCGTCCGTCACCACGACGTCGTCGCCGGCCAGGACCTCGGCGGGATCGCGCTCCAGGTTGCTCATAGCGGCATCCTAGGACGCCTCCAGGATGCGCGAGGGGCCGGTTCCTAGAATGGTCGCGTGACCCGTGCCGCTCGCCCCCTGTCCGCCGCCGCCGTCGTGGCGCTGGCCGTGCTGCTCGCGGGCTGCACCACCACCCAGACGAAGCCGCTGGAGGACTACGCCGGCGAGCCGAAGGGCGTCGAGGCCCCGCCCAGCAGCGCGGGGGGCGCGTCCTGGGCGGCCTGGCTGCAGGACGGCGACCAGTTCGGCATCGTGCTCTACGGCAGCTCGACGTGCCCGCCGAAGGTGCAGTCCATCCACGTCGGGCAGAGCAACCAGATCGAGGCGACGCTGGCCCCTGCGCCCGGCGGCGTCTGCACGAAGGACTACTCGCCGCACACGACGGTCTTCGCCACCCCGAAGGGCGTCACGACGACCTCGGACGTGACGATCATCCTGCCGAGCGGCGACCTGACACTGCCGGGCCTTCCCGGCTGAGGTCCCGCCTCAGTCCTTCCGCAGCGACTCCGCGAACATCACGATGATGCCGCTCGGCCCGCGCAGGTAGGTCAGCTTGTAGACGTCCCCGTAGGTCGCGACACCGCGCAGCGGGTGGCAGCCGTGCCGGGCGGCGATCGCCAGGGCCTCGTCGATGTCGTCGACCGAGAAGGCGACCCTGTGCATGCCGATTTCGTTCGGGAGGGTCGGCTCCGTCTCGATCGCGTCCGGGTGGATGTACTCGAAGAGCTCCAGCTGCCCGTCGCCGTCCGGGGTCTGCAGCACCGCGATCTTGGCGTGGTTGCCGTCGAGTCCGACCGCGGTGTCGGCCCACTCCCCGCTGACGGTGTCGCGACCGAGCACCGTGAGGCCCAAGTCGGTGAAGAAGGCGATGGTCGCTTCGATGTCCCGGACGGCGATGCCGACGTTCTCCAGTCTGATGGTCATGCGCCGAATGTTAGCCCTGGCGGGCGGCGGGCGGCTCCGGAGCGAGCACGAGCAGGTCGCCGATCCCGCAGTCGAGCGCCCGGCAGATCGCGACGAGCGTGGAGTAGCGGATCGCCTTCGCCCTGTCGTTCTTCAGAACGGAGAGGTTGACGACGCTCACCCCGACCAGCTCGGAGAGCCGGACGACGGTCATCCCGCGTTCGGCGAGCAGCTCGTCCAGGCGGCAGTGGACGCCGGAGTCGTCCTCGCCCATCAGACCAGGCCCTCGGTGTCGCGGCGCATCCGGTCGCCCACCGTGAAGGCGGTGCTGACGATCGCCGCGGCGAAGGCCAGCAGCAGCACCACTTGGAGCGGGATGGACATGACGGGGATGTCGAACTCGCGGTCGCTGATCAGCGCGATGGCGCCGTTGGCCACCATGGTGTTCAGCAGGGCGATCGCAGCCCAGGCCACGAGGCCGCCGATCGACGCGACGGCGACCAGCGTCGTATTGGTGGGGGAGAAGATCCGGCCGCGCAGCACATTGACGGCGAGCCAGATCAGGCACAGGACGATGCCGGCCACGGCGACGGAGCCGAGCAGCTCACGGGCGATCAGCGCCCAGAACGAGGCGAGCGGGAGCTGCGGGGCGCTCACATAGGCGCTCTCCAGCTCCACCTCGCGCATCGCCCCGCCCGGTCCGATCGGGGCGTGGGCGGTCGTGCCGGAGAAGTCGGCGAGCACGCGGACATCCCGGTTGCCCGCCGCGGCCGCGATCGCCAGCCCTGACTGGATGACCGACCAGCCGGCGAGCAGGCTGCCGGCGACGATGAACAGGAGGATGGCGACGCGGTCCCCTCGCGAGGTCCTGGTGTCAACGGTCGTGCTCATATCGTCTCCATATCGAATCTCGTTAATAACGAATATCGATATGCTTGCACGTGCCGCGTTCCGGCGCAACCTCGGTCACGCCCACGGCGAACAGGGCCACACGGACGGGAAGCGGTGGTTACTCTCTTTGTATCGGCGCCGACCCTGCAACGGTGTCGCGAGGAGTAGACATGTTCGAGAGATTCACCGACCGAGCCCGCCGGGTGGTCGTCTTGGCCCAGGAAGAGGCCAAGATGCTCAACCACAACTACATCGGCACCGAGCACATCCTGCTCGGCCTGATCCACGAGGGCGAGGGGGTGGCCGCGAAGGCGCTCGAGTCGCTCGGCATCTCGCTGGATGCCGTCCGTGAGCAGGTCCAGGACATCATCGGCCAGGGCCAGCAGCAGCCGACCGGTCACATCCCGTTCACTCCGCGCGCCAAGAAGGTGCTGGAGCTGAGCCTGCGCGAGGCGCTGCAGCTCGGCCACAACTACATCGGCACCGAGCACATCCTGCTCGGCCTGATCCGCGAGGGCGAGGGCGTCGCCGCCCAGGTGCTCGTGAAGCTGGGCGCGGACCTCAACCGTGTGCGCCAGCAGGTCATCCAGCTGCTCTCCGGCTACCAGGGCAAGGAGCAGGTCCAGGTGGGCGGCAACGATCAGGCGACCGCGCAGGCCGGCAGCCAGATCCTCGACCAGTTCGGCCGCAACCTGACCCAGGCCGCTCGCGACAACAAGCTCGACCCGGTGATCGGGCGCGAGAAGGAGATCGAGCGCGTCATGCAGATCCTGTCGCGCCGCTCCAAGAACAACCCCGTGCTGATCGGTGAGCCCGGCGTCGGCAAGACGGCCGTCGTCGAGGGCCTCGCCCAGGCGATCGTGCGCGGCGACGTGCCGGAGACGCTGAAGGACAAGCAGCTCTACACGCTCGACCTCGGCTCCCTCATCGCCGGCTCCCGCTACCGCGGCGACTTCGAGGAGCGCCTGAAGAAGGTCACCAAGGAGATCCGCACCCGCGGCGACATCATCACCTTCATCGACGAGATCCACACGCTCGTCGGTGCGGGCGCCGCAGAGGGCGCGATCGACGCTGCCAGCATCCTGAAGCCGCTGCTCGCCCGCGGCGAGCTGCAGACCATCGGCGCGACCACGCTCGACGAGTACCGCAAGCACTTCGAGAAGGACGCGGCCCTCGAGCGCCGGTTCCAGCCCATCCAGGTGGCGGAGCCGTCGCTCCCGCACGCGATCAACATCCTGAAGGGCCTGCGCGACCGCTACGAGGCGCACCACAAGGTGTCCATCACCGACGGCGCGATCGTCGCGGCGGCGAACCTCGCCGACCGCTACATCCAGGACCGCTTCCTTCCGGACAAGGCCATCGACCTGATCGACGAGGCCGGCGCGCGCCTGCGCCTGTCGATCCTCTCGGCCCCGCCGGAGCTGCGCGAGTTCGACGACAAGATCGCCGCCGTGCGCTCCCAGAAGGAGGCGGCGATCGAGGACCAGGACTTCGAGAAGGCCGCCAGCCTGCGCGACGAGGAGAAGAACCTCCTCGGCGAGCGGCTGCGCCTCGAGAAGCAGTGGCGCTCGGGCGACGTGAAGACCACCGCCGAGGTCGACGAGGGCCTGATCGCTGAGGTGCTGGCCCAGGCGACCGGCATCCCGGTGTTCAAGCTCACCGAGGAGGAGTCGGCCCGCCTCGTCTACATGGAGAAGGCGCTGCATCAGCGCGTCATCGGCCAGGAGGAGGCCATCGCGGCCCTCTCCCGGACGATCCGCCGCACCCGTGCGGGCCTCAAGGACCCGAAGCGTCCCTCCGGCTCGTTCATCTTCGCCGGTCCGACCGGCGTCGGTAAGACCGAGCTGGCCAAGGCGCTCGCCGAGTTCCTGTTCGACGACGAGTCGGCGATGATCTCGCTCGACATGTCGGAGTATGGCGAGAAGCACACGGTCTCCCGCCTCTTCGGCGCCCCTCCCGGGTTCGTCGGCTTCGAGGAGGGCGGCCAGCTCACCGAGAAGGTCCGCCGCAAGCCGTTCAGCGTGGTGCTGTTCGACGAAATCGAGAAGGCGCACCCGGACATCTTCAACTCGCTGCTCCAGATCCTGGAGGAGGGACGTCTGACGGATGGCCAGGGCCGCGTCGTCGACTTCAAGAACACCGTCATCATCATGACGACCAACCTCGGCACGAAGGACATCTCCGGCGGCCCCGTCGGCTTCCAGATCGAGGGCGACCCGACCACCGGCTACGACCGGATGCGCGGCAAGGTCTACGAGGAGCTGAAGAAGAACTTCAAGCCGGAGTTCCTGAACCGCGTCGACGAGATCATCGTGTTCCCGCAGCTGAGCAAGGCGGAGCTCCTGCAGATCGTCGACCTGTTCATCAAGCGCCTCTCCGACCGTCTGCTCGACCGTGACATGACGATCGAGCTGACCGTTCCGGCCAAGGAGCGGCTGATCGAGGTCGGGTTCGACCCGACGCTCGGAGCCCGTCCGCTCCGCCGCGCGGTGCAGCACGAGATCGAGGACCGGCTGAGCGAGAAGATCCTGCACGGCGAGCTGAACGCGGGCGACCACGTCCACGTCGACTTCGCCGACGGGGAGTTCGTCTTTACGACCAGCGCCCGCGCCGAGTCCATCGGCGCCGGTGTGAACGCCGCCGCCGCGATCGGCACCGGACCGGCCACCCCGGACCTCGCCGCGAACGAGTAAACCCCGCGAGTACGAAGAAACTCGCCTGAAAACCGCCGAGTACGCAGAGAATCCGCGTACTCGGCGGTTTCATGCTGTGCGGGTAAGATTCTGGGGTCATGTCTGCGCGCATCCTGATCCTGTCCTTCTCCACGCTCGTCTCCGACCCCCGCGTCCAGAAGCAGATCGCACTGTTCGAGGGCGCGTACGACGTCGTGACCTGCGGCTACGGTCCCGCGCCGGAGGGCGTCGTGCAGCACTACCGCATCCCGGATGAGCGCGTGTACTGGCGCTACCCGCGACTGGCCGTGATGCTCCGGCAGTGGCGTCGCGCCTACCGCGACAACCCGGCGGTGTCGTGGGTGCGGGAGAACCTCCCGGTGGGCGATGTCGACGTGATCGTCGCCAACGACGTGGATGCGGCGGGCGCCGCGGCCGCGCTGAAGCCGCGCCGCGGCTTCCACGCCGACCTGCACGAGTACGCGCCGCTGCAGAACTCCGAGCTCCTGCGCTTCCGGCTGTTCGTCGCGCCGTTCCTGTCGTGGCAGATCCGCACGTTCGTCAGGCGCGCCGCCTCCACGTCCACGGTGTGCCAGAGCCTCGCCGACAAGTACCGCACGGTGTTCGGGCTGTCCCCGGCGGTCGTGATGAACGCGCCGCCGTTCGCCGAGCTCGCCGTCCAGCCGGTCGGCGAGACGATCCGGCTCGTCCACGCGGGAGCCGCGCTGCGCAACCGCCGGCTCGAGATCCTCATCGACGCGGTCGCGCAGGTGGACGCCCCGGTGACGCTCGACTTCTACCTGGCGCCGAACGACCCGGGCTACCTCGACTCGCTGAAGGAACGCGCGAGCGGGGTGGAGCGGATCCGCTTCCACGAGCCCGTGCCGTTCACGGAGCTGGTGCCGACGCTGAACACGTACGACGTCGGGCTGCACATCCTCGCCCCCACCAACTTCAACAACGCGTACGCGCTGCCGAACAAGTTCTTCGAGTACGTGCAGGCGCGGCTCGGCCTCATCATCGGCCCGTCACCGGAAATGGTCCGGATCCTCGGCGAGCGGGGACTCGGAGCCGTCACGGCGGACTTCACCGCCGAGGCCCTGGCCGACGTGCTGCGCGGGATCGACCGGGCAACGGTCGAGCAGTGGAAGCGCGACTCCGACGCGGCGGCGCGCGACCTGTCCGCGGAGACCCAGACCCCGGTCTGGGCGGCCGCGGTCGACCGGATCGCGACCGGCGCCGTCGCGTCATGACGCCAACGGTCGACGTCCTCGTCCCCGTCCATTCCGTGCATCGGCCGGTCGCGCGGCTCGCGCGGTCGGTCCTGCAGACCTCCGTGCCGATCCGGCTCGTCGTCGTGGCGCACAATGTGGACCCGAGCCAGATCGAGGCCGCGCTGGGCGAGCACCGGGCAGACCCGCGCGTGAGCGTGCTCGCGTTCGAGGACGGCATCCCCTCGCCTGCAGGTCCGCTCCGGCACGCCCTCGAGCGGCTGGAGTCGCCGTTCTTCATGAAGATCGACTCCGACGACTACCTCGCCGACGGCGCCATCGAGTCGTGGACGCGCACCCAGCGCGCGCACGACGCCGACATCGTGATCCCGACCATGCGGATGGTGGGGACGCCGAGGAACTTCCCGACACCGCCGCGCCGGCCGTTCCGCACGCGGCTGGATCCGGCCAGAGACCGTCTGGCCTACCGCACCAGCACGATGGGCCTCATCCGATCGGAGCTGGCGGAGAAGGCCATCCCGACACCCGGCCTCGGAACGGCGGAGGACCTCATCCCCGGTCTGCGGCTCTGGTTCTCAGGAGGCCGCATCGTCGCGGCCGATGCGCGCCACCCCTACATGGTCGCCCCGGACGCGCTCGACCGCGTCACCGAGGTGGCGTGGCCGATGGAGCAGGAGCTCGGCTTCGCCGCGGCGCTTCCCGGCGAGTCCTTCTGGGCGGGGCTGGACGACGCCGCGCGCATCGGCATCGCGGCGAAGCTCTTCCGGGTGCAACTGGTCGCGGCGCTCGGCAGGGAGGCGCGGTCGCGGCTGACGGCCGAAGACATCCGCGTCGCCCGTGACGCTGTGCGGGTGTTCGAGGAGCTCGCGCCCGGATTCGCCCGGGTGCTCTCCCGCGACGACGCGCGCCTCCTCGCGGAGCTCGTGTCGGCGGACGCCGACCCGGTCGCGCTCGCGGACCTCGCCCGGCGCAGCAGGGCGCACCTGTCGGTGGGCGGACTGCTCACTCCGCGGCTCGGCGACGTCCTGCGTCGCGACGCCCCGCTGCGCTATCTCGGGGCGTCCGTCCTGGCCCGTTACCGACGTTGACGACCTGCCGAATCGGTAGGATGAGCGAACGCCTCGGGGAATTTTCCGCCTCAAATGCAAGCAATTACGTCGGGGTCTACTGAAGGAGACCGTTGTACAAGGATCATCGGGTTGCCGTCGTCGTGCCCGCGTACCGCGAAGAGAAGCACATCGCCGACGTCATCGCCACCATGCCGGACATCGTCGACGACATCATCGTCATCGACGACGCCAGCCCCGACGACACGCTCGCTGTGGCACAGGCGGCGGCGACCGAGCGGACGACGGTCCTCCACCACGAGGTGAACCAAGGCGTCGGCGGGGCGATCATCACCGGGCACAAGAAGGCGATGGAGCTCGGCGCCGACATCAGCGTCGTGATGGCGGGCGACGGGCAGATGGATGTGGACTACCTCCCGCAGCTGCTCAACCCGATCACGGACAGCGGCTACGGGTTCTCCAAGGCGAACCGGCTGTTCTCAAGCTCCAGCTTCGCGGGGATGCCGCGCTACCGGATCTTCGGCAACATCGTGCTCACGTTCATGACCAAGTTCTCCTCCGGCTACTGGAACCTCGTCGACCCGCAGAACGGCTACACCGCGATCACCAAGGAGGCGCTCAGCCTCGTCCCGCTGGACAAGGTCGCGAAACGCTACGAGTTCGAGAACGACCTCCTGATCTGGCTGAACATCAACAACGTCCGCGCCATCGACGTGCCCATCCCCGCGATCTACGGAGCGGAGGTCTCCGGCATCCGGCTGCACCAGGTGGTCCCGCGTCTGCTCGGGACGCTGTGGAGCGGCTTCTGGCGCCGGTTCTGGTACAAGTACGTGCTGTGGTCGTTCTCGCCCATCGCCCTGCTGTTCGTGCTCGGGACGCTGCTGTTCGTCTTCGGCGTCATCGTCGGGATCTGGGCGATCGTGATCCGGCTGGCGACGCCGGACCCCGTCTCGACCGGCACCTGGCTGCTGGCGCTCGCGCCGACACTGGTCGGCATACAGTTCCTGCTGCACGCATTCATGCTCGACATCGAAGCGACACCGAAATGACGATCGACCGCGAGCATGTCCGGCAGGGCCTGGTCTTCCTCGCGGTCGGCGGCGCCAGCGCGCTGATCGACGCCGGCGTCTTCTGGCTGCTGGTGACGCTGGGCGTCTGGCCGACCCTGGCGTCGGTGATCTCGTTCCTGACGGCGTTCGTCGTCAACTACCGCGGCAACCGCGACCTGGTCTTCCGGGCGCGCGCGTCCAAGGGAGCGCTGGTGCGCTATTCCATCCTCGTGGTGGTCAACCTGGGCCTCAGCGCCGGGGGAGTCGCGCTCGGCACCGAGGTCATCGGCCTCGCCCCGATCGTCGCGAAGGTGGCGACGATGGTCCTCGTCGCCGTCATCAACTTCTTCGTCATGCGTCTGTGGGTATTCCGTCACGGGGGCGCAGCGGCAGAGTCCGCGCCGTCGACTGGAACAGCTTCGCGAGGATGAGCAGGAAGAAGACGAGGCCGGGGATCGCGTAACGGAATCCCGTCGCGCTGCCGTTGGTGATGTTGTAGAGCCCGATGGCGACCATCGCACCGAACAGCAGGTGCGCCTCCTCGCGCTTCCAGAACAGGAACAGTGCTCCGACGCTGAGGAAGAACATCAGCAGGAGGATCTGGTCCTCGCGGATGAACTGGTTCACGTCGAGGACGAACAGGTGGAAGCCGAGGCCGGGCACCCTGGTCAGGGCTTCGCCGAGGGAGGTCGTCCCGGTCATCCGGAGGAACTGGTCGGTCTGCGAGAACGGGAACAGCGCCGTCTGGACCACCTGGACGATCACGGCGGTCGCCCCGACCACGATGGCGGGCCACATCCACGGCGACCTCCAGCGCAGGGTGGTCAGCATCCCGAGCAGCCAGGCGCCGACGAACGCCCCCGCCATGATGAGGGTCGCCTGCCTGGTGAACGCGGAGACGATCGTGACCACCGCCATCAGGAGCAGCAGCGTCCAGCGCGGCGAGCGGATGTACCGCCAAGCGAGCAGCAGCGCGAGCAGCGTCCACAGGGCGGACAGCGACTCGGTGAGCATCCCGGTCATGAGCACCACGATGCGGACGCTCGCATTCGCCATGACCATGGTCGCGACCGCGGCGAGGTTGCCGTAGCGCTTCATCAGGATCCTGGTCACGATGATCGTGAAGATGATGGTCGCGACCGCGGGGATGACCGCGAGCCCGAAGGGGCCGAACAGGTCGACGAAGGGTGCGGAGAGGGTCGGCAGCACGACGCGCGGCTGCACGAGACCCCAGCCGAACGTGGACGCCGCGTCCGGCATCGGGATGTGGTACTGCGCGGCGAACTCCGCGGTCCTGTCGCGGGCCTCCTGCTGCGACGCCCCGCCGAACAGGAACGAGTACGCCATGTAGTACCGGGAGTCGTAGAAGAACAGACCGGCCCTGCGGAAATAGGAGAGGTAGGAGAGCACCCACGTGACGGCGACGATCGTCCAGGTCAGGATCTCCGGTCCGTTCGTGCTGAACCATCTGCGCACGGAACCGAAACCGCTCACCTTGTTCTCACCATTTCCTGCCTCGAGTGGGGTCCGGCCGCAGCGGTCCCGGGAACGTCCAACGCTAGCATGCGGCGATTCCGCGGCCCCGGCCCTCGCTAGGCTTGCAGAGTGACCTCGTCTTCCGCCCCCGCGCCCACGAACCCGACGACGAGCGGCTTCGTGGTGAGGAGGGCGCGCACGAGCGACGTGCCGCGCATCCAGGAGCTGGTGGAGCCGCTGGTCAACCGGCGGATCCTGCTCGGTAAGGAGGCGGTGACCTTCTACGAGTCCGTGCAGGAGTTCCGGGTCGCCGAGGACGCCGACGGGAACCTGATCGGCTGCGGCGCCCTGCACGTCATGTGGAGCGACCTGGCCGAGGTGCGCACCCTCGCGGTCGCCGACGCCTGGCTCGGCAAGGGCGTCGGGCGAGCCCTGCTCGCCCGCCTCGAGGAGGACGCGAGGGAGCTCGGCCTCTCCCGGCTGTTCTGCCTCACCTTCGAGGTGGGTTTCTTCGGCCGCAACGGCTTCGAGGACATGGGCGAGGAGACGGTTGACCCCGCGATGTACGCCGAGCTCGTGCGCTCGCACGACGAGGGCGTCGCGGAGTTCCTCGACCTGGCCAGGGTCAAGCAGAACACCCTGGGCAACACCCGGATGTTGAAGCACCTCTGAGCGCGGCGCGCCGGGGTTCGGCGAGGGCGCGGCTATGCTGCGGGCATGTCGACGTTCAAGCATCCTGTCGGCCCCCAACCGAGCCGTGTGTACTGGCGTCGCCGGCTCGTCCTCCTGATCGCTCTGCTGGCCGTCATCGTGGTCATCGTGCTGATCGTCGTCCGTCCGGGATCCTCGAACGGGGAGACGCCGAAGCCGGTCACGACGAGCAGCGGGAAGCCGACCGCTGCGGCGACGAACATCCCGACCACCAGCGCGAGTGCGAGCGGCCAGGACTGCGATCCGGCCAGCGTGAAGGTCGGCGCCGTGACGGACGCCTCCACCTACTCCGCGGGACAGCTCCCGCAGCTGTCGGTCTCCATCACCAACACCGGAACGACCGCCTGCAAGATCGATGCCGGCACCGCGCAGCAGGTCTTCACCATCACCAGCGGCACCGAGGTCTACTGGAAGTCGACCGACTGCCAGAGCGAGAAGGTGGACGCCGAGGTGCTGCTGCAGCCCGGCAAGACGATCTCCTCGCAGACGCCGATCACCTGGGACCGTACGCGCAGCGACCCGGCCACCTGCCAGGGGAAGCGCGAGCAGGTGCCGGCGGGCGGCGCCTCGTACCACCTGGAGACCTCGGTCGCCGGCATCGCTTCGGCGGAGACCAAGCAGTTCATCCTCAAGTAGCCCGTTCCTCCTCCACCGCAGCGGCGCGGGAGCGAGTTCCGCACACCTGCGCGCTCCGGGCGTCGGATGACGGTGGCTCGACCTAGTGTGGGAGCGATCGAGGAGGTGCCCGTGGCCAAGGCCAGTGTGAACTACCGGTGCACGGAGTGCGGCTGGACGGCGGCCAAGTGGGTGGGCCGGTGCGGCGAGTGCGGCGAGTGGGGAACGGTGGCGGAGGCGACGGCGCCGACGGGTGTCCTGCGCGCGCTCAAGCCGGTCACGATCGGCACGGATCGCGCGGCGCGCGCGATCACCGAGATCGGTGCGGAGTCCATGCAGCGCCGGCCGAGCGGCATCGGCGAGTTCGACCGGGTGCTCGGGGGCGGCATCGTGCCCGGGGCGGCGATCCTGCTGAGCGGCGAGCCCGGCGTCGGTAAGTCGACACTGCTGCTCGAGGTGGCGTCCCGTGCTGCGCGGGAGCGCGAGCGCGTCCTGTACGTGAGTGCGGAGGAGTCGGTCAGCCAGGTCCGCATGCGCGCCGAGCGCACCGGGGCGATCCACGACCAGCTCTACCTCGCGTCCGAGACCGACCTCGCCACCATCGTCGGGCAGATCGACGCGGTGCAGCCGTCCCTCGTCATCGTCGACTCGGTGCAGACCGTGTCCAGCAGCTCGGGGGAGGGCATCGCGGGCGGACCCAGTCAGGTGCGCGAGGTGGCGAGCACCCTGATCCGCGTGGCCAAGGAACGCGACCTGCCCATCCTCATCGTCGGGCACGTGACCAAGGACGGCTCGATCGCGGGCCCCCGCCTGCTGGAGCACCTGGTGGACGTGGTCTGCCAGTTCGAGGGCGACCGGCAGACGGCGCTGCGCTTCGTGCGCGCGCTCAAGAACCGCTTCGGCCCGACGGACGAAGTGGGCTGCTTCGAGATGGCCGGCGACGGCATCGCCGAGGTGCCCGACCCGAGCGGGCTGTTCCTCAGCCGCACCACCACGCCCGTCTCGGGGACGTGCGTAACGGTGGCGATGGAGGGGCGGCGGCCACTGCCGGTCGAGGTGCAGGCGCTCGTCGTCGCGACGACGGCGCCCAACCCGCGCCGGGTCACGAACGGAGTGGACGCATCCCGCGTCGCAATGCTGCTCGCGGTGCTGGAACGCCGGGCCGGCATCCGGCTGGGCGACAAGGACGTGTACGTCGCGACCGTCGGCGGAGTGCGTCTGACGGAGCCGGGCGCGGATCTCGCCATCGCCCTCGCGATCGCGTCCGCGGCGACGGACCGGGCGATCCCGCACACCCTCGCCGCGTTCGGCGAGATCAGCCTCGCCGGCGAGGTGCGGCCGGTCTCCAGCGGCAAGCAGCGCGCGGCCGAGGCGACGCGGCTCGGCTTCGCGACGCGCATCGACGAGCGGGCGGCGTCCGTTCGCGAGGCGCTCCGCGTGGCGTTCCAGGCGGCAGGGTCGGCCCGCGAGCGGGAGCTGGACGCGGCGTTCTGACGCGTCAGTCAGGCGGTCGCCGCGACCGGCGGCTTGCGTGGGAACTTGCGGACGGCGAGGTCGGTGACCGCGGGGAGGAACGCCGAGGCCCACACCCGGTAGCCGTGGTCGTTCGGGTGGAACAGGTCCTCGGCGAACTGCGTCATGATGCCGCGCAGTCCCTGCTTCTGCATCGCCTCGTGCAGCGGCGCGACCGTCAGCCCGCGCTCGCCGCCCGCGCGGCGGAGGATCTCGTTGGCGACCGCGACCTTGTGCTCGTTCCGAGGGAAGAAGAAGTACGGCAGGTCGGCGACGATCGCGTCGGCGGGCAGCGCGTCCAGCACCTTCTCGATTCCCTCCCGGAAGGTCTCGGGGTCGAAGTCCGCAATGTCGTTCGCCCCGATGGAGACGGTGACGATGTCGGGCTCGTAGCCCGCGAACCGCGGCAGCTGGTCGGCCACCGCGAGGGCGACGGTCGCCCCGGACACCGAGAGGTTCACCACACGCACCGTGCGTCCGGTCGCCGAGCGGATGTGGTCGGCGATCACGCCGACATAGCTGTTCTTGGGTGCGGAGGCGCCGATCCCCTGCGCGGCGCTGTCGCCGATGGCGACGTACAGGATCTCACCGTCGGTGGTGGCGGTGTCCCGCCACCACTTGGAGTGCACGGGAAGCGTCTCGTTGAGCCGCGCCTTCGCCGCCGCGACGCGCGCCCGCTTCTGCGCCACCGCCGACCACGCGCTCAGCGCGGCCGCGCACGTAGCGACCGCGGATCCCACGACGAATACCGGCTTCCAGCTCACCATCCCCCCAACGTACCCCGCTCGATTGGCGACCTCAGCCCGCATCCAGTAAACTCGCTGGCGGTACCGTGTCCGAGCGGCCGAAGGTGCAACTCTCGAAAAGTTGTGTGGGTGAAAGCCCACCGTGGGTTCAAATCCCACCGGTACCGCCACGCAGACGCCCCGGAATCCCTTGATAACACAGGGATCCGGGGCGTTTTACATGGCAGAGTAAGACCGTTCGACTACATCCGCCAACGGCTAGCGAGTAAGCATGACCTTGCGCACGCCGATACGCCCCGCACTATGTCGGACCCGTACGATAGAACACCAAGCAGCTCGTTCTGCGCGCAGGAGGGGACCCCATGGCAGGGCTCCGCGAGCATATAACCGCAATGGTGCGCAGCCATGGTCGGGAGACGACGCTGCCTTCTATTCCGTCGCGCTTCAGGTCGCGGCTCGGGAGGCGAGAAGCGGTCATCATGTGTTGGCAGAGTCAATTGTCGTAGCTGCGACTCATCATCGCTCGATCCTCGATCGCACGCTTTTCCGGCGTTTCGATGCAGTGTTGACGTACGCCTAGGCAGTTTTCAGGCGGCGTTGAGGACGCCGAGGTCGAGGGAACGTGACGGGATCATTTCGGAAAGGCGACGCCGGTGAGGCGTGCCAGCTTTTCGACGAGGCTGTCCTGGAATGCCGGATCGGTCGTATAAGGGTGCGGGTCTTGCGGACGGAGATGGTGCCAGTACCCGCCGCTGACCGGGAGGATATCCTTCGGGTCTGCGGTGGCCAACCATTCCTGTGTGCGGTGGCCTGCATCGAAATCGTCAGGCGCGTTCGGTCCTCCCATGCGGGTTGGGACCCATCCGGGGTCGACGGCGTGCGACAGGGTGCTGGTGCGAGCCGCGAGAGCAAGCGCGAGCGTTGTGGCAAGCAGTTTGCTCGTGGAATAGTCGCCCGGGCCACGGAAGGCGCGGTTCAAGTCGGTGGATCCTGACCGGTGCATGGAGCTGCTGAGAACGATGGAACGGCGCGGTGCGGTCAGCGTTGCCATCAGGATGTACGGCGCGATCACGTTCACGGCGGTGACGGGACCGTTGATGACGCCCGCGTTGTGAATGACGGCGTCGAATCGTCCGAGTTCGTTCGCGGCAACGGCGAGCTCTCGCGTCTGCTGCTGGTCGGACAGGTCGCCGAAGATGAGGCCATGCATCTGGGCCCGAAGAGCCGGATTGGAGACACCGTCGGGCTTTCGTGCGTGCAAGACGACCCGGTGACCGGCGCGCGCAAGAGCTTCGGCTGTGGCCAGCCCGATTCCGGTCGAGGCGCCGGTCACCAGGATCATGCGTTCTCCGTTTCCAGCTCTCACGCTTCGGGGATCGTAAGTTCCCAGGTCGAGGGGTCGTTTTCGTCGGGATCGGGACCGCCACGTACGGCGCGGTCGAGGCCGTCAATCGCCGCGAGTTCGTCGGCGCTCAGCTCGAAATCGAAGATGTCGATGTTCTGGGCGATGCGAGCTGGGTTGGTCGATTTGGGAATGGCCGAGCGGCGCTGCTGCATGTGCCAGCGCAGCATCACCTGCGCCGGCGTTTTGCTGTGGGTCTTGGCGATGCGTGCAATCGTGTCGTCCTCGAGAACGCTTCGGCGGGTGTCGTCGCCCCAGCCGGGGTAGAAGGTGATGCCGCCGATCGGGGACCAGGCCTGGGTGAGGATGCCGAAGTCCGCGTCGGCGCGTTGCACGTTGGGCTGGGTGAAGTAGGGGTGCAGCTCTACCTGGTTCACGGCCGGCACGACCTCGGTCTGCTTTCGCAGGTCCTCGAGATGGTGGGGCATGAAGTTGCTTACCCCGATAGCACGTACCCGCCCGTCGGCGAGCAGCTGTTCCAGGGCGCGGTAGGCCTGGATGGTGCGGTCGAAGTGCTGCGGCATGGGCTGGTGCAGGATCAGCAGGTCGATCTGCTCGACACCGAGCTTCGCGGCACTCTTCTCGAACGCGTGCAGGGTCTCGTCGAAGCCGTAGTCGCTCACCCATACCTTCGTCTCGATGATGACGTCGCCGCGGTCGATTCCGGAGCGGCGGATGCCCTCCCCGACTTCGCGCTCGTTGCCGTAACCCGCCGCGGTGTCGATGTGCCGGTAGCCCGCGCTCAGCGCGGTTTCGACCGCCGCAGCCGTCTCTTCCGGAGCGCTCTGGAACACGCCGAAGCCGATCGGGGGGAGGGTCACTCCATTGTTGAGGGTCAGGCGGTCGTTCATGCGTTCTCCGGGTGGGTCGTAAGGTCCGAGGTGGTGGTCAGGGAGCCGAGCAGTACCATCCGCTCGGCCGTGGATGAGTGCGGTTCGATCGTGTAGACGAGCATGGTGAGGCCCGGCTCGGTCGTGAGGTCGAAGGACTCGTAGCCGAACTCGAGGTCGCCCACGATGGGGTGGTGGTATCTCTTCGTGCCGCGTTGATAGCGGATGACGTCGTGCGAGGCCCACAGGGCTCGGAATTCGGCGCTCTGAGTTGAGAGCCGCCCGATCAGTTGGATGAGGGCGTCGTCATACGGGTTGCGGCCGGCGGCCTGATGCAGCAGCGCCACGACGTTGCGCTTGGCCAGGTCAGCGTCGCGGAAGAAATTCGCGGCGCGCGAGTCGAGGAACTGATACGCCGCAGCGTTGAAGAGCTCACCCCCGCGAGTGGGATACGGCAGGCTATAAAGCGCGGCACCCAGGGCATTCGTCGCGACGAAGTGGTGGCGGGCGTTCTGCACGATGGCGGGAACGGTGAGGGCGTCGAGCACCGACTGCGTCCCCGACGCCACCACCGTGCGGCTGGTCGACTGGGGCTTGCGCCGGAAGGCTGCCGCGGCCGGCTGCACCAGGTCGAACAGGTGCGCCCGCTCGGTGTCGTCGAGTTGCAGCGCCCGGGCGATCGCCTCGAGCACTTCAGGTGATACTCCGCGGGTGTTCCCACGCTCCAGCTTTGCGTAGTAGTCGGTGCTGACGCCAGCCAAGTGGGCCACTTCCTCGCGGCGCAGCCCCGGCACGCGACGGGCGCCACCAAAGCTGGGCACGCCGGCCTGCTCAGGCGTGATACGCGCGCGTCGCGACGTGAGGAAGGTTCTGATCTCCGCGGGGTCAGCCATGTCAGGCCGGGTCGATCGTGAGGTCGATGGCCTGGGAGGTCACGAGATCAGGATCGATGGCTCCGCGCACGCCGGTGTCGAGCGCATTGATGGCGCCGATCTCGTCGGCGGACAGCTCGAAGCCGAACACATCCAGGTTCTCGGCGATCCGCTCGGGCTTGACCGACTTGGGGATCGCACTGCGACCCTCCTGCAAGTGCCAGCGCAGGATGACCTGGGCGGGCGTGCGGCCGTGCGCCTCCGCGATCGCCAGAATCACGTCGTTGCGCAGCGGGGGCACCGCCCCATTCTCGCCGGCCCAACCGTAGACGCCGCCGATCGGCGACCAGGCCTGGGTCGCGATGCCGAGTTCGCGGTGCACGGCGAGCTGCTCGGGTTGCTGGAAGTTGGGGTGCAGTTCGATCTGATTCACGGCGGGCACGACATCCGTCTGGCTCACCAGCGCGCGCAGGTGCTCTGGTTTGAAGTTCGCGACCCCGATTGCCCGCACCCGGCCCTCGGCGAGCAGGCGCTCCGCGGCGCGATAGGCGTCGATGGTCGCGCTCCAGTTCGCGGGCCACGGCCAGTGCAGCAGGTAGAGGTCGAGGGTGTCCACTCCGAGCTTGGTCGTGCTTGTGTCGAAGGCCCGTAGGGCGCTGTCGAAGCCGTAGTCGGTCATCCATAGCTTCGATGTCAGGAAGAAGTCCTTCCGGGCCACTCCGGCATCGCGGATGCCTCGCCCCACCTCGCGCTCGTTGAAGTAGGCCGCCGCCGTGTCGATCAGGCGGTAGCCGGCGGTGAGCGCCGTCGAGACCGCCGCGGTTGCCTCGCCGCCTTCGCTCTGCAGCACACCGAGTCCTAAGGTGGGCAGCTGCACGCCGTTGTTCAGGCTGATAGACGTTTCAGTCATGGATTACCTCTCGTTGTCGCCCTTGAGTTAACCCGCTCGCTACTTGCGCAGGAAGGGTGGGTTGAACAGTGGTCTGCCAGGCCACCCCTCTCGCGAATCAACCGCAACCGTTTCACCCGGCGATCCCCCTCGATTAACCCTCGATCAGACGGGAAAGCGCAGGATGAGCCGTCCGCGAGTAGCCCCGGCGTCAAGCAGGCGATGTGCGTCGGCGGCCTCGGCGGCGGGAAAGATCCGCGCTACCCGCGTGGTGATGACTCCGTCATTGACGAGGTCGCGGAGAGTCGCTATTGCGTCACGATCAGTCGCCCGGGATCGCACATTCAGCTGATGCACGGCGATCCCGCGCTCCGTGCGAAACTCGCCGAACCGCAGGCGCGCGAGTTGGCCGCCGTCTTTGATGGCAGCGAGGATCGGCTCTCCGATGAGGGCCGCATCCGCTGCCGCATCGACGCCGCCGGGAACCAGCTCCCGCACCTGTCTGGGAGCGCCGTCCATGCGGGGAACGAACTCCTCAGCACCGAAAAAGCGCACGAGAAGCTCGTCAGACTCCGCTGCAATTGCGACCACTTGTAGCCCCTGGTGTGCGGCGAGCTGGGTGAGGTAGCCGCCCACCGAACCGGCGGCGCCGCTCACGAGCAAAGTCGCGCCGGCAGGAAGAGAGAGCGTCTGGAGGACGTTGAGCGCGGTCAGCGCATTGTTGACGAAGCTTGCCGACTCCTCGGCTGTCGTGCCGTAGGGCGCTTCGACAACGGATGCGGCGGGGAGGACGACAAAATCGCTATACCCGCCGTGAGATCCGGCATTATCGATGAACCCGACGACGCGCATTCCGAGAGTGAGACCGAGCACGTGGTCCTCGCCCCCGCCGAGCTCGTCGATGATGCCGGCGACCTCCATCCCGGGCACGTAGGGGCCGCTGAGACCGGTGTTCATGCCCGCGAGTTCGCCGCGTCGAAGCATCGCGTCGACGGGTGCGACAGCAGCGGCTTCGACCTTGACGCGAACCTCGCCCGGTCCGGGGTGCGGGTCCACGAGGGTGACCGGGTGGAGGACCTCTGGTCCTCCGTACTCGACGAGTCCGATGGCGCGCATCTGTGTCTCCTTTCCGCTCTTTTCTGTTCTGCGATGTTGGTTACAACGTGGACGCGTCGATGACGAACCGGTATCGCACGTCGGATCGGAGCACCCGCTCGTACGCGTCGTTGATCGCGTCAGCGGAGATCAGCTCGATCTCGGGTGCGATGCCGTGCGCCGCACAGAAGTCGAGCATTTCCTGTGTTTCGGCGATCGATCCGATGCCGGAACCAGCGAACGAACGTCGGTTGCCGAACAGCGTGAAGACGGTGATCGGCAGCGGTTCGGCCGGCGCACCGACGTTGACCATCGTGCCGTCGAGGCGCAGCAGGCCGAGGTACTTACTCAGGTCGAGGGGTGCACTGACCGTGTTGATGATGAGGTCGAACCGGTTGGCGAGCTGGTCGAATGTCGCCGGGTCGCTCGTGGCGTAATAGTCCTTCGCGCCGAACCGCAGCCCATCTTCTTTCTTGGACAGGGTCTGAGAGAGGACGGTGACATCGGCGCCCATCGCGGCCGCGAGCTTGACCGCCAGGTGCCCGAGCCCGCCCAGACCGACGACCGCGACCTTCTTTCCGGGTCCGGCATTCCAGTGAGCCAATGGTGAGTACGTGGTGATCCCGGCGCACAGCAGCGGCGCGGCGGCCTCGTAGGGGATCTCCTCGGGCAGGCGCAGCACGAAGTCTTCGTTGACCACCACGTGGGTGGAGTAGCCGCCCTGGGTAATCGTTCCGTCCCGGTCGACGGAGCCGTACGTCTGAGTGTTGCCGTTGAGGCAATAGTTCTCAAAGCCGGCCAGGCAGTTCTCGCACTCCCGGCACGAGTTCACCATGCACCCGACTCCCACCCGGTCGCCCACCTCGAATTTGGTGACGTTCGAGCCCACCTCCACGACTTCCCCTGCGATCTCGTGCCCGACGACCTGCGGGTAGGTGACAGGTCCCCAGTCGCCGCGGACGAGGTGGATGTCCGAGTGACAGATCCCCGCGTAACGGATCGCGATCAGCACATCGTTCGCCCCGGTGTCGCGGCGTTGGATCGTGGTCGGGACGAGCGGCTCGGTTGCCGAGGGGGCGGCGTACGCCGGAACAGTAAGCATGCAGCAGCACTCCTTTGAGTTTGGGCTGATTCCGGGTTGGTCGGCCCGGTGTATCCAGTGAAGCCGTTCCCGTTCGGGCGAGGGAGTCTCTGGTGAGAGGTGTACTGACAGGGACTCCCTGCCCAGTTGCAGGCGACCTAATCTCTCGTGAGCGGGACGGCCGACGAACCAGGTCATCTCCGAGGACAACGAACGTTGCGACGTGACAACCGGAATGGAAGCTGAAGACTCGATGGACACTGCTGTGATTGCGCCGACCAGCGAGCGCACCGAGATTCAGAAGATGCCGTGGCTGGCGCTTGTTTTATTTGCGGCGATGGGGTTCATTCTCGTCGCGGCAGAGACCATGCCGGCGGGGCTCTTGCCGGTAATTGCCACCGGCATCAACACCAGCGAGGCGTTCGTCGGTCAGTTCGTTAGCGTGTGGGCTCTCGGTACGGTGGTGGTCACGGTGCCGGCCATCAGCATGACCCGGAGCATGCGACGAAAGCCGCTGATCCTTATCGTGATCGCGGGTCTGATCGTGGGCAACACAGTGACCGCAATCTCCACCGATCTCGTGCTGTCCTTGGTGTCGCGGTTCGTAGCAGGGGCGTTCACGGGAATCATTTGGGGAATCCTCGCGGCGTACGGTCGACGAATCAGCCCGGCCCGGCGCGGCGGGCTCTCCCTCGCCATCGTTTCGATCGGTGCACCCCTCGGGTTCGCCCTGGGCACTCCTTTGGGTACGTCACTGGGAATGGCACTCGGCTGGCGTTGGTCGTTCGTGGCGCTGAGTATCTTGGCAATCATCGGCCTGGTTCTCATCGCCTGCTTCGTGCCCGATGCACCCGGTCAGCCTGCCGCTGCGCGGCTTCGGCTCCGGAAAGTGTTCCTGATGCCAGGCATCGCGATCGTTCTCGCGGTGATCTTCACCTGGATGCTGGCACATAACACCATCTACACCTATGTCGCGCCGTTCCTTCGTGCCACCGGAACCCGACTGGGACCAGATTTCATCCTCTTCGTCTACGGCATCGCATCGGTGGCAGGCGTCGGAATCACGGCGGTCTTCCTCGACCGCCATCCACGCCTTCTCATCCACCTCAGCTTGCTCTTCTTCATTGCAGCAGCAGTGGTCCTATTCGTCGGGCATGCTTCCGTCCCGGCCGTCATCGCAGCCGCGGTGCTGTGGGGGCTCACCTTTGGCGGCGGTGCTGCGCAACTCCAATCCGCTCTGACGCTCGCCGGAGGCGACCACTCCGACGTCGCCAACTCGTTCCTCCCCGTCGCATTCAATCTCGCAATCTTCGCGGCGGGCATCGTTGGTGCCCTCCTCCTCCAGAACTTCGATGCGCTCGTGCTGGCGGTGTGGATGGTCGCGATGGGTGCCGTGGCATTCCTGCTCACCATCTACGGACGGCGCACCGCGTTCACCAACTAACACTGTCAGCCTCGCGTCTCGCGGCGAGGTCCGACTTCCTCCGATCAAGACCACAACCAACCCTTGAAAACAAGGAGACACTCATGCGCGGAGTCATCATGTATGAGCCCGGTGATGTCCGGGTCGAGGAGCGCGAGGTTCCGACCATTGTCGAGCCGACCGACGCGATCATCCGTCTTGCCGCATCATGCATCTGCGGTTCCGACCTGTGGCCTTACCGCGGTGCCGAACCGGTGGACCACCAGGCGATGGGGCACGAGTACGCCGGTGTCGTGACGGAGCTCGGTTCGGAGGTGGAGAACGTCAAGGTCGGCGATTTCGTCGTCGGCTCGTTCTTCGCTTCGGACAACACCTGCGAGATCTGCCAGGCCGGGTATCAAACGCATTGCATCCACAGGCAGCCCGGAGCGGCGACCGACGCCCAGAGCGAGTACGTGCGCGTTCCGCTTGCCGACGGCACTCTCGTCGCCACGCCTGGCCAGCCCGACGCCGACCTTATCCCGTCGCTTCTCGCCGCGTCCGACGTGCTGGGTACCGGCTGGTTCGCCGCTGTCGCTGCTGAAGCCGGCCCCGGCAAGATCGTCACCGTCGTCGGCGACGGCGCCGTCGGCCTTCTCGGCGTCCTCGCTGCCAAGCAACTCGGTGCCGAGCGCATCATCGCCATGTCCCGGCACGCCGACCGGCAGGCCCTTGCGCGTCGGTTCGGCGCCACCGACATCGTCGAAGAACGCGGCGACGAGGGAGTTGCGAAGATCAAGGAACTGACCGGGGGTCTTGGCGCGCACTCTACGATCGAGGCGGTCGGAACCCAGGAGTCGATGACACAGGCCATCCAGGCTACCCGCGCCGGCGGGCACGTCGGTTTCGTCGGTGTCTCCCATGAGGTTTCGCTCGACGGGACAGAACTGTTCTTCTCCGGCGTGCACCTGCACGGTGGGCCGGCCCCCGTCCGCCGGTTCGTGCCTGAGCTGATTCAGCTCATCTGGGAGCGCAGAATCGCCCCGGGCAAGGTCTTCGACCTCACCCTGCCAATTGAAGAGGCGCACGAAGGCTATCGGGCCATGGATGAGCGCCGCGCCATCAAGGTCATGCTCACCTTCTAACGCACACGGAGGGCCAGTCATTATGAAACTCACCGCACTCGTATTGTCGGTCGCAACGGCCAGCCTGCTTGCCGGATGCGCCACCAGCGCACCCATCAGACACACCGGTCACAACGCGTCCACCGCGCCGACGAGTGATGCATCGGCAGTGCCCACCGGCGCGCCATCGGCACTACCGGCCTCACCGAAGACTGTGGACGACGGCGTGGTCGGCACCGTCATCCGGTTTGCTGCCCAAGGTGGACATGTCGACGTGACGATCGATCGCGACAGTCCAGCGGTGCGGGACTTCGTCTCGATGCTGCCCCTGACGCTCGACATGCGGGACTTCAGTGGCAGTGAGAAGATCGGTTACCTTCCGCGGCGCCTCGACACCACCGGTTCTCCCGGATCAGAGCCGCGAAACGGTGACTTCAGCTATTACAAGCCGTGGGGGAACATCATCTTCTACTACGACGCTCCAAGCGGGTTCTCGGACGATGTGCTCCACCTCGGCACCTTCACCGCAACCCCGGACGAACTCGCCGTGCTGGAGGGACCGGGTGTCTCGCTCTCCGTCGTCCGGTAGGTTCCCTGGCGATCAGGGGTGTACTGATGGGGGATCCCTCGTCGGCTCGGTCCGACGTAGCCTCGGAATATGGACAACCGAAGCGAAGTTCGCGACTTCCTGATGTCGCGCCGGGCGAAGCTCACCCCGGAATCGGCGGGTATCCCCGGTGGTACCGGACGCCGGGTGACCGGGCTGCGCCGGTCCGAGGTTGCGATGCTCGCGGGCGTCAGCGTGGAGTACTACTCCAAGCTCGAACGCGGCTCGGTGTCGGGCGCGTCGGCATCCGTTCTCGACGCGATCGCGAGCGCGCTTCAACTGAATGAAACCGAGCGTGCGCACTTGCTCGATCTGGCCCGCGCTGCCGACGGAATCCCCACGTCGGGACGCGCCCGCCGCCGCGCACCGGCGAATCCGGCCACTCGGCCGAGCCTGCATTGGGCGTTGGGCGCCATCACGGAGGGTGTCGCCTTCGTCCGCAACCCGCATCAGGATCTCCTCGCTACAAACGATCTCGGCCGGGCCTTCTACTCTCCGCTGATCGGAGACGGCGGTCGCACCCCGAACCTCGCTCGGTTCCAGTTCCTCGATCCCGCCTCACGCGAGTTCTACCCGGACTGGGATCTCTTCGCCGAGATGTGTGTCGCGATCATGCGCGCGGAGGCCGGCCGCGACCCGCACAACAAGTCGCTGCAAGACCTTGTCGGCGAGCTCTCGACACGAAGCGACGTCTTCCGCCGATTGTGGGGTGCGCACGACGTGCGGACGCACGGTGCCGGCACAAAGCGCTTCAACCACCCTGTCGTCGGCGAGCTCACGCTCGCCTACGAGGAACTCGCCATCACTGCAGAGCCCGGTCACATCCTGATGGTCTACACCGCAGAGCCGGGCTCCGCGTCGGCCGAACGCCTGAGACTCCTCGCCTCGTGGGCAGCCACCGAGCGGATGCCCATCGAATTCCCGAGCACCAGCGGCGATCGATGATCGCTGCTGGCAACGGGGCGTTGATGCTTCCGCACGTGGCGATGCGCAGCCTTCCGGATGCGAGGGTGTGCAAGGTTCCTGATCAGGCCGTCGCCCGACCGTTGCACTCGTCGTCGGTGATGTGCTCGAGCCACGTGGTCGTTACCGAGGGGTCGTCGGCGTTTTCGAGCATGGCGATGTGCTCCATGAAGCAGCCGGGGGCTGCGGCGTGACAGCGCTCCTGCCCGGGCGGGGTGTAGAGCGTCTGACCTGGATGGACCTCGACGATCGTGCCGTCGGGGCTCCCGAAGCGGGCGACACCCTGGGTGACGCGAAGGTACTGGCCGCGAGCGTGCGAGTGCCAGGCGGTGCGTGCGCCGGGGGCGAAGCGGACGGTGGAGACGATCATCCGCTGGTCCCCCTCGTGGGGGAGCGCGATCGGGTCGAGCCAGACGTCACCGGTGAACTGTTCGGGCGGGTGAACGATCGGGTCGACGACGCCTACAGGGCCAAGTACGCAGGCAGCCCCTACCTGCCGCCCATGCTCACTGAGAAGGTCCGGGCCGCAACGGTGCGCGTCGACCCCCGCTGAAAGGACGAAGACATGACCGACAAGACCACCGGCTGGACCGGCGGACAGCGAGCCTTCGGGGACTTCGCACCCGAGCTCGTCCACTACACCGACGAGGTCCTCTTCGATGAGGTGTGGGAGCGGCCTCAGCTCTGCAAGCGCGACCGTAGCCTCATCACGGTCGCCGCCCTCCTCGCTAGCGGCAACACCGAACAGCTGAGCTTCCACCTCGCCTTCGCCAAGCAGAACGGCGTCACCGAACAGGAACTGATCGAAGCGATCACTCACCTCGCTTTCTACGCCGGCTGGCCCAAGGCCATGTCGGCGATGACCGTCGCGAAGAACCTCTTCGCGGCCAGCGACCCGGAAGGGAACTGAAATGCACACACGGACTCTCGGACAAGGTTTGCAGGTCTCCGCGATCGGACTCGGCGCCATGGGGATGTCTCAGAGCTACGGACCGAACCCTGGTGACCGCGACGAGATGATCGCGGTCCTTCGTTCGGCGGTGGACCTCGGGGTGACATTCTTCGACACCGCCGAGGTGTACGGGCCTTATGTCAACGAGGAACTCGTCGGCGAGGCTCTCGAGCCTGTGCGCGATCAGGTGGTGATCGCCACCAAATTCGGGTGGGACGTCCAGGATGGCGCCATGGTCGCTTTGAATAGTCGACCGGAGCAGATCCGACGTGTCGCAGACGCGTCGTTGGCACGGTTGCGCACTGATGTCATCGACCTGTTCTACCAGCACCGGGTCGATCCGGACGTGCCGATCGAGGTTGTCGCCGGCACGGTAGGCGAGCTGGTCGCGGAAGGAAAAGTTCGCCACCTCGGATTGTCCGAGGCGTCGGCAGCGACCATCCGCCAGGCGCACGCCGTGTTTCCGGTCACGGCAGTGCAGAGCGAGTACTCGCTGTGGACCCGGGACCCCGAGACGGAAGTCCTCCGTACCCTCGCGGAGCTGGGCATCGGGTTCGTCCCGTTCAGCCCGCTCGGCAAGGGGTTCCTCACGGGAACGGTGGACACCTCCACCACGTTCGCGGACGACGACATCCGGCGCCGGCTGCCCCGCTTCGAGCAGCAGAACCTTGCGGCGAACGCAGCTCTTGTTGACCACGTGAAGGAGCTCGCAGAGGCGAAGGACGCCACGCCGGGCCAGATCGCTCTCGCCTGGCTGCTGGCACAGCAGCCGTGGATCGCGCCGATCCCCGGCACCCGCCGCACCTCTCGCATCCGGGAGAACGCTGACGCCACGACCGTAGCGCTGTCCGCTGACGAGGTCGCCGATCTCGACGGCCTCGCACAGCGCATCGCGGTGCGCGGCGATCGCTATAACGCCCAGCACATGGGCTACATCGACCGGTGACGAGGCAGCCGCACATCACATCCCGCGGGCACGGCCGTTTGACTACATTTTGCCTCCAACCGTGTGAGTTGCAAGGAGATCACCCGAGATCTCAAGAGCCCTATTTCCTTGACTTTTCGCGGAAGTTGGCCCGGATACCACGTGACATTAGGGGTCGCACTAGGGTTCAAATCCCACCGGTACCGCCAGTGTGAAGCCCCCGCGATCCTTGTGTTCACCAGGGATCCGGGGGCGCATCTCTTCAAGGCGCACGGTCCCAGTCGGGGACCGCTGTAGGCCACATGTGGACCACAGAGCCACCGTGGCGGCGGTACTGGCGCCGGGCCGGCGCCTGATGACGCTGGCCGTTCGTTTCACGCGAATTGCCCGCACAGGACTCCGCCCACGTCGTCCGCACGTGTGCTCATCGGGAGCGGATGGATCCTCGGCGGATGATCGGCATCGGCACGAGGTGCCGGTCGGTGCCCCGGTTTCCGTCCAGGGCTAAAGACATGGCGGTGCGCCCCATCTCTTCGTAGGGGAGGCGGGCGGTCGTCAGCTGCGGTCGCAAGTACGTCGAGATCTCGTCGTCGTCGAAGGAGGCGATCGACACCTGATCGGGAATTCGGATGCCGGCCTCCTGTAGTGCCTGATAGGCGCCGAAGGACACGTTGTCGGTGAGGCAGACCATCGCCGTGAAGCGCGCCCCCGATGACAAGGCGCGCTTTGCCGCGCGGTAGCCGTCGTCGGGTGCCCAATAGTCGAACGCCTCCTCCCACGCCCACTCCAGGCCGTGCTCCTCCATCACAGCGTCGAGCCCGGCGAACCGGTCCGAGATCGTGACAGACACCTCTGGCGGGAGGTCTTCGTCATAGCGACGGCCGATCAGAGCGATCTCACGGTGGCCGGCATCGATGAGCAACCGGGCTATTGCTTCCCCGGCCGTGCGTTCATCCGGCAGCACGACGGGGTAGTCGACGAAGGTCGTTGCGTTCACCATGATGACCGGAACGTCGGAAGGCAGTTGCGGCAGTTCGACGCGGCGTGCGGCCATGGAGCCGAAGACCAGCGCGGACACGCGGCGGTCGAGCATTGCGTTCAGGGCGCCGGAGAGCCGCTCCGGGTGGTGACCCGTCTCCGCCAGCAGGACCGTGTGTTCGTTCTCTTCGGCGACGTCGAGAATCCCGCGGATCATGGCCGACGCGTATCGGGTAAGCGTCACGTCGTCGGAGACGAATCCGATCGTGGGCGTCGTTCCGATGCGAAGGGCGCGTGCAGAGGGGTCAGGGCGATAGTCCAGGCGCTTTGCGATCTCGCGGACCCTTTTGGCCGTTTCCTGAGACAGTCCCGTCCCGGTGCGTTCGTTCAGGATCATGCTCACGGCGGTCTTGGAGAGACCGGCCTCTGCAGCGACGTCTGCGATGGTCACCCGTTTCGCCATGCTGCGAGACCTCTCTTCGAACGTCGGTGTTTTATTGCAACGAGTTCATCCTAGTGCTACGGTCAACGCGACTAAACGCATTTAGGTGATTACTAAATGCATTTAGTCCAACGGGACGCGCGAGGCGCTCTCGGTGATCACAAATCCAACGGAGGATCGATAGTGAGAAGGAACACTCGCCGGGCGCTCGTTGCGACCGCGATCGTCGCGGCCACTGCGATGGTGGCGCTGACTGGCTGTTCGAAGGGCGGTGGGGGAGCGGGCGGCTCCAACGGCGACCTGGTCATGTGGACGCACAATGCCGGCAACAAGGCGGAGCTCGGCGCCGTCCAGAAGATCGTCGACGACTTCAACAAGAGCCAGACCACGTACAAGGTGAAGGTGCAGGCGTTCCCCCAGGATTCCTACAACCAGTCCGTCACGGCTGCCGCGGCCTCCAAGAAGCTGCCGTGCATCCTCGACATCGACGCGCCGAACGTGCCCAACTGGGTCTGGGCCGGTTATCTGTCGCCGCTGACCGGGCTCGACGCGCAGCTGAAGGGCTTCCTGCCATCCACCGTGGGGAAGTACGACGGGAAGACCTATTCGTACGGGTTCTACGATGTCGCGCTGAACCTCATCACGAAGAAGAGCACCCTCGACGAGGTCGGCGTCCGCATCCCGACGATCGATCAGCCGTGGACGAAGACGGAGTTCGACGATCTGCTCGCGAAGCTGAAGGCGTCGGGCACGTTCAGCTACGCGGCCGACTTCATGACCAGCTCCACCGGTGAGTGGTGGCCGTACGCCTACTCGCCGCTGCTTCAGAGCTTCGGCGGCGACCTTATCGACCGCGACGGATACAAGAGCGCCGACGGCGCGCTCAACGGCAGCGACGCGATCGCGTGGGCTAAGTGGTTCCGCGGACTCGTGTCCGACGGGTACATCGCCGCGAAGTCGGGCACCGACCCGGCGGCCGACTTCGCCAACGGCAAGACCGGCATCCTCTACGACGGAAGCTGGGCGGCGGACACCCTCCGGCAGAAGTTCGGCGACGATGTGCTCTTCCTCCCGCCGGTGGACTTCGGCAACGGCCCGAAGATCGGCGGCGGCTCCTGGCAGTGGGGAGTGTCCAAGACCTGCTCGAACCAGGAGGGCGCGCTCGCGTACATGAAGTTCGCCACCGCCGACAAGTACGTCGCCGGTGTCGCGAAGGCGGCCGGCACCATCCCGGCGACCGAGGGCGCGGCGGCACTGGTGCCGGGCTACGGCGAGGGCGGCGACAACGCGATCTTCCGCGAGTACTCGAAGAAGTTCGCCGAGGTGCGACCGGTCACCCCCGGTTACCCGTTCATCGCCACCACGTTCACCAAGGCCGCGCAGGACATCATCAATGGCGCGGACCCGAAGTCGACCCTGGACCAGGCGGTCAAGGACATCGACGCCAACCAGAAGTCGAACAACTACTTCAAGTGATCGGCCGGGGCCGGGCGATCGCGCCCGGCCCCGACGTCCCGAGGATCAGCCATGACCACCATCGTCAAGCCGGATGTGAGCGTCGAACGCCGCGTCCGCACCGCCCGCACCACCGTCGCCGGCCGCAAGAAGGAGGCGTCGATCGCGCTCCTCATGTTCGCGCCGGCCGCCGTCCTCATCGCAACCTTCCTGATCGTGCCGATCGGCCTCACCTTCGTGCTCGCGTTCACCAACGCCCGCTTGGTGTCGCCGGAGCCGGCCCAGTTCGTCGGCGTCGACAACTTCGTCAATCTGTTCACGGACGACACCTTCTGGGCGTCGCTGCGCAACACGATCATCTTCACGATCGTGATCGTGCCGTTCCAGTCGGCGCTCGCGCTCGTGCTCGCGCTGCTGGTCAACAGCCGGGTGCGCGGCACCACGTTCTTCCGCACCGTCTACTTCCTACCCGTCGTGACCTCCATCGTCGTGGTGTCGATGCTGTGGCTGTTCCTGTACCAGAAGGACGGTCTGATCAACGTCCTGCTCTCGAAGGTCGGCATCCAGGGCCCGGACTGGCTGGGTGACCCGCACTGGGCGTTGTTCGCGATCATCCTGATGTCGGCCTGGCAGGCGATGGGCTTCCACATGATCATCTGGCTCGCCGGTCTGCAGACCATCCCCGAGGAGCTGTACGAGGCGGCCGCGCTGGACGGCGCCACGCGCTGGCAGCAGTTCGCGAACATCACCTGGCCAGGACTCCGGCAGACACGGACCTTCATCCTCATCACGATCACCATTGCCGCATTCGGCCTGTTCTCGCAGGTCAACATCATGACGCAGGGCGGCCCGATCAACTCGACGTCGACGCTCGTCTTCCAGGCGGTGCGCAGCGGGTTCCAGCAGCAGCAGACGGGCTACGCCTCGGCGATCTCGCTCGTGTTCTTCGTGCTGGTGCTGGTCGTCACGCTGCTCCAGCGGTTCCTCACCCGAGACAAGGAGACGCAGCGATGACTACCGACATCGCCGACATCGAGCGGACGACATCCACCCCGGTCGCAGCCGTGAGCCCGCGGCGGAGGCGTCGCTCGACGCGTGGCGTGCTGCTGCTGGTCCTGAAGATCGTGCTCGCACTCGTCTTCGGCCTGCCGCTGCTGTTCATGATCGTGTCGAGCTTCAAGCCGGACACCCAGATCTTCGGCGACCTGGACGGCATCCAGGCGTTCCTCCCGGTCGGCGACCTGAGCCTGGACAACTACGTCGGCGTGTTCGAGCGTGTCCCGTTCGCGCAGTTCCTGCTCAACTCGATCATCATCTCGGTCACCACCGTGGTGCTCGGGATCATCGTGAACTCGATGGCGGCCTTCGCCCTCTCCCGGATGCGGATGCCGGGCCGCAAGTGGGCGCTCGGCGTGGTGCTCGCCACGCTCATCGTGCCCTTCGAGGTCATGGCGCTGCCACTGCTGTGGGAGGTCAACCAACTGCCGTACTTCGACGGATCGCAGATCGTGCAGGGCTGGCTTGACACGTACACCGTGCAGATCGTGCCGTTCATCGCGAACGCGTTCTCGATCTTCCTCTTCTACCAGTACTTCGACTCCATCCCGAAGGAGCTGGACGAGGCGGCACGCGTCGACGGGGCCGGCTGGTTCCGCATCTACCGGACGATCATCATGCCACTCGCGGGCCCCGCGGTGGCGACCGTTGCCATCCTCACCTTCCTGCCCGCGTGGAACCAGTATCTGTGGCCGCTCATGGTCACCCAGAGCGAGGCGGTGCGGCCGGCGATGGTCGGGATCGACTACTTCAAGCAGCTCAACACCTCGTGGGGCCAGATCATGGCCTACGCGAGCATCATCACCATCCCCGTGCTGGCGCTCTTCGTCGCCTTCCAGCGCTCGTTCGTCAACTCCATCGCCTCGCAAGGGCTGAAAGGCTGACCCATGTTCTCTCTCCCCGACAGCTACGTCTGGGACTTCTGGTTCGCTGACGACGGCGACCAGTACCACCTCTTCTTCCTGTACGCGTCGAAAGCTCTCCAGAACCCCGACGCACGGCACCACCGCGCGTCGATCGGGCACGCGGTCTCAAGAGACCTCAGATCCTGGAGCCGCATCGAAGACGCCTTGGTGCGAAGTGACGCTCCAGCGTTCGACGACGTCGCAACGTGGACCGGCTGCGTCGTCCGCGGCGACGATGGGAGCTGGCACATGTTCTACACCGGCGCCACCCTCACTCCCCTCGGCAACGTGCAGAGCGTCGGCGTCGCCACGTCCGATGACTTGACCACCTGGCACAAGAAGCCCGGTCCCCTCCTCGAAGCGGATCCGCGCTGGTACGAACTCCTGAGCGACGGCACCTGGCACGATCAAGCCTTCCGAGACCCCTTCGTCTACAAGCAGGAAGACGGCACGTGGCGGATGCTGATCACGGCGCGCTCGAACCACGGCGCCCCGGATGACCGTGGCGTCATCGCAACCGCGACGTCGGATGACCTCGAGCACTGGACCGTGCATCCGCCCTTGTCAGAGCCCGGCGCCGGCTTCGGCCAGCTGGAGGTCCTCAACACCGCCGAGATCGACGGGCGATCCGTACTGTTCTTCTCCTGCCTCGCGTCGGACCTTGCGGCCGGCCGCCAGGAAACGGGCACCACCGGGGGAGTCTGGGCGATCATCGCCGGACCCGACGGGACCTGGGATCCGCGCGCCGCACAGCAGGTGAGCGAGCACGACCTCTACGTCGGCCGAGTGCTGACCGACCGATCGACCGGCAGCGCCTGGTTTTTCGCCTTCCGCAACACGGCGCCGTCCGGGGAGTGGATCGGCGGCATCACCGACCCCATGCCGGTGACGGTTGTCGACGGTCGCGTGCAGATCGGAGAGGCTGCGCTCGTAGCACTCGCCGGTTAGCCGCCACCACGATCCGCCGCCGGGTGCTCGAACGTGAGCGCCCGGCGGTCACGCTTCTTCGCACGGGGTGCGGATCCGGCCTTCTGCGGTTTGGCAAGTTTTGGCATTTTGGCACCGTTTGGCAGTTGACGTGTCTGCGAAAGCCTCTCTATCGTCGTGCCAAGACGTTTTGCCAAAACGTCTTGGCACCAGATATCCTCATCCACGCAGCCACCCGCTGCACAGCAGAATCGGAGTAATGATGCTTCGCAAGAAGTTCGCGGCAGCCGCAGCAATCGGCACCGCGGTAGCGCTCACCCTCGCCGGGTGCGGCGTCGGCGGCGGGGGCGGTTCCTCGTCGGACAAATCCATCACCGTGCTCGTCGAGGCCGGTGGCCACGCTGAGCTTCAGCCGATCGCCGACCTCTACAAGAAGGACACCGGTACCAAGGTCACCTTCGTCGAGCTCCCCTACGACGGCCTCTACAACCGTCTCAACAGCGAGTTCACCTCCGGGGCGGTTTCGTTCGATGTCGCCGCGCTCGACTCCATCTGGCTGCCCGCCTTCAAGGACGCCGTCACCCCGCTCGACAAGCTCTTCACCTCGGACGTGAAGAACGATCTCTTCCCCGCCCTGGTCAAGGAGGCGAACGTCGGCGGTGTGTATGCGGGGATGCCCGTCTGGACCAACTCGGAGATCCTCTACTACCGGAAGGACCTCTTCGACGACGCGGCGAACAAGTCGGCGTTCAAGGCCAAGTACGGCTACGACCTGGTTCCGCCGACCACCTGGCAGCAGTACCAGGATGCGGCCGAGTTCTTCACCCAGCCCGGCAAGGGGCTGTTCGGCACGGATGTGAAGGGTGCCGTCGAGACCGAGTACCTCGCGACGCTGTCGCAGACCGGCGAGAAGACGATGGTGCTCAACGACTCGGGCAGTGAGATCACTCTCGGCAATGAGAACAGCCTCAAGGCGCTCGACTTCTACACGGGCCTGCAGAAGTACGCGCCCGCTGGGTCCGCTCAGCTCGACTGGGCCGGCGCGCAGAACCTGTTCAACCAAGGCAAGACCGCCATGATGCGCTTCTGGGCGCACGCCTACCGGCAGATCCCCAAGGACGCCTCCGTCTATGGCAAGGTCGGTGTCGCCCCGATGATCGCCGGTCCCGGCGGCATCGCCGGCGTCCCTGGCGCCTGGTACCTGTCGGTGGCCAAGGCGAGCAAGAAGCAGCAGCAGGGCCTCGACTTCGTGAAGTTCGCCTACGAGCACAACGAGCTGAGCGCGAACACGTCGCTCGGGCTGGTCGCCCGCAAGTCGGCCTTCGAGAAGTACCAGGACCAGCCCGGCTTCGAGAACTACAAGCCGCTGGTGGAGACGCTGGACGCTCAGGCGACCGTCCCGCGACCTGCGACGCCGAAGTGGCAGCAGATCGTGGACACCGTCCTCGTGCCGATGATCCAGAAGTCGTTGCAGCCCGGCGCTGACAAGCAGGCGCTGCTGAACGCAGCAAAGGAGCAGGTCCAATCGCTAGTCAAGTGATGGAGCAGCGAGTGGGCGGCCGCGCCGGCCGCCCGCCCCGCTCTCCTCGTAACCGTTCCCTCCGCACCGCCGACCGGCGGTTCGCAGCACTCCTGATGCTGCCGGCCGGACTGTTCCTCGCCATCTTCATCGGCTGGCCGCTCCTGCAGTTCGTCGGCGACAGCTTCTTCAAAATCAGCCCGATCGCGGGAGGACCCCGAGAGTTCGTCGGGTTCGCCAACTACGTCACGGCGCTGACCAGCTCCGACTTCACCAACGCCGTGTGGCGGACCATCCTCTACACGGTCATCGTGGTCACCTTCGAGTTCGTCCTCGGACTGCTGGTGGCGCTCCTCTTCACCTCGCTCGGCAACTCCTCGCGGGTGTTCCGCACCATCTTCCTCTACCCGCTGATGATCGCCCCGATCGTCGCCGGTCTGCTCTGGCGGTTCCTGCTCATCGACAACTTCGGCATCGTCAACGAGTTGCTGAAGACGGTGGGGATCATCCACTCCAGCGACCAGATCCAGTGGCTGAGCGACCCGAACATCGCGCTGTTCTCCGTCGCGATCCCCGACATCTGGCTCACCACCTCGTTCATCACGCTGGTGCTGTTCGCCGGGCTGCAGAACATTCCCGGGGATGTGATCGAGGCGGCGCGGCTCGACGGCGCCCGGTACACCACGATCCTCTTCCGCATCATCATCCCGTTGCTCCGGCCGGTGATCGCCGTCGCCCTGATCGTCCGTGGTATCGACGCGGCCCGCGCTTTCGACGTCATCGTCATCCAGACCAACGGCGGACCGCAGCAGAGCACCGAGACGCTGTCCCTGCTGATCTACCGGACGATGGTCCGCTTCGGCGACCCCGGCCTCGCCAGCGCAATGGGAACCCTTTACCTGATCGCGATGCTCGGCGTCGCCCTCTTCGCGATCCTCACCATCTGGCGACCGGGAAGCGAGACGGAGCGATGAACGGACTGGAAGCGCGCCGCCTGAGCTCCCGCGCCCTGCTCTGGCTGATCCTGATCGCGGTCGTCGTGCTGTACGGTTTCCCGTTCGTCTACATGCTGTTCACGTCGTTCAAGACGCCGCTGGAGACCATCTCGGTCCCCCCGAAGCTGCTGCCGAGCGTGTGGACGGTGGACAACTACATCTCGGCCCTGACGCGCGACGGGGTGCTCGCCTCCCTCATCAACAGCATCATCACGGCGGTGCTGAGCACGCTCATCTCCCTGGTGCTCGCGATCCCCGCTGCCTATGCGGTGACGCGGTTCCGGACCAGGACGGGGAGGATCTTCATCGTCCTCGCGCTGGTCGCCCGCATGGTGCCTCCGATCGTGATCGGCGTTCCGATGATCTCGATCTTCCGCAACCTCGGCATCTCGGACACGTCACTGGCGCTGGCGATCGCCCACACCACGATCTCGCTTCCGCTGTCGATCTGGCTCATGTCCAGCTTCTTCGAGGCGGTGCCGGGCGAGCTGGAAGAGGCGGCGAAGATCGACGGGAACAGCAGGCTCGGCGCGCTCTGGCGGGTCGTCATCCCCGTGAGCGCGGGTGGCGTCGCGGTCACCGCGATCTTCGCCTTCCTCGCCAGCTGGAACGAGTTCCTGTTCGCGTTGCTGCTCACCGCGGTCCGATCCCAGACCACGCCGATCGTCATCGCGAACTTCCAGACCCAGTTCGGACTTGACTGGGGCTCGATGACAGCGCTCGCTGTGCTCTACTCCATTCCCGTTATCCTGCTCACTCTGCTGCTGCAGAGGCACATCGTCGCCGGGCTGACGCTCGGGGCGGTCAAGGGCTGAGGTGGCTGGTGAACGGGATGATCATGAGGGGGAAGGAAACGCTGTGGCAGTGAAGAGCTCGAGCATTCGAGACGTTGCAGAGTTGGCGGGAGTCTCCGTCACCACGGTTTCGCATGTGCTCAACGAGACCCCGCACACCCGCGTCGCCGAAGAGACACGGGCGAGAGTGCGGCACGCGGCGAAGACCCTCGGCTACGGCCCGAACCGGGCGGCGCAAGCGCTCCGCACGAACAGGTCGGGCTTGATCGGGCTCCTCAGTGAGGAGATCGCCACCACACCGCACGCGGGACGGATCATCCTCGGAGCGCAGAATGCTGCCCGCGAGCACGACCTCACGCTGGTGATCATCAACACGGAACGAGAGTCGAGCGGAACCTCCCACCGGGACGACGTGCAGGCGCTGCTGGACCGCCAGGTCGATGCCGTCCTCTACGCGACCATGTACCACCGCCAAGTGTCGCTTCCGCCGAACCTGCAAGCGCTTCCGGCCGTCCTCATCGACTCCACCGATCGAGCGGGCATTGTTCCGGCCGTCGTCCCCGATGAGATCGGTGGTGCGGTGGCTGCCGTCAGTCACCTCGTCGACGCCGGGCACACCCGGATCGGTTTCCTCAACAACGACGACGATGTCCCCGCAACCCATCTGCGATTCGCCGGCTACCGGGACGTGCTGGACAGGAATGGCATCCCCTTCGACGCCACTCTCACCGCCTCAGCGCCGTCCGAGACACTCCCCGGATACGAGCTCGCACGAGAGATGCTCAGCAGGACCGACCGGCCCACCGCCCTGTTCTGCTACAACGACCGCATGGCGATGGGCGCCTACCGCGCCGCCACCGAACTGGGGCTCGCCATACCCCGCGACCTCTCGATCGTCGGATTCGACAACCAGGAACTCATCGCAGCGAACCTGTTCCCGGGTCTCACCACCGTCGCCCTCCCGCACTACGAGATGGGCGTATGGGCGGTGGAGACGCTGGTCCATCTTCTTCACGGCGAAGCCGAGCACCGGCTCCTCGCCGACAAGCCGACACTCCTCGACTGCCCGCTGGTGACCCGCGGGTCCGTCGCCTCGCCACGCGCCGACTGAAAGGTACCCGCCCACATGCTTCGTCTCGCCGCCTCCTGGGTGTGGGATTTCTGGATCGCCGACGACGGCGACCGCTACCACCTCTACTTCCTCAAGGCATCCCGCGCGCTCCTGGACCCCAATCGCCGGCACTGGCGCGCCACCATCGGACACGCCACATCGACGGATCTCACGACGTGGACGGAACACGCCGATGCGGTGATCCCCGACGACTCGCCCGCCTTCGATGACATGGCCACCTGGACCGGCTCGGTCGTGCGCCAGGACGACGGCACCTGGCGGATGTTCTACACCGCCGTCAGCCGAAGCGAGGGCGGACTCGCCCAGCGCATCAGTTCCGTGGTGTCGGACGACCTCTTCACCTGGCGCCGCGAAGCCGGACGACAGGTCATCGAGCCCGACGCTCGCTGGTACGAGACCATCGACACGCGCCAGTGGCCGGACCAGGCGTGGCGGGACCCGTGGGTGTTCCAGCACGACGGGGAGTGGCACATGCTCATCACCGCACGCGCCAACCACGGCGACCCGGACGACCGCGGGGTCATCGGTCACGCAACATCGCCCGACCTGACGACGTGGACCGTGCAGCCCCCGCTTTCACAGCCGGGTGCTGGCTTCGGCCACCTCGAGGTCGTCCAGACCATCGACGTTGACGGCAAGCCCATCGGTCTCTTCTCCTGCCTCGGCTCCGAGCTCTCCAACGCCCGGCGCGCACAGGATCCGATCGGGGGAGTGTGGGCGTTTCCGACCGACTCGCCCACCGGGCCGTTCGACACCGCTCGGTCGTATCGCCTCACCGACGAGCAGCTCTATGTTGGGCGCCTCGTTCAAGACCGCTCTGGCTCGTGGCAGCTTCTGGCCTTCCGGAACGACGACGACAACGGCGGCTGGGTCGGCGAGATTTCCGACCCGCGCCCGGTCGGCTGGGTCGATGGGCAGCTGAGGCTTCATGGAAGCGAAGCAGCACCGGCCGAGCCGCTGCGAGTGGGATCGTGAGCCCAGGAGCGCTCGTCGTCGGCGAAGCTCTCGTCGACGAGGTCGTCAGGGCCACCACGGTCAGCCGGCACCCCGGTGGCTCTCCGGCGAACGTGGCTCTCGGTCTCGCGCGACTGAACGTGGTCACGCGTCTCCACACCGCGATCGGCGAGGACGCGGATGGTGAACTCATCCGCAGGCACCTGGCGGACTCCGGGGTGGTGCTCACGCCAGAGTCCACAACGAATCGGCCGACCTCTCGCGCCATCGCCACGCTCGGACAGGACGGGTCGGCCACGTACCGATTCGCTCTCAACTGGGAGCCGCGGAATCTCGACGACCTGCGGAACCCGGCCATCGTTCACACAGGCTCCCTCGCCGCGTTCCTCGAGCCCGGGTCTGATGTCACGCGAGACATCGTCCGCCGTGCCAGGGCGGCGGGGGCACTCGTCAGTTTCGACCCCAACGTGCGCTCGTCGCTGATCGCCGATCGGGACCACGCTCGCGCGCAGTTCACAGCGCTGACGCTCGCCAGCCATCTCACCAAGCTCAGCGACGAGGACGCGGACTTCCTCTTCCCAGGAAAGTCCATCGAGCACGTCGTCGACCGGCTCATCGACAGCGGGATCCCGGTTGTCGGCATCACCCGCGGAAGCAGGGGCGCCCTCCTTGCAAGCGGTGAGCATCGAGCCGAGATCGCGCCCACTCGCGTTGCGGTCGCCGACACCGTCGGCGCCGGCGATTCCTTCATGGCCGCTCTGATCTGGTCGCTCACCGTCGAAGACGGTGGATGGGACGGTGGGCCGGTCACCGAAACGCGGCTTCTTTCGGTGGGCGCACGAGCAGCGCACCTGGCCGGCATCACCGTCTCGAGGACCGGTGCCGACCTGCCAACGCTCGCCGACCTCGAAGCTGCAACGCCCATCGCCTGAAGAAACGCATCCCGGCTCTTCCACCCGGACGAACTCCTCGCTACGCTAAGCCGCCCGCGAAGCGCCAAAACGATTTGCCAAACGAAAGGGGCCTCCAATGTCGGAGAAGATGCAGCCCAGTCGCCGCGCGGTCGTTCAGACCGCCGCCACTGCTGCAGCGATAGCAACGCTCACCTTCATCAGCACCAAGCCCGCGGCCGCTGACGCGCCGCCACCCACGCAGGAGAAGCAGCCTTCTCCTCGCCGAGTCCCGGTCGGCCTTCTGTAACAGCGAAGTTGCATGAGCAAAGAAAGGAATTCTGATGGAATCCAACGTCTACGACGTCACTGACTGGAAAACTCCCGGCAAGCCGGTCGACCCGCACTACGACATCGGCGCCGTCATCAACAGCATCATCGCGGACATCAAACGGCGCCAGACCAACCCGGCCGACAAGCCCGGAGCAGTGATCTACGTTCCGCCCGGCACCTACTCGTTGAAGACGCGGGTGGTGGTCGACGTCAGCTTCCTCACCATCCGCGGTTCAGGACACGGATTCACCTCCCTCTCCATCCGCTACAACTCCGACACCACCGGCTGGAAGGAACTGAACCCCGGCGGGAGCCACATCAGGGTCGAGAACACCGACGGCAACGCCGAAGCGTTCCTCGTCGCCCGCAACGGCAATCCGCGGCTGAGCGCCATCGCCTTCGAGAACTTCTGCCTGGACGGCGTCTCGTTCGGGAGCAACCAGAACTCCTATCGCAACGGCAAGGTCGGGATCCGGTTCGCAACCGACAACGACTCCGTCCGTGTCCGCGGTATGGGCATGGTCTACCTCGAGCAGGCCCTCCTGATCCAAGGGCCGGACGCGCTCGACGTATCGGGCAACTTCATCGCCGAATGCGGCACATGCGTGTTCATCATGGGCGGCAGCCAGGCCAGCAAGATCGAGAACAATCATCTGGGCGCCGGTCCCGTGGGGTTCTCGATCTTCGCCGAGAACAGCAATGGGTTGCTCATCACCGGGAACAACATCTTTCCTCGAGGCATCGACTCGGTGCACCTGAAGAACTCGTTCCGGTCGAACATTTCGGCCAACCGCCTCCAGTCGTTCTATCCGGGCAGCATCACGTTGGAGGGCAACTGCAAAGAGAACCTCATCAGTTCGAACATGTTCGAGCGCCAGGTGGAGACCTATGGCCCGTTCATCGGCGTCGGCAACGGGCTGGACGACGACTTCGGCGTCGTCCAGGTGAACGGCGACGGGAACACGATCACTGCCAACCATGTGACGCTGATCATCCCGCCGGAGCAGGTCAAGCCGGCAGGTGGAACGGCCGCCATTTTCCGAATCAGGAATGGCGACCAGAACTACATCGGCGCCAACCACATCATCTCCAACCTCAGTGTGCACACCGTCGTCCTCGACGCGGGAACCACCAACTCCCATGTGTTCGACAGCGGAACGGAGGCGCAACTGCGCGCGAACTCGACAAGTTACGGATTCCGTCCTACTCCGTGACCTCCGGGGGTGCGAGGCGCGACAATCGCCTCGCGCCCCGAGCTCGGACCAGCCATACACCATTGGAAGGACCCATGTCAAGCACCACCCGTTACGATGTGACCGCCTGGCCTGTCGGCAACGCTGCCGAAGATATCGGTGAAGTGATCAACAGCATCATCGCCGACGTGAAACGGCGCCAGGCCGCCTCCGCGGTGCGAGACGGCGGCAAGCCGGGCGCAGTGATCTACATCCCGCCGGGGGACTACCGCCTCCGCACGCAGGTGCTGATCGACGTCAGCTTTCTTCGGATCGAAGGGTCGGGACACGGCTTCACCTCCTCGAGCATCCGGTTCAACGTCCCGGAAGAGGAATGGCCGGATCTTCACGAGCTGTGGCCCGGCGGTAGCCGCATCATCGTCGATATCGCGGCGGGCAGCGGGGAAGAACAGTCCGCAGGAGCCGCATTCCTGGTGAAGAGAACAGGGAGCCCGCGGATCAGCTCCGTGGAGTTCTCGAACTTCTGCATCGACGGGCTCCATTTCGTTGCCGACGGCTCCGACCTGCACCCCGAGAACACCTACGTCAACGGCAAGACCGGCGTCTACGTCGCCAGCGCGAACGACTCCTTCCGATTCAACGGCATGGGATTCGTGTACCTCGAGCACGCGCTCACGATCTACAACGCCGACGCGCTTTCCATCCATGACAACTTCATTGCCGAAAGCGGCAACTGCATCGAGCTACGCGGTTGGGGCCAAGCGTCGAAGGTGACCGACAACCTGATCGGCGCAGGGCCCAAGGGTTACTCGATCTACGCAGAGAACCACGGCGGCCTGCTGGTCACGGCGAACAACGTGTTCCCGCGTGGGCGCAGCAGCGTTCACCTCAAGAGCGTCACCCGGTCCAGCGTGACGAACAACCGCCTCCACTCGTTCTATCCGGGAATGGTGATCCTGGAAGCGAACGCATCCGAGAACCTCATCGCCTCCAACCATCTGCTGCGCGATCGAGAACCGTGGGCGCCGTTCCTCCATGTGGATAACGGACGGGACGACGTGTTCGGGCTGCTGCTGATCGAAGGCAGCAACAACTCGGTCATCGGAAACCACTTTTCCGAGGTCGTCGACTCGCTGAAGCTGCGTCCGGAGGGAGCAACCCCGGTGATTGTCAGGCTCGTGGAGGGTGGTGGGAACTACCTCGCGAGCAACCACGTGGTCGCGTTGGATGTTCGCGCTACTTCGGGAGAATCGGCGTTCGATGCCCAGGTGGACGCGCTGCTCGCCACAGCAGAAAGCCAAACCCTGGACGTGTTCACCGTCCTCGTCGAGCCAACCTCCACCTCCAACACCATTCTCGATTCCGGTACCGCCGCCCAGATCGCACTGGATGCAGCGGCCAACGCATTCCGGCCCACGCCCACGATCGGTTGACCAAGGCGGCGCCTGCTTCGAGGAGGCGCCGTCCTATCTGGCTGCCGGCGCCACGGCGTCCGCGGTGACCGTGAACTGGACGGCCGCGGCGGACGACGGCGGCACTCCGATCACCGGCTACCGCGTCTACCGTGACGGTGTCGCCGATCCGGTCGCGACGGTCGGCGGCGACGCCACCACCGCCTCGATCACGGGAGTGTGGCCGGGCGACACCGCACGATTCGCGGTCTCGGCGGTGAATGCCGCGGGTGAGAGCGCGAGGTCCGACTGGAGCAGCCCCGTCGTCGTGCCGGACGGCTCGACCGCGAAACCCGGCCAGGCGGTGCTCTCGAACGACAACGGGTGGGACACCGGCCTGGGGGACGGCGACTACAACGTCGTGATGAACCTGTGGTGGGGCCAGGAGGGATCGATCTACCGTCTCTACGAGAACGGAACGCTGATCGCGACCAAGCAGCTCACGTTCGGCGGGGTCGGGGCGCAGAGCGCGTCCATCGCGGTGCACGGAAAGCCGAACGGCAGCTACGTCTACACCGGCGAGCTCGTGAACGCCTCAGGCGCGACCGCGACATCCAGCACCACCGTGAAGGTCACGGACGTCGACCCCGGCACCCCCGTGCTCAGCAACGACAACCGGAGCGGCGGCGGCACCTATACCGTCACTGCGAACCTGTGGTGGGGCACCAACGCGACGTCGTACACGTTCTACGAGAACGGGGCGGCGGTCGGGCAGGGGACGCTCACCGCGAGCACCCCGAACGCGCAGACCGCGACGTTGAAGGTGGAGGGGAAGGACACGGGCACGTACGTGTACCGGGTCGACTTCACCAACGCCGCCGGCACCACCAGCAGTAAGACGATGACGGTCACTGTCACCAAGTAAGAGGGCGAAAGGGCGGGGCCGGTGTTGCGCCGGCCTCGCCTTTCCCTATCAGGGGCGGTGGACCGGTGCGACGGGATCGTCGGGCCGTCGGATCGCCGCGACCGATCGTGCTCCATGCCGGGACCGGTTGCGCGGCGACCCCATCCACGCGGCTGCTTGCGTTTTCGGCATATGATTGCCGTCGCTCGGGGGAGAGCGGGAGGCGAGGTGTTGCGGTGGCTGACCCACGGGTGACCATCATCGACGTCGCCAACAAGGCCGGGGTCGCGATCAGCTCCGTGTCGAGCGCGCTCAATGGACGGCCGGGAGTGTCGGACGCAACGCGTGCCCGCATCATCCAGGTCGCCTCCGAGCTCGGTTTCGTTCCCTCCCTTCGGGGGAAGAGCCTCTCGGGGCGGCGGGCGTTCACCGTCGGGCTCGTTCTGCACAGGGATCCCGACGTGCTGGAACTCGACCCGTTCTTCGGCGGGTTCATCGGCGGAATCGAGGACGCGATCGATCCGCGCGGCTACGCGCTCGTCCTCCAGATCAGCGCGGAGACCGACGAAGTTCTGCAGCGCTACGAGAAGCTCGCCGCCGGGCGCCGCGTCGACGGCGTGTTCATCAACGACATCGAAGTCGACGACCCGCGCATCCCGCTCCTGCGGAGACTGGAGCTTCCCGCGGTCGCGATCAACCCCGGCGCGCCCTTTCCGTTCTCGGCGGTGCGGCAAGCGCCGGAATCCGGGATCGCGGCGACACTCAGGCACCTCGTCGAGCTCGGCCATCGCACTATCGCGTACGTGAGCGGACGGCCGGACATGTGGCACTCCGTGCAGCGGGAGCAGGCCTGGCGTGCTGCGCTCGATGACCTCGGGTTGCGGCCGGGACCCGTCGTCCCCGGAGACTTCACCTACCTCGGCGGGGCGTCGGCTGCCAACGCCTTGCTCGAACTCGCCGACCCCCCGACAGCGGTGATGTGCGCAAACGACCTCTCCGCGATCGGGCTGATCGCCCAGGCACAGCACCTCGGCGTCGACGTGCCCACAGAATTGTCCGTGGCGGGCTTCGACGACATCCGGCTCGGGACATACGTGCGACCGCGTCTGACCACGGTCCACACGAATCCCCGGGAGCTCGGGCGAGAAGCCGGGAACATGCTCATCGACCTCATCGACAACGGAGCTGTCGACGACGTTCGCGTCCCCGATGCCGCACTCGTGGTCCGCGGCTCCACCTCGCGCGTCCGAGCCGCCCGATAACGCTGGTTGCGTGAAGTCGCTCGTGCGTGCCATCATGGCCGAACCGAAACGTTTCGGTAAACGCTTCGGTAAGAGACATCATCCCGATACCCGCATTCCAGTTACTCGACGAGGAGACACCACATGGCAACGAAGAGGTTGCGCGGCACCCTGGGTCGGCGGCTGATCGCCGGCGCGGTCGCCGCCGCCACGATCGGCGCCCTTGCCGCCTGCTCCGGCGGCGGGGGCGGAACCGGCGACGGCGAGCCCAGCGGGAAGCTGCAGCTGCTGGTCTCGAGCAGCGACGCGACGGACGCCGGCTTCCGGGCGATCAACGACGCGTTCGAGAAGCAGTACCCGAAGGTCGACGTGGTCTTCTCCACCGTCTCGAACGACAACTACCCCGCGACCAAGTCCTCGCGCCTCACCGCCGGCAACCTCGACCTGTTCGTGGTCAAGGGCCTGATGGAGACGCCGTCGTACGCGAAGGACGCGGCCACCGACGACGCCCGACTGGCGAAGGCCGGCGGCCTGGTGGACCTGAGCGGGGAGTCGTTCCTGAAGCAGTTCACACCGACCCTGCTCGACGCGCAGGCCATCGACGGCAAGCAGTACGCGGTGCCGACCGGTGTGAGCTACTACACCGGAGTGTTCTACAACAAGAAGATCTTCGCCGACAACGGCCTGAAGATCCCCACTACCTGGAGCGAGTTCACCGCGGTCGTCGACGCGCTCAAGGCCAAGGGGATCACCCCGTTCGGCCTGGGCGGGAAGGACAGCTGGCCGGCCGGCCTGCCGATGCTCGCCTCCGTCGCGTCGCTGTACCCGTCGGTCGCCGACAAGCAGCAGCTGGCGAAGGAGCTGTGGACCGACAAAGCCAAGCTCACCGACCCGACCGAGGTCAAGGTCCTGCAGCAGACGGAGTACGTGCTGCAGAACTCGCAGGAGGGAGCGGCGGGCGCCGACTACACGTCGATCCCGTCCGGATTCGCGGCGGGCGACTTCGCCATGACCGTCGACGGCACCTGGGACCAGCCCACCATCGACGCAGCCGTCGCGAAGAAGTTCGACTACGGCTACTTCCCCTTCCCCGGCTCCGATGACGCGGCCGACAACGCGCTGCTGAACGGGAAGACCGAGCTGCAGCTGGCCGTTCCGACCTCGGCGAAGAACAAGACCGCGGCCCTCGCGTGGCTGAAGTTCTTCTCGGACAAGAAGAACTACGAGCTGTTCCTGCAGAAGTCGGGGTTCTCGTCGGCGCAGCCCGACATCTCCACCAGCGCGTTCCTGCAGTCCATCGGGCAGTACACCAAGTCGTACGAGCCCGCGTGGGACCAGGTCTGGTTCGCGAACAACAAGGCGGGCCAGGACGCCGTCTTCCCGTTCAACTACCCGGCACTCACCCCGCTCGGTTCCGCCACCCCGGAGCAGGCCGCCCAGGCCGCTCAGAAGGCCTGGTCGGCGGCCGGCTGACACTGTCGGGCAGGGTGGTCCGCGCGTGACGCGGGCCGCCCTCCCGGGAGTCGAGAGAAACATGACTGAATCGTTCCCCTTCCCCCGCCGCACCCCCGTCCGGCTGACCTTCGGGCTCGGGATGCTGCTCCTCGGCGTCTTCGGATTCGTACCGGCCGTCGGCGTCCTGATCGCGTCGTTCACCGACCTGCGCGGACTGCCCGGCCTTCCGATCAACTTCGTCGGCCTGCAGAACTACGTCGACTTCTTCTCGCCCGCCAAGTGGGCGGACAGCGCGAACGCCCTGCGCAACACGATCATCTTCGCCCTGGTCAGCACGGTGGTGCAGATCGTGGTCGCGCTCGCTGTCGCCGTGCTCCTCAACCGCCGGCTCCGTGGCCGCGACTTCTACCGTGCGGTCGTCTTCATGCCCACGATCCTCGGCGTGACCGTCACGGGCCTGATCTGGTCGCTCGTCTTCAACGTCAGCGGCGGTCCGGCGGCGTCCGTCCTCGGGCTCTTCGGTGGCCACTCGGCATTCTTCGGCGACCCGCGCCTCGCGCTGACCCTCGTGATCCTCGTCCAGGTGTGGATGGTGCTCGGCGTCTCGGTCATCATCTTCCTCTCCGGCCTCCAGGCGGTGCCGGAAGAGCTGTACGAAGCGGCGGAGATCGACGGGGCCAGCGGGTGGCAGCGCTTCCGCAGCGTGACGGTCCCGCTGTTGGCGCCATCGATCACGGCCAACGTCCTGCTCGGCATCGTCAACGCGCTGCAGAGCTACCAGCTCATCTACGTCCTGAGCGGCCCCAACAACCGCTCCACCCAGGTGCTCTCCCTGCTCGTCTACGTGCAAGGGTTCGGCGGCGCGTCCGGCACGACGCTGTCGCAGTCCCAGGGCTACGCCGCGGCGGTCTCGATGGTCCAGTTCGTGCTGGTTGCCATCGTCTCGATCCTCGCCCTGACCATCCTCCGCAGGCGAGAGGCAAAGCTGTGACCACCACGACCACCGATCCCGCGCCGTCCGCCCCGGTCCAGTCGCTGCCACGGGATTCCGGCGCACGCCGTCCGACGGAACGGCACCGGCGCCGGCGCATGCCGATCGGCGCATACATCTGCGCGCTCATCCTCATGATCGTCTTCCTGTTCCCGCTGCTGTACCTGCTCAACACCGCCCTGAAATCGCAGGCGGAGTTCGTCGCCGACCCCGTCGGCATCGTCTCGAACCCGCAGTGGGGCAACTTCGCGACCGCGTGGGAGAAGGGCGACTTCGGCGCATACATCCTCAACAGCGTGCTCTACACGGCGGCGGGATCGGCGATCGGGACGTTGCTCACGCTCGTTCTGGCCTTCCCGGTCGCCCGCGGCTACGTCCGCGGCGCGAAGTACTGGTCCGTGGTGTTCGTGCTCGTGCTGTTCCTGCCCAACGCACTCATCACCCAGTTCCAGCTGCTGCTGCGGCTCGGCCTCTACGACACGCAGCTCGGCTACATCCTGCTGGTGGGCGTCGGCGTCGGGGTCGGCCCGCTGCTGCTGAGCGGGTTCGTGAAATCGATCCCGCGCGAGCTGGACGAAGCCGCCGCGATGGACGGCGTGGGCTACTGGCGGTACCTCTTCACCTTCATCCTGCCGCTGGCGCGTCCGGCGCTCGTGACCGTGTTCATCCTGCAGGCGGTGTGGATCTGGAACGAGATCATCCTCGCGACCGTGCTGCTGGCAGACCCCACCAAGTTCCCCGTCACCGTCGGTCTCTACGCCTTCAAGGGGACGTACGGCAACCAGTGGCCGCTCCTCGCGGCCGCCACCTTCATCGTCGCCGCCCCGCTGATCGTCGGCTACATCTTCATCCAGCGCTACCTGGTCAACGGCGTCGTCGGCGCCGTCAAGGGTTAGCCGCGCGATTCCACCACCCATCCGCAAGAGAGGTCCCGTTGTCCACCACGCTCCGCTCCGGCAGCACCGCTGTCGCCATCCCCTACGTCCTCGAACGCGCCGGCGTCGTCATGGAGCCGGATCCGCGCGACCTCCGTCAGGTCGAGGGCGTGCTCAACCCCGCGACCGTGCAGGGACCGGACGGCACAGTGCACCTGTTCCCCCGGCTGGTGGCCGAACACAACGTCTCGCGCATCGGCCGGGCCCGGGTCGTCCTGACCGACGGCGTGCCGAGCGGTGTCGACGGCCTTCAGGTCGCGCTGGAGGCCGAGCGCGGGTGGGAGCACGGAACCGGACACGGCGGCGTCGAGGACCCGCGGATCACTCCGCTCGCCGACCTCGGCGTCCACGTGATGACCTATGTGGCATTCGGGCCGCTCGGCCCGAAGCCCGCGATCGCCGTCTCGACCGATGGCGTCGCCTGGCGCCGGCTGGGCCCCGTCCAGTTCGCCTACGACGACGCGCTCGACACCGACCTGAACCTGTTCCCCAACAAGGACGTCGTCTTCTTCCCCGAGATCGTCCCGGATCCGGAGGGGCGCCCGAGCTTCGCGATGCTGCACCGGCCGATGTGGGACTTCGGCTTCGTGCGGCCCGACGAGCGGCCGCCGCTGCCGGCAGGGGTGACCGACCCGCGGGCGAGCATCTGGATCTCGTATGTGCCGGTCGACGACGCCGTCCAGGATCTGACCGCGCTCACCAGGCCCGGAGGGCACCGCTTCGTCGCGGGTCCCGAGCACGAGTGGGAGGCGCTCAAGATCGGCGCGGGGCCGGCACCGCTGCGGGTGCCGGAGGGATGGCTGCTCCTGCACCACGGCGTCACCGGCGACCTGCCCGGCGGCTCGTTCGTGCCGCAGGCGTTCAGCGTCAACTACGTCGTCGGCGCCATGCTGCTGGACGCCGACGACCCCTCGCGCGTGCTCGCCCGCACGCGCGAGCCCCTGCTGACCCCCGAGACCGCGGACGAGACCGCGGGAACGGTGGCGAACGTGGTGTTCCCGACGGCGATCGAGGAGATCGGCGGAGAGCACTTCGTCTTCTACGGCGCGGCCGACACACGCATCGCCGTCGCCCGCCTGATCCGCACCATCTGAGAGCACGTCCCCCGTACACGAGGAGTCCAGCGCAATGACGCGTCATCCCGAAACGAACGCTCCACGTCCCCCGCTCCGCCGCCGCTCCCGGGCGGTGGCGGTGGCGACCGTCCTGGTCGCCGCGCTGCTCGGTGCGGCCGGCATCTCCGCACCCGCGCAGGCGGCCGACCTCGAGACCGACGTCTCCACCATCGTCTCCCGCCTGCAGGACTACTACCTGAGTCAGGGCGACGAGGTGCAGATCGCCAACGGCATCTACCTGGCCCAGACCTCGAACGCGCTCGACTATGTGTCCTCGCAGAATGCTGACGGCTCCTGGTCGGATGTGAACTACCAGGACACGACCAGCTCGGCCAACGGCAAGACGTGGGACGCATACAAGGCGCTCTACCGGATGGTCGCGATCGCCCAGGCGTACCGCGACACCACCGCGAAGGGCTACCAGGACCCGCGCCTGATCGACGCTGAGCAGCGCGCCCTGGTCTACTGGGACCGGGTGAACCCCGGCAACACCAACTGGTGGGAGACCGAGATCGGCGAGTCCATCGCCATGGGCCGGATCTCGATCTTCGTCGGCGATGCCCTGAGCCCCGACGCGGCCGCACTGGCGATCACGCACAACCAGGGCAAGCTCGACCCTGCGGGAGCGAACGGCGCCTGGCGCACCTCCGACTACCTCTACAAGGCGCTCGCCACCCGCAACGCCGACCAGATCAGGGCCGGGTTCGCGACCATGGTGCAGACCGTGGCGGTGGACGACTCGGGGACGGTCCAGGAGGCCGTGCAGCCGGATGCGACGTTCTGGGCCCACGGCGCCCAGCTGTACAGCGAGGGCTATGGGATGGCCCTGTTCACGATGGTCGCGATGTGGGCCGACTCGGCGCGCGGCACGAGCCTCGCGTTCACGCGCGATCAACTCGACACCATCGCGTTCTACATCGTCGACGGCACCCGCTGGCTGATCCGCGGCGAGATCGAGATGCTGTACCTGCTGTACCGGCCGGCGACGACGGTCGACGGCGTCACGAGTTACGCCGCCGTGTTCCTCGATCCGCTCGAGCGGATGGCGCGCACCGATCCTCTCTACGCGACCGACTACCGCGAGATGGCCGACAACATCCGGGGCACGACCGCGGGCAACGGCGCGATCGGTGACAGGTACTTCTGGCGGTCGGAGTTCTCGTCGCACCAGCGCGCGGACTACGGGATCGTCACCGGGCTCAACTCGAGCCGTACCGTCGGCAGCGAGTACCGCTCGACCATCCGCAAGGACGTGGGCAACGAGATCGTGTGGAACCGGACCGGCACGACGGCCATCCAGGTGACGAACACGGAGTACACGGACCTCGGCCCGGCGTTCGACTGGTACCACTACCCGGGCACCACCGTCCCCTACGTCAAGGAGACGACCCTCGGCAAGGATGGGCGTTCTGCCAACGGCGGCGCGTTCACCGGAGGCGTCTCGGACGGCACCTACGGCGCGAGCGTGGAGAGCCTGGACCGGGCCGGCACGCAGGCGCAGAAGAGCTACTACTACTTCGACGACGAGATGGTCGCGCTCGGCGCCGGCATCCAGTCGACATCGAGCGCGCCGATCCACACCACGGTGAACCAGGTCGCTGCGAAGGGCAACGCCAGCATCGACGGAGCCGCCGTCGCTCCCGGAACGGATGCGAAGGCCGTCGACGACCCATCGTGGGCGTATAACGACAAGGTCGGCTACGTGTTCCCGACCGATCAGGCCGTGACGGTGTCCGACAAGACCCAGACCGGCAGCTACTACGGCGGTGAGCCGCAGAGCCACGACGCCTTCACGCTGTACTTCGATCACGGGAACGCGCCGAAGGACGCCGGCTACGAGTACATCGTGCTCCCGGCGAAATCGGCCGCCCAGACCAAAGCGTACGCGGCGGACCCTGCGGTGAAGATCCTCCGCAACGACACCGCGGTACAGGCCGTGCGGCATTCCGGCCTCAAGCGGACCATGGCGACGTTCTACCGCGCCGGATCGCTCGACCTCGGCGACGGCCGCACCCTCACGGTGAGCCAGCCGTCCATCGTGATGCTCGACGAGTCGTCCGGCACGCCGGTGGTGAGCCTGTCCAACCCGAGCCAGCCCGGCCTGCTCGTCGACGTCAACCTGACGGGTGGCGCGTCGGCATCCCGGGGAACGTTCGTGCTCGGCTCGGGCGCCAACCTGGGCAAGACGGTGACGGAGCCCCTGGCCGCCGACGACTCCGACGGATCGCCGTACACCGCGAGCGGTTCCGCCGCCGGCAACGGCCCCTCGCGAGCAGGGGACGCGGATACGACGACGAGCTGGCGGTCCGCAGGCGCCGCGCCCTGGCTGCAGCAGCGGCTCTCGGCCGGATCGTACGTCTCGGGGGCCGACATCGACTGGGGAGCAGACTACGCGAGCCGATTCCTCGTCCAGACCTCGGCCGACGGCGTGAGCTGGACCGATCAGAAGCTGGTTCAGAACGGCACGGGCGGCCATCAGCACGTCGACTTCCCGGCGACGGCGGCGAGCTTCGTCCGCATCCTGCCGCTGGACGGGCCGGGAGGCGGCTCCTATTCGGTCGCCGAGTTCGCGGCCGTCGCGAGCGTGAACCTCGCCCTCGGAGCCCCGACGTCCGCCTCGGACGGGACAAGCCCGGCCAGTGCGACGGACGGCAATGCGACCACCCGCTGGATCGCCGACCGCACCGGATCCCCGGATGCGTCCTGGCTGCAGGTCGACCTCGGAAAGGTGCAGAAGATCGGCGCGGTGCGGCTGTTCTGGGAGGCGTCCTACGCCAGCCAGTACAAGCTCCAGGTCTCCGACGACGGAAGCACGTGGCGAGACGCCTACGCGACCCCGGCCGCGGGCAGCGACGGGGGCACCGACCTCGTCGCCCTGGACGCGTCCGGCCGCTACGTGCGGATGCAGACGGTGAAACGGGCGCTCACGAGCTACGGCGTCTCGGTGTGGGAGCTCGAGGTCTTCGGCGACGGTGCGATCGCCGCGGCGCCCACCGGCGGCGGCCGGGTGAACCTCGCGCAGGGGAAGCCCACCACCGCGGACAGCGTGTACAACAACCTGTCGAACATCCAGGCCACCGCGGCCACCGACGGGTCGAAGACCACCAAGTGGTCGTCGGGCCGGCCCACCGGCACGGCGCCGTACACCAACCAGAACTGGCTGCGCGTCGACCTCGGGTCGGTGCGGCCGGTCTCGCAGGCCGTCGTCGAGTGGGAGGCGGGCAACTCCACCGACTACCGGATCGAGGGATCGGTGAACGGGACGGACTGGATGCCGCTGGCCCGCGTGCAGAACACCGGCACGGCAGACCACCGCCGCGACATCGCCGACTTCCCGACGGCGGAGGTGCGCTACGTGCGGGTGATCGGTTCGCCGGCCACGAAGTACGGGCTGAACATCTGGGAGTTCGAGCTCTACGGCGGCTACAGCCTGGCGTGCACCGCCCCGGTGAACGCGGAGCGCGACAGCACCGCGACGCTCGGTGCGACCATCACACCGGCCGATGGAGCGGACACCTTCTCGGCGTACTCGCTCGACCCGGCGGTGGCAGCGGTCTCGGCCTCGCCCCAGGTCGGAGCCGGCGGAGCGCTCGCGGTCCCGCTCACGACAGGAGCCCCGGGAAGCACCTCCATCGTGCTCGTGCACGGCGCCGGCGACGAATTCGTCCGCTGCCCTGTCACCGTCGCGGTCGACCGCAGCGTCCTGCAGGCCCTGGTGGAGAAGGCGAGCGGGCTCGACAGCGCGCAGTACACGGCAGCCAGCTGGTCGCCGTTGCTGCCCGCCCTGGAAGCGGCGAAGGCGGCACTGAAGGCCGCCGACGCCTCTCAGCCGGCCATCGATGCGAGCGCGGCGGCGCTGAAGCGCGCCCTCGACGGGCTGCGCGCAACGTCGACGATCAGCGCGCCGGACGTCGCGGCGGCGTGGGGGACGGCGGCACGGGTCACCGTCACCGTCACGTCGTCGCTGCCGGTGGCTGGGAAGGTCGTGCTGACCGAGGGCGACAAGGATCGCGGGACCGCGGTCCTGCGCGACGGCGTCGCGACGTTCACCCTCCCGGTCGGACTGGCCGCCGGCGTCCACACGCTGACGGCGACGTACTCCGGCAGCGAGACAGTCGCGGGCGCGCACACGGCCGTCACGGTGACGGTCGCGCTGCCGGCGGCCTGGGTCAAGACGACCACCTACAAGGCCGGCGACATCGTCAGCTACCAGGGGTCGGTGTACAAGGCGGGATGGACGACCAAGGCCGAGCAGCCCGGCGCGACCAACACCGGTGCATGGCAGCAACTCGCGATGACGGAGGACGGTGCGACCGTGTGGACACCGTCTCGCGTCTTCAACGGCGGCGACACCGTCGTGTATCAGGGCAAGACCTATCGGGCCGCCTGGTACAGCCGCAACGACGTGCCCGGAGGCGTGACGGGGCCGTGGCAGGAGATGGCGACGACGGCCGATGGCATCGCGCTGTGGACGCCCTCTCGCATCTTCAACGCTGGGGACAGGGCGAGCTACAAGGGCGTCGTCTACACCGCGAAGTGGTACACCCGCAATCAGATGCCGGGGGCGGTCGGGGGCCCATGGGCAGCAGCGGGGTAGAAGCAGAAGGGCACAGACGACGCGTGACGATCGCGGATGTTGCCGCGCGTGCCGGAGTCTCCAAGACCGCCGTGTCGTTCGTCTTCAACGGCAGACGCGGTCTGAGCGAGGCGACGACGGAATCGATCCTTCGGGCCGCGCGCGATCTCAAGTGGCGACCGGACGCCGGCGCTCGCGCGCTGTCGCTTGATCGGCCCTACCGTGTCGGGCTCGTCATCCGGCGGCCTGCCGCTGATATGGAGTCGGGACTCTTCGAATTCCTCGATGGGCTCGGCACCCGACTTGCGGCAGGCGCCGCGTCGATGATCGTTCGTTTCGTCTCCAGTGCCGAGGGCGAGAGCGAGGCGTACGCAGAACTGGCGGGCCGGTCTCAGGTCGACATCGTGCTTCTGACGGACCTGCGGATGAGCGACGATCGCCTCGGCTCGCTATTGCGCCTGGGGCTCCCGTTCGTCGTCGCCGACCGTCCCTCGGCCGTCGCTGCGGATCGCGCGGGTGTGCTGCAGGCCCTGCTGCATCTGAACGGCCTCGGGCACCGGCACGTCGCCATGATCGTGCGAGACGGGCTGTTCCGATCGGATTCCCGAGCGGTGGCGTTCGAGAGACACGCGCGCGCATTGCGTCTCACGGTGAGCGTTCATCCCGTCCCCGATTCGCCGCTCGATGCCGCCATCGCTGTGACCGACCGTCTCGTGCGGCTCACCGAGCCTCCCACCGCGGTCGTCTACGAGACATCCCTCTTGGCCGCCGCTGCACTCCGTGTCGCGGGTTCGGCGAACCTGAACGTCCCATCCGACGTGTCGGTGCTCTCCCTTCAGGATGACGCCGTCGCCCGTCACGCGAATCCCCCGCTGACGGCCGTGCGGTGGGATCACCGGGCGTGGGGGCGGGTGTGCGGAAGCCGGTTGCTGGCTCGTCTGGCAGGGCAGGCACCCGAGTCTGCTGCCCTTCCTCGGCCGTCCTTGATCGCACGCGAGAGCACCAGCCGCCCGTGCAGCCTCACACGAAAGGTGTTTCGGTGACCCGTCTGATTGCGTTCGACCTCGACGACACACTCGCCCCCTCGAAATCACCTATTGACCGACGCATGGCGGAACTGCTCGGGCGCCTCCTCGAGGTGATGGACGTCTGCGTGATCTCGGGCGGGAGTTTCGCACAGTTCCGCGGGCAGCTGCTTTCGCGACTCCCCGCGTCCACGCACCTCCACCGGCTCCACCTCATGCCGACCTGCGGGACGCGCTATCTCCGATGGGACGGCGCCGGCTGGCAGCTCGCCTACAGCGAGAACTTGGCGGCGCACGAGCGATCCGACGCGCTCGCCGCCGTGGAGCAGGAGGCGACCAGACTCGGGTTGTGGGAATCGAGAACGTGGGGGCCGGTGCTGGAGGATCGAGGATCGCAGATCACGTTCTCGGCACTCGGACAACTCGCACCCGTCGCGGAGAAGGCCCGCTGGGACCCCGATGGATCGCGACGGAACAGGCTCCGCGCGGCGGTGCAGTCGAGGCTGCCCGAGCTCGAAGTACGCGCGGGAGGGTCGACCAGTATCGACATCACACGCCGTGGTGTCGACAAGGCGTACGGGATGACCAGGCTCGCGGAGTTCACCGGCATCGCATTCTCCGACATGCTCTTCGTCGGAGACCGGCTCGACCGGGACGGAAACGACTATCCGGTCGTGAGGCTCGGCATCCCTACTCGGGAGGTGACCGACTGGAGTGACACGGCGGCATTCATCGACGGCTTCCTCGATCGAGTGCATCGCGTCGACGGCTGAACGAGGTTGCGGAGCGCTCCTCCTCGACGGGACGGAAGAGCCTCACCCGCGACACTCCCGGTACGCGCGCACGAACGCCGCGACGAACTCCGGTTCGTCCGCGAGCTCCCCGAACCAGTCGGGCTGGTCGAGGAACCGCTCGGGAGCGGTGGCCGCGTCGGCCACGGCTGCCGAGATCCGCTCCGCCTGGCGGTCGGGGAGTTGCCGGCCGGAGGCGAGGAGGGCGGCCCAGGTCGCGGCGATCGTCGCCGCGGCAGGTGAGGGGAGGCCCGAGTGCGCGCGTTCCCTGGCGGCGCCGAGGACGAACTTCGGGATGCGGTCGCTCGCGTCGGTCGCCAGTCGCTCCAGGGTGTCGCGGATGTACGGGTTGGCGAACCGCTCGCGCAACTGCGCCCGGTAGGCGGGGATGTCCACCCCCGCGACGGGAGGGAGAGTGGCTGCCGCCTCGTCCATCCAGCGATCGATCAGATCGGTCACGGCAGGGTCGCCCATCGCCTCGTGTACGTAGGTGTGCCCGCGGAGCAGGCCCAGGTAGGCCATCGCCTGGTGGCTGCCGTTGAGGAGACGCAGCTTCATCAGCTCGTACGGCGCGACATCGTCGACCGGCTGCGCCCCGACCAGCTCCCACTCCGGCCGGCCGAGCGGGAAGCGGTCCTCGAACACCCACTGGGCGAAGGGCTCGCAGACGACCGGCCAGGCGTCGTCGATGCCGAACGTCTCGCGGACGAGGGCCCGCTCCGTGTCCCCGGTCACCGGGGTGATGCGGTCGACCATGCTGTTCGGGAAGGCGACTTCTGCGTCGATCCAGTCGGCGAACCCGTCGTCGTAGGCGAGGCGCGCGAAGGCGACGAGGGCACGCCGGGCGGTGTCGCCGTTGCCGAGGATGTTGTCGCACGATGCCACCGTGAACGGCGGGACGCCACGTCGGCGCCGCCGGTGCAGCCCCGCGGCGATGACGCCGAAGACGGTGCGCGGGTGGTCGGCGCCGACGTCCGCCCGCACGGCCGCGTCCGTCGTGTCGAACTCGCCCGTCACATCGGAGGTGTTGTAGCCGCCCTCCGTGATGGTGAGGGAGACGATCCGGATGCGTGGTGACGCGAGCAGTTCGAGGACCGCCTCGGGGTCGGTGGGGGCGTGGACGACGTCGACGATCGAGCCGATCGAGGTGGCCGTCCTGCTGCCGTCGCCGGCCAGTTCGACCAGGGTGTACGTGAAGTCCTGCGCGCGCAGCACCTCGGCCATCCTCGCGTCGCCGGGGAGGAGGCCGACGCCGACGATCCCCCACTCCCGGGCGCCGCCCTGGCGGAGGAGCCGGTCGAGGTACATCGCCTGATGCGAGCGGTGGAAGTTTCCGACACCGATGTGCGCGATGCCCGGGGTGAGGCCGGTGCGGTCGGGGACGGGGGAGGCGTGCGCGGTCATTCTCTCTCCTCGGGTGCGACGCGCTCGGCACAGGCCGCCGGGAGCGTGGTTTGACAGCTGGATACCGCTCAGCGTACAAATGGTAAATCGATTGTTCAAGTGACGATGAGGTGGGCATGCACGTTTCCGGGTTCTTCGACCCGCTCCCGCGGATCCTGGTGGCCGACGACTTCGACCGCGGGATGAGCGGGTGGCTCGACCTGCGGCCGAACTTCGTCGCCCCCGGCTTCCGCGAGCACTCGGACGAGGTCGACCTGATCCACTGGGGGCCCACCATGCTCAGCTCGGCCACGTTCGCCTTCGGAGGCACGCACGGGTCGGCCCAGGGAACCTACTCGCTCAAGATCTCCAGCCGGGCGGCCGCGGCCGCGGCGGACCAGCCGCCCGCTCCCGGCTCGATGGGGCTCGCGATCAAGCGCCTGGCGGTGCCGCCGGGCGTCGGCCGTCTGCGCATCGAGGCGCTGTTCGCCTACAAGGCGGAGCAGGACCGCCCTGGGCTCGGCGTCGACGACGTGCGCGCCTTCGGGATGTTCGTCGACCTCCAAGACGCCGAGCACCGGTACATGCCGGGAGTCCGCTACGTCAACGCCGTCGGGGGGCGCCCGGTGCGCGCGTGGCAGTTCTACGGGCCGACCGATGACACCGACGCGGAGTGGAGCTACGGGGCGGCCGGCTGGCACAAGGCGGGGATCGACCCCCAGTGGTTCGGGCGCCGGAGCGCCGACGGCTCGACCTCGGCGACGACCTGGTTCGAGGGCGGCGCTCAGCACCTCATCTACAACGAGTCCGACGACAAGCTCAACTGGACCCCGCTCTCCCTCACCATCGACTTGCGCACCCGCCGATACGAGGAGTTCCGCGTCGGCGGCCGGGTGCTGCGGTTCCCCGAGGGTGCGCATCCCACGCTCGCTCCTGCTTACAACGACATCGAGGGTCTGCTCAACCCGGTCTTCTTCGTCGAGGCGGACACCGACCGGCGGGTGTCCCTGTTCCTCGATTCCGTCGTCATCTCGGCCGATACGGGAGAGGCAGCAGCATGAAGACCTTCTACACGTCCGTCATCGAGCTCCGCCAGGAGTTCGACGGCGCGATCGAGACCCATCCGTACGAGTGCGGGTGGGCGGACGAAGCCCTGTTCTTCGTCGAACTGCACGACGCCGCCCCCGGCGAAACCGTCTCGCTGCGCGTCCAGCTGAGCGCGGACGGGATCCGCTGGCTCGACGAGGGCTCCGAGGTCCGCACGGACTCCTCGGCCTTCGTCCGGGTCACCCGGTTCGGCGGCTTCCTCCGGCTCGCCGGGACCGCCATCGCAGCCGACGGGGAGCCCGCCCGGGTCACCGTGTCCGTCCGGCTCGCCCTGAAAGGATGAATGAGAGAACAATGACGTTTCGCATCAACAAGGCCACCGTTGGCGCCACCGTCGGCACCGCGCTCGAGTGGTACGACTTCTCCCTCTACGCGACGGCGAGCGCGCTCGTCTTCCCTGCGGTGTTCTTCCCCACCGACGACGCGCTGACCGCCACTCTGGCGTCGTTCGCGACCTTCGCAGTCGGGTTCTTCGCCCGGCCGATCGGCGGGGTCATCATCGGCAACCTCGGCGATCGGTACGGCCGCCGGCAGATGCTGTTCCTGACCCTGCTGCTGATGGGCATCTCGTCGACGCTCATCGGGCTCATCCCGAGCGCCACCGCCATCGGCGTCGCGGCGCCGATCCTCCTCGTCGTGCTGCGCGTGCTTCAGGGCTTCGGGGCGGGAGGCGAGTACGCGGGGGCGACGCTGCTCGCGGCCGAGCACTCCGGCGAGTCGTCGCGCGGGCTCAACGCCGCCATCCCCGGCGCGGGCAATGCTGCCGGCGCCCTCCTCGCCACGGGTGTGCTGACGGTGCTCAACGCCACGCTGCCGCAGGAGGCGTTCCTCTCCTGGGGCTGGCGGATCGCGTTCCTGCTCAGCATCGTCGTCTGCGTCGTCGGTATCGTCATCCGGCTGCGCGTGCCGGAGAGCCCCGAGTTCGCCGAGACGAAGGCGGAGGGAGCGGTGGCCCGCGTCGCCATCCGCGAGCTGTTCCGCTCGGCAGGCCGGCGCATCCCGCTCGCGATGCTCGCGAGCATCGGCCCGAACGTCGCCAGCTATCTGCCATCGGTCTACGCCATCACCTACCTGACGACGATCGTCGGCGCGCCGGCCTGGATCGGCCTCACCGGCATCCTCATCGGGAACCTGCTGAAGTTCGTCACCATCCCGACCGCCGGCTGGATCAGCGACCGGGTCGGGCGCCGTCCCGTCTTCCTCGCGGGTGCGATCGGCGCGGCCGTGCTGATCTACCCCTTCTTCTTCCTGCTCAACACGGGCACCCCGCTGCTCATCTGGATCGCACTCGTGCTCGTCTTCACGTTCTGCAACGACGCGATGCTCGCCGCCCAGTCCGGCTTCATGTCGGAGCTGTTCGACGTGCGCTACCGCTACACCGGCGTCACGTTCAGCCGTGAGATCACCGGCGCCCTGGTCGGCGGAACGCTGCCGTTCGTCGCCGCGGCACTGACCGGTGCGGCGGGCGGCCAGTTCTGGCTGGTCGCGCTCTACTGCCTGGTGCTGATGGTGCTCGCCGCGATCGGCATGTTCTTCCTTCCGGAGACGCGTGGACTGGTCGCGGGCACGCGGACGCGGGCGACGACCGCGGCCTGACCGGGCCGGCCGCGGCGGCGGTTCGACGCCGCCGTGGCCGAGCGGGCATAGTGGGTGCATGGATGCGCCACCCCCGTCGACCCCCTCGCCCGCGGGTCGGCGGAGGGGCGCCGTCCGCCTCGCCGACGTCGCCAGGGCGGCCGGCGTGTCCGTTCCACTGGCGTCGCGTGTGCTCAATGCGGACGCCTCGGCGCGCGCGACCGCCGAGACGAAGGCGCGGATCCTGGAGGCGGCGGATGCGCTCGGCTACGTGCCGAACATCGCCGCCAAGAGCCTGCGCATCCGCCGCAACGGCCTCATCGGCCTGGTCGTGCACGACCTCTCCAGCCCCATCCACCTGGAGCTGATGCGCGGTGCGCGCGCGGAGGCGGCGGCCCACTCGCACTTCCTCGTGCTCGGCGACGTCGACGAGCTCCTCGAGGACGAGCAGGCGTTCCGCACCTTCATCAGCGGGAACCGGGTGGACGGCCTGATCGTCCAGGGCGGCCACGGCGGGTTCGACCAGCGCATCGCCGACATCGCCCGCGTGCTGCCGACGGTGATCGTGAACGCGCCGAGCCGTGTGGAGCGGGAGCGGGTGACGAGCGTCTACCCCGACGAGGAAGCCGGCACCCGCCTTCTCACGGAGCATCTGCTCGGGCTCGGCCACACCCGCATCGGCCTCGTATCCGGGCCCCACGACTCGACGACGGGGATCCTGCGCGAGAACGGCGTCACCGCGGCCCTCGCCGACGCCGGGCTCGCCCTGCGCGCCGAGGACGTCGTGCACACGGACTGGCTGGCGAGCGGTGGGCGCGCCGGCCTGGCCGAGCTGGCCGCCCGGTGGAGCGCCGGAGGCGACCGGCCGACGGCCCTGATCGCCGGCAACTCGCTCATCGGCATCGGTATCCTCGGCACAGCCGGCGATCACGGGCTCGCGATCCCGGACGATCTCTCGGTCGCCGCCGTGCACGACACGTGGATCTCCGAGCACCTGGTGCCGCCGTTGACGACGGTCAGCCTCCCCCTGTACGCGATGGGGGTCGTGTCCGTCCGGCAGCTCCTCGCCGAATCCACGGAGGGCACGGAGATCATGGTCGCCGATCCGCCGCCCGTGCTGCATGTCAGGGCCTCGACCGCTCGCCCGTCGCGGCGCAGCGGGTGACGATCTCCGGAGATCCGCCGGAACACGCGGAAGGGCGTCGCGCCCGCTCGAGAGAGCGGGCGCGACGCCCCATTCGTGGCGTCTGCGGTGCTCAGCTCATGGTCCGCCGCCGCCGCGAGAGGGCAAGCACGCCGCCTCCCATGAGGATCGCCGCTGTGGCGGCGAGCAGCCACAGCCCGATGGTCGAGCCGGTCTCCGCGAGCGAGCCGATCCCGGTGCTCTCGTCGGAGCCGGCGACCTGCGTGCCCGGGCCGCTGCCGGAGCCGTTGCCCGGCCCGTCCGATCCGCCCGGCCCGCCGGCCGCAGGAGCCGCGGCCACGGTCACGGTGATCGGCTCGGAGGTCGAGGCGTCGGCTGTCGCGGTGCGGGCGAAGGAGGCGGTGATGGTGTGCTCGCCCGCGGCGAGGCCCGAGGGCAGCGTCAGTGTCGCGACCCCGTCCACGACCTCGATCTCACCCAGCTTCGTCGGGCCCGCTGCAAGGGCGGCGGTTCGAGGCTTCGGGTTCGCGGCCGACGCATCCGTGAACGTGACCATGCCGGTGGCGTCGCGACCCGTGACGGTCGCGGTGAGCACGACCTTCTCTCCGGCGGCCGGCTTCCCCGGAGCCGCTGCGAGGGTGGTCACCGTCGGCGCGAGCACCGACACGACGACGGTCGCCCGCCTAGCGGAGCCGGAGCCGGTGGCCGTCGCGTCCGCGGGGCCGAGGTCGGCGTCCTCCGCGACCGGCACCTCCATCGTCGCGGTGCCTTCGGCCGTGGCGACGGCGGTCCCCAGGGCGGTGTCGCCGTACGTGAAGGCGATGGTCTCGCCGGCCCGGAAGCCTGCGGCCGTGAGGGTGAAGGCGCCGCCGGGTGCGACGTCCTCGGCCGACGTCGTCAGCGGGACGGGGGTGGTGGCGGCGGCGAGCTCGGCACACACGTCGCCCTGGGCGCCGACGGGGGGCAGGGCGGTCGTGGTGCCGGTGACGCCGTCGTCCTCACGGACGGTGAGGTTGGCGAAGGCGCCCGCTCCCATGACGGCGTCGGTCGTGTTCGTGACGCTCACCTTGAACGCCGTGCTGGCGGAGGCGGACGTCGCCGTGTTCCCGAGGGTGGGGACGGTGACGGCCTTGCAGGTCTCGCCGGGCCCGAAGGAGACCTTCTCCATCCCGACGCCGACGAGCCCGGTGGCCGAGCCGATGACGCTGACGTAGGCGGTGACGGGCGACTTCTCGGCGCGGTTCAGGTAGACCGCGACGTCGGCGGTGCCGGGTCCGGAACCCTCCTCGACCGCTGTCGGGGCGACGTTGACCGTCGTGCGCGTCTGCACGACGGCGGTGCCGACCGACGGGGTGTCGAACGCGAGGTCGGAGAGGTAGACGCCGCCCGTGCCGGTGCCGTCGGCGCCGACCTTGGCGGTGAGGCGGATCTCGCGCACGTCGGTCAGGTCGATGCCCGTGATGGTGGAGGTGGGGATGGTCAGCTGCTGGAGCACCACCTTGTTCAGCGTGGTGTTCGTGCCGCCCGGCATCCGGTTCACGGCGAGCGGGTTGACCGCGGAGGCGGCGATGGCGAAGGTCTTGCCCGTGCCGTCCACGACGGTGATCGTGAAGTCGGTGCCGGTCTGGACCGCCTCGTCGGGGGCGGTCTTCAGCGTCAGCTGTGCCTGGCGGGAGGCGTCGCGGAGCTTCGCCGGGACGGTGATGCGGAGCTCACCGGTGCTGGGCACCGCCGGGTCGGTCGTCGAGGCGCCGGTCCAGAGGAACCGGGTCACCGGGAACTCGGGGACGTTCGGCGCGAACGACCCCGGGGTCCAGTGCGGCACCTGCGCGGAGGCCTTGGCGGTGGCGCAGAAGGGGAGGGACTGCGGCACCGTGCGGCCGGTGAGGTTGGTGCAGACGGCCGCGGTCGCGCCTCCGGACACCCGCACGAGCGAACTGGTCTCCGTGAAGTCGGTGACGAGCGCCGTCTTCGACGCGGGCTGCGTCGCCATCACGCGCACGTCGGCGTAGGAGGTGGCGGTGGTGGAGGGCTTGACCGAGCCGTCGAACAGCGACTGGAACTGCGTCTCGCCGCCCATTGTGAGGCGGAAGAAGCCCGTCATGTAGCTGACGCCGACCTGGTACTGCTGGGCCGCCGTCATGCGGGTCGGGTTCGTCGTCGCGCAGGTGGAGGTCGTGTCGGTGGTGCGCCAGTCGTCGCCTGTCGCCGCCGGGTAGAGGCCCGGCGTCCACACCGTGTTGAAGAAGTTGTGGTTGGCGCCCATGACCCAGACGGCCGAGCGGAGCACGTCGTCGTCGAACGCGTGGCGCGAGTCGTCGATGAAGTGCTGGCCCTGCTGGTTGGAGACGTCGCCGTCGCAGTAGGGGAGGAACACGGCGGTGGGCACATCCGGCAGCGTCATCCGGCCGAAGTCGACAGGGGCGAGCGGCAGCACCGACTCGATGCCGTACGGCTTCGCGAGCGCCTGGTTCAGGGTGGCCGCCGAGACGACGCCCTCGCCTCCGCGCGAGTGCCCCATGATGCCGACGTGACCGAGGTCGAAGCGGCCCTTCAGGGAGGCGGCGGTCACCGTCGAGGCGGGCGCGGGCTGGTCGGTGCGGGTGGTGGCGCGCAGGAGCGCCTCGTCGAGCGTTCTGGTGGTCGTGGTGCTCGGCGCCGACGCGGTGGCGGTGGTGATGTCGTCGTAGGAGACGCTCCGGCCGGCGTTCGCCGTGGCGAGCATCCCGAGCGTGTCGAGGATGAGCTGGCCGCGGGCCTGTGCGCCGTAGTCGAGCGCGAGCTGGTTGTCGTTGGAGTTGACGGAGTTGGCGGCGATCGACAGCACGTTGTAGCCGTGCGACGCCAGCGACCGAGCGGTGCCCTCGTAGCCCAGGTAGGAGCGGATGTTCATCTGCGTCGGTCCGCACGGCCAGCGCAGCGGGTTCGCGCCGGTGCCGGAGCAGGAGGTGTGCCGGCCGTGCAGCAGCACGATCGTCGGGCGCGCGCCCGAGGCGTTCGTGAGGTACATCTTGCCGGTGAGCTCGCCGCGGATGCCGCCGATCGCGGCGAGCGGGACGGCCTGGTCGCCGAAGTCGTACTCGGCCTCCGTCACACCGTACGAGCCGGCCGCCGACGGGTCGTCGACGGCGGCCTGCCCGGCGAACGACTTGAGCTGCTTGGTGAGGGTCTTGTTCTCCGGTACGGCCGGCGTCGCCGGGGCGATCGGGCTCTCCGCGGCCTTGTCCTCCTCGCCGCTGGACCAGCCCTTGGTCACGGATTCGGCGTGCGCGACGGCGGGGTCGGTGGTGACGACGCCGAGGGTCAGCCCGTCGGGGGACTCGGTCGCCAGGCCGATCGGCTCGCCGTCGGCGAGCAGGGTGGGGGCGTCGTCGATCATCGGCAGGGGCTCGTCGAGCTCGAGGGTGACGAGGTAGCCGCCTGGCGTGGTGGTGACGGCCCAGTCGGCGCCGGCAGCCACGACCGGATCGGATTCGGGCGCCGCAACCGCGGCGGGGGCGGTCGTCAGAGCGACGATGGGGATGACGGCGGCGGCGACGGTGAGTGCGATCCGGCGCCGCACGGACATGCGTGCAGGCAAGGTTCTCCTAGCTCGAGGCGGGGGTGGGGGAGTCGTCCGGCGCCAGGTGCAGGGGCGGTCCGGGCGGCGAGAGGAGCCCGAGAGTCCGGCTGAACGGTCTCTCAGAAAGGAGGCTATGGGGCCGCGTAGGCGCCCCGGGGCCGCGGAAACAGACTGGTAACAGGACGTTTACGGCCCGCAAATAAACAAGCCGCCGGTGATCATAACGCCGGCGTCCGTGTCAAGAGGGAGGCGCACCCAGTGCGGGGGTGGACCCCGGCGTCCCGGCTGCTGGTGCGGGTTGCCGATGCGCACGACGGGCACCGGCTATCGCCTGGCCACGAATGAGGGCATCTCCGTCCGACGCCGGCGGAGACGGCCCGGCCCGGCGGCGCCGTTGACGAGTGTCGACAATCGACCATAGACTTGCCCCTTCCGGCAGACCGTCCGTCACGAGGGGGAGGCCATGGCGAGCACCGTGCGACGCGTGACCGATGTCCTGCTGCGTGCAGGAGAGACGAGGGCGACCGTCCACCCCGATTACGGCTGCCTGATCTCGTCGTTCGCGATCGGTGGTGTGGAGTTCCTGTACCGGCGCGAGGATGCCCCTTCGGTGCTCCCTCCGCTCGGCCCACCGGGGCGAGGGTCGGAGCGGGACTTCGACGACGGCATCTTCCGGGGCGGCTGGTTCCCGATGTTCCCCGTGGCAGGGATGCCCGACGACGACACCTGGCAGCACGGCTGGGCTCCGCGCGTCGCCTGGCGGGTGTCGCAGGAGCAGGGCACGCGGCTCCGCACGGAGGTCTCCGGCGACTTCCTGGATGGCGGCGGTGCGGCGGTGACCCGCGACATCCGGGTCGCGCCCGGCATCCTCACGGTGACCACGTCGATCACCAATCGCGGCACCGGCGTGCGAAGTTACACGTTCGGCGAGCATCCCTGCTTTCCGCGCGCTCTTTTCGCCGGGGGTGCGGTCGTCTCGCCTCGGCGGCTGCCTGTCGCGGCCCACGCGGACGGATGGACGGGGCACGCTCGGTGGATGGCCCCGTCGCTGACGGTCGCCGCGCCTCGCGGCGGCCCGAGCGTCACCGTCGACGCGGAAGGCCTCCCCTTCGGCGTCCTGTGGTCGAACTACGCGTCGGAGGAGCTGCCGGATGTGGATTGCCTCGCGTGGGAGCCGTGCACCTCTCGCGGTCTCGGGATCGTGGATGCGCGGGCGTCGCGGTCGGTGACGAGCATCCGCCCGGGCGAGACCCAGCGCTATCGCGTCAGAATCGGAGGGCGCCCGGACGCCGTGTCGACAATGGGACCGAAGGAGGAACGATGACCGAGGCAGTAGTGATCACCGGCGGAGGAAGCGGAATCGGGAGGGCGATCGCGCTGCGCGTCGCCAAGGCCGGGGGCTCTGTCGCCGTCCTCGACCGGGACCTCGAACGGGCCCAGGACGTGGAGCGCGAGTGCTGGGAGGCCGGGAGCCCACGCACTCTCGCCGTCGGGGGAGACGTGTCCAGCGAGGACGACGTCTCCGGCGCGTTCGACCGCGTCGCGGAGGCTTTCGGCGGGGTGGACGGCGTCGTGGCGAACGCGGGGATCGAGGTAAACGGCCACATCGCCGAGCTGGGCCTCTCAACGTGGCGGCGGGTGATCGACACGAACCTCACCGGCACCTTCCTCACGGTGCAGGCGGCCGCACGGCGGATGCGCAGCGACGACCGGGGCGGCTCGATCGTGTGCGTCTCCTCGCCCTCCGCCTTCGTGGGGTTCGCGGGTGGCAGCAACGCCGCGTACGGCTCGTCGAAGGGCGGGGTGTCGGCGCTCGTCCGCGCCGCCGCCCTCGATCTCGCCCCAGACGGTATCCGGGTGAACGGGCTCGTTCCCGGCGCGACCGATACGCCGATGCTCTACTTCGGACTCGACGGCGACGAGCGGGAGGCCGAGCGCCGGCGGTTGCGGACGCTCGCGGAGGCGCAGATCCCCCTGGCGCGGATGGCGGACCCCGGGGAGGTGGCCAACGCGGCCTTCTGGCTGCTGAGCCGGGAGAGTTCGTACGTCACGGGCAGCCATCTCGTCTGCGACGGCGGCTTGATGGCGAAGAGCGCCAACGACTTCTGAGACGGCGGGGTCGACGTGGTCGACAATCTTCGCTTGACCATTGTCGACAATCGACGATAAGCTCCCGTCAACCCTGAGACGAAGAGGATTCAGATCATGCACATCACCCGAAAAGCAGCCATGTTCGCCGCCGCTGTCGCCGCCGCCACCGTGCTGGCGCTCAGCGGCTGCACCTCGCCCTCGGCGGGAGGGGGCAACGCAGGCGGCGGCGAGAGCGTCCTCTCCAAGGTGCTCAGCTCGAAGACCATCAAGATCGGCGTGTTCGCCGACGCACCGCCGTACGGCGTGATGACCAGCAACGGCAAGTACGACGGATTCGACATCGACAAGGCGAACGCGCTCGCGAAGTCGCTCGGGGCGAAGGCGCAGTTCGTCAGCGCCACGAACGCCAGCCGCATCCCCATGCTCGAGACCGGCAAGGTCGACGTGATCATCGCGGCGCTCACCAACCTCGACGAGCGCGCCCAGAAGGTCGCCATGACGCGGCCGTACGCTGCCGAGGGCCAGGTGGTGCTCGTTCCGGTGAACAGCCCGATCACGAGCTACGCGGACCTCGCCGGCCGCAACGTCGCGGCAACGCGCGGATCAGTGCCTGCGACGATCCTCGCCTCGAAGTTCCCGGAGGCGAAGGCGACGTTGTTCGAGGCGGTCGCCGACTCCATCCAGGCGCTGCGCAGCAACAAGGTCGACGCCCTGATGGAGAGCAACTCGGTGGTCGCCGGCATCATGAAGGACTCGGCGGGGCAGTTCCGGGTGCTGGATGCCCCGCAGCTGAGCCCGTCGTTCGTGTCCTTCGGTGTCAAGCAGGGCGACCAGCTCTGGCTGAACTACCTCGACAACTTCCTCATGAACTACAACATCAGCTCGTCGGCCGAGGACTCCTACAAGAAGTGGCTGGGCACCGACGTGCCCGAGCTGATCAAGTGACATGCAGCTCTACTTCGGGGATCTCATCCCCTACGCCGGCGAGCTCCTCACCGGGCTGCTGATCAGCCTCGGCATCACGGCGGTCGCGGCCGTGGCCGGCGGGCTGCTCGCCATCGGCCTCTACCTCGGACGGGCGTCGCGGCGGGCACTGCCGCGGCGCCTCGCCGGAGCGTACATCGAAGTCATCCGGAACACCCCGCTCCTGCTCCAGCTCTACCTGATCTACTTCGCGCTCCCGCAGGTCGGGGTCAACCTCGACCCGATCACGGCCGGGATCATCGCCCTCACCCTCAACAACGCGGCGTACGTGGCCGAGATCTACCGGGCCGGCTTCGAGTCGATCCCGAAGGGGCTGAACGAGGCGGCGGCGGCGCTCGGGCTGTCGCGGCGATCCACGTTCGTCGATGTGCAGCTGGTGCCAGCGCTCCGCAACGTGATCCCCCCGCTGACGAATCAGATCATCCTGCTGTTCCTCGCCTCGTCGATCGCCTCGATCGTGGCCGTGCCGGAACTGATGCACGTGATGATGGGGATCACGTCGGAGACGTTCCGCACCGTCGAGACGTTCGTCGTCGGGGGCCTGCTCTACTTCGGCGTGGCCTTCCTCCTGGCCATGACCTCCAAGCTCGTCGAGACCCGCGTCATCCGATGGAAGGTTGCCTGATGTTCCAGTCCTTCGGCCTCGACGACCTCCTGCTCATCGCGCAGGGCGCGCTCGTGACCCTCATGATCTGTTCGCTCGCCGTCGTCTTCGGCGGGGCGCTCGGCCTCGCCCTCGGCCTCATGGCGTCGGGGCGGATCGCGATCCTGCGCTGGATCAGCGCCGTCTACGTCGGCGCCGTCCGCGGAGTGCCGGTCCTGCTGATCATCTTCTTCGTCTACTTCGGGCTCCCGCTCGCGGTGCCAGGAACGGATGTCCCTGACTATCTCGCCGCCGTCATCGCCCTCTCGGTCTTCGCGAGCGCCTACGTCAGCGAAATCGTCCGCGGAAGCATCGCCGCCATCCCGCGCGGGCAGTTCGAAGCCGCCGAGGCGCTCGGCCTGAGCTACTGGAGCCGCTACCGGTTCGTGATCCTCCCGCAGGCGACACGGATCATCGTGCCGCCCGGCATCGGCTTCCTCGTGGTCCTGATCAAGGACAGCTCGCTGGTGGCGGCGATCGGTCTGATGGATCTGGCCCGCTCGGGCAACATCGTCGCCTCGCTCACCGCGAACCCCATCCTGTCGTATCTCGTCGTCGGAGCCGTCTACTTCGCCATCTGCTACACCGCTTCCGCCTTCGCCCGTCGCTACGAGCGACGCCTCTCGACGAGAGCGGCCGCCCCCGGCGTGGGCGAATCCCTCGCCCTCGCATCTGGAGTCGAAAAATGATCGAAGTCACTGACCTGCGCCTGAGCTTCGGCAAGACCGAAGTCCTCCACGGCATCTCGTGCTCTGTGGCGGAATCGGAGGTCGTCTGCATCATCGGCGCCTCGGGTTCCGGCAAGAGCACGCTGCTGCGCTGCATGAACGGGCTGGAACGCCCCAGCGCGGGAGCCATCACGATCAACGGCCACCGGCTGGGACCGGGCGAGAAGCCGACGGACCTCGCTGTGGTGCGCCGGGACGTCGGGATGGTCTTCCAGCACTTCAACCTCTTCCCGCACCTCACCGTCCTCTCCAACATCACCCTGGCCCAGCGCCGCGTGCTCGGCAGGACCGCGGAGCAGAGCGACGAGCGTGCCCGCCTCCTCCTCGACAAGGTGGGTCTCGCCGACAAGGCGGACCGGTATCCGGACTCGCTCTCGGGAGGACAGGCCCAGCGCGTCGCCATCGCCCGAGCGCTCGCCATGGACCCGAAGGTGATGCTGTTCGACGAGCCGACCTCCGCGCTGGATCCAGAGATCGTCGGAGAGGTCCTCACCGTTATGAAGGACCTCGCCGCGGAGGGGATGACGATGGTCGTCGTGACGCACGAGATGGGGTTCGCCCGCGAGGTGTCCGACCGCGTGATCTACATGGATCACGGCGCCATCGTGGAGACGGCGCGACCCGACGAGTTGTTCGCGAGCCCGCGCGCGGAGCGCACGAAGGCCTTCCTCAGCAAGGTGCTGTGATGCTCGACGTCGTGATCACCGGAGCGCAGATCATCGACGGCACCGGGAGGCCCGCGTTCCCCGCGGATCTGGGCATTCAGGGGGACAGGATCGTGATGGTGGGGGATGCGCAGGACGTGCCGGCCGTGGAGCGCATCGACGCCGACGGCCTGATCGCGACCCCCGGCCTCATCGATCCGCACAGCCACAGCGACTGGTCCGTCCTCGGCAACCCGGAGGCGGTCAGCACGATCCGGCAGGGCGTGACCACCGAGGTCGTCGGCAACTGCGGCGTCACCTATGCGCCGCTGGCGGAGGCGGGGATCGCCCCCGCCTCCGCCGCACTCGGCGCGTTCGGGTTCGACGAGCCCGTCGCCTGGCGGAGCTTCGACGAACTGCTGGAGGAGGTGCACGGGCGGGGCACCAGCCAGAACCTGTCCTGGTTCGTCGGTCAGACGGCCCTCCGGCAGGCCGCCGAGAGCCGGTCGGAGGAGAGCCGGAACTCCCTCGCCGCGGAGCAGGAGCACCTGCTTCACGAGGCGATGGAGGCGGGCGCGATCGGGTTCTCCTCCGGCCTCGAATACGGGGCCGGCCGATTCTCGACCGCGGACGAGCTGACCGAGCTGGCCAGGATCGCCGCTCGCTACGACGGGATCTACGCCAGCCACATCCGCAACCGCGACAGCGCACTGGACGCGGCCGTGGACGAGTTCTTCGCCATCGCGCGCGCCGCCGGGCGCGCCCAGCTGTCGCATCTGAACGTCCGCCACAACACGGGCGCCGACGAGGGCGCCTGGCATCGTGCGGCCGACCGGGTGGTCGACGAGCGAGCGAGCGGGCTGGACATCCTCGCGGATATGACACCGTATAACCAGGGGATCGGGTTCGCGGTCGGTCTCCTGCCCCGCTTCGTGGCGGACAACGAGCCCGCGCGCATTGCCCGGCTTCTGCGCGACCCCGACGTCCAGCTCGGTGTGCGGGAGGACAGCGACCGCTACTGGAGGTTCGTGCACCGCGGCGAGTGGCAGCGCGTGCGCCTCGGTGTTGCTCCGGCGACACCGGAGCTCGAAGGGCTGTCGTTCCCGGAGATCGCGGGTCGCCTCGGCACCGATGAGTGGGGAGCCTTCTTCGAGGTCCTCGCCGCCGCCGGGGAGGAGGTGGGCAGCGTCCAGTTGCTGGGCGATCTGTTCACCGACGAGCATCTGCGCGATGCGATCGCCCACGACCACTTCCTTCTCGGCGTGGATGCGTACACCAGCCGGACCGACGGTCCGCTCGCGGAGCGGACGCGTCATCCCCTCTTCTTCTACGGCCACACCCACTTCCTCGCGCATCACGTCGCCCGCCGCCGCACCCTGACCCTGGAGGAGGCGGTCCGTAAGATGACCTCGGCGGTCGCCGATCACTTCGGGCTCACGGGACGCGGCCGTGTCCGGCCAGGCGCATTCGCCGATCTGGTGCTGTTCGATCCGGCGCGGCTGGCCATCATCGACACGACCGTCGTGCCGCGCGGCTACGCCGATGCCGCCAGGGACGTCTGGGTCAACGGCGTCCGCGTGGTGCGCGACGCGTCGCACACGGGCGCGCGTCCCGGCCGGCACCTCCGCCGAGCCGGCTGACGCGGCTCCGTCGAGGCCGCCGGGACGGCCGGAGGCGGCTCAGCGGAGGACGGGGTCGCCGCCGTCGAGGAAGGCGGCGAGCTCCGCGGCGGTGGGGGAGCCCTCCCAGTCGCCCTCGCTCAGGCACGCCAGCGCTCCGCACGCGCACGCGCGTCGCAGTCGTTCGCCGAGCGGCTGAGCGTCGAGGAGGCCGGCGAGGTACCCTGCCACGAAGGCGTCGCCGGCCCCGACCGTGTCCACGGCCGCGACCGGGAAGGCAGCCTGGTCGTGAACACGCCCGTGTGCACGTGCCGTGGCGCCACGCTCGCCCCGCTTGAGCACGACCTCGCCCGGTCCGATGCCGGCGACGGCGTCCAACAGGCTCTCGTCGGAGGCCGTCGGCGCGGCCGCGCCGAGCAGGAGCTCGAGCTCCCGGCGATCGCCGAACACGACATCCGCCAGGGTGGCCATTCGGGCGAGCCGCTCGCCCGCCTCCTCCCTGGACCACAGCGATGAGCGGTAATTGATGTCGAGGCTGACCCGGATGTCGCGCCCCCGGGCGAGCCGGGCGGCCTCGATCACGGCGGAGGCCGCGGACTCCGACAGCGCGGGGGTGATCCCCGTGAGGTGCAGCAGCTCGACCCCGTCGAGGAGGGCCGGCCGCACGTCCGCGGCGCTCAGCGCGGACGCGGCGCTGCCCGAGCGGTAGTAGGAGACCCGGGTCAGGCCGCCCGGCCGGGCCTCCTTCACCATGAGGCCGGTGGGCCGATCCCGGTCGATGGCCGCAACGACCTCGACATCCTCGGAGCGGATCGCAGCGAGGACAGACTCGCCCGCGCTGTCGTCGCCGAGCCGGGTCAGCCAGCGGACGGGGATCCCCTGGCGGCAGAGCCCGATGGCGGTGTTGGTCTCCGCACCGCCGACGGAGAAGCGGACCGGGCCTCCCGCGCGGAGGCGGGCGCCGGTGCTGAACAGCCCCATGGTCTCGCCGACGACGAGCACGCGGGCGCGGGGAGCCGTCATCGGTCGTCGCCCCGGACGGCCGGCGCGACCAGCAGCGCTGCGCGCTCGCGGAGCCCGGAGAGCGATCCGCCGGCGAGCGCGTCGCCGATCAGCGGACCGCCCATCGAGACGGCGGCCGCGCCGGCGGCGAACCATCCGTCCGCATCCTCGATCTCGACGCCGCCGGAGGGGATGGCGACCAGCGACGGGAACGGGCCGCGCAGCTGGCGGAGGTACCCCGGGCCGACCGCGGACGCGGGGAAGATCTTCACCGCGTCCGCGCCGGCCTCCATGGCCGCCACGACCTCCGTCGGCGTCAGCGCTCCCATGATCGTGGGCACACCGAGCCGCGACGCCAACGCAGGCACGCCCGCGACGAGCCCCGGCGTGACGAGGAACTGCGCGCCCGCGTCGAGCGCCCGACGCGCGAGCTCCTCGTCGGTGACCGTCCCGACGCCGATGGAGGCGTCCTGGCCGAACTCCTCGATGAGGCCGCGGACGTGGCGCAGCGTGTCGGGCGTGGTGAGCGTCAACTCGATCTCGTGGACGCCGCACTCGACGAGCGTCCGGACGACGGGCCGGTAGGCCGCGGCGTGGTCGGCGCGGAGCACGGCGATGATGCGCCGGGCGGACGCTCCCCTGCTCATCGGCCGACGTCCGCGAAGCGCGGGTTCGTGCCATAGCGGCCGAGCGCGTCGACATCGAGGGCGATGCCGAGGCCGGGTGCCGACGGGATGGCGAGGGTGCCGTCCTCGTCGAGCCGCCAGCCGCCGCTCACGAGGTCGTCGACGTACGCCGACCCCGTCTTGTACTCGACGAGGTCCGTGCCGGGAAGCGCGGAGGCGAGCTGCAGGTCGGCCGCGAGGCCGACGCCCGTGTTCCACCCGTGCGGAACGAGGCGGATACCGTGGTCGGCGGCCATCCATCCGATCCGCCGGGACTCGCTGAGGCCGCCGCCCTTCGTCGTGTCCGGCTGGACGATGTCGAACGCCCGCCGCTCCAGGTATGGCAGGAAGCTCTGTCGCCGTGTGAGCACCTCGCCGCCGCTGATCGGGACGGGGGAGGATGCGCGCAGCTCCACGAACCCGTCGATGTCGTCCGGGGCGAGCGCCTCCTCGAACCACGCGACGTCGTAGTCCTTCAGCATCTCGGCCGTCCGCTTCGCCCAGGCCAGCGTCCCGGGGAAGAACGCCTCCGAGCCGCCCGCGTCGACGGCGAGCAGCCGGTCGCCGACCGCCTGCCGTGCGGCCGCGACGGTGCGCTCGTCGGTCGCTGCGTCCACCCGACCGAACTTCCACCAGCCGATCTTGAAGGCCTCGAATCCGGCATCGACCATCTCGACCAGGTTGTCGCGGAGAACCTCGGGCTCGTCCATGAGAAGTGACGCGTACGGTCGCACGCGTTCGCGATGACGGCCGCCGAGGAGACGGCCGACCGGCTGCCCGAGGGCCTGCCCGACGACATCCCAGAGGGCGATGTCGACGGCGCTCGTGGCGTGCGTGAGGCTTCCGCCTCTGCCCATCCAGAACGCGCTCTGATGGAGTGTCTCGGTCAGGCGCTCGACGTCGAGGGCTTCCTCCCCGATGAGCAGCGGCGACAGGACCTCGAGGGCGGCGTCGACGAGGTGCTGGGTGGTGAACGCGCTTCCGATCCCGACCACCCCGGCGTCGGTGTGCACCGCGACGAGCGTGTGGACCACGTCGTCCGGCCGCAACTCGTTCGACCAGCCGCCCTCGGGGGTTGCCCCGCGGAGCCCGCACGTTTCAATTCTGGTGATCTTCACTGCTTCTCTCGTTCCTTTTCATTCGTCGACTGTCGACAATAAACAACGGCTAAGCTGGGGAGATGCCAACGTTGCCGCTTCGTGCCCTTCCGTCCACGTCCCGCCGCGAGGGCGTGGCAGGTGTCCTTCGGGAGGCCATCACGTCCGGTGAGCTCGCGCCGGGTTACAAGCTCGTGGAGCTGGACATCGCACACCAGCTCGGCACGAGCAGGGCGCCCGTGCGCGAGGCGCTGCGCCAGCTCGAGCAGGAGGGGCTCATCGTCTCCTACCCGTATCGCGGGACCGAGGTCCTCGGCGTCAGCCAGGAGGAGATCGAGAACGTCCTCGTCCCCGTGCGGATCGCTCTGGAGCAGTTCGCCTTCCGCAAGGCCATGGACCGGATGGGCGAGGACGACTTCAGGGTTCTCGAGGGGATCGTCGAGAGCATGGAGGGAGCCGCGGCACGGGGTGACCTCGGCGAGATCGCCGACGAGGACGTGCGTTTCCACGAAGCCGTCGTCCTCTTCTCCGGTCAGCAGCACTGCCTGCAGATCTGGCGTTCCGTCCAGCCCCGCGTGCGCGCGTACTTCCGTCGGGACGCGTCCTACTACGGCAACCCGTCGGATGTCGCCGCTCAGCATCGCGAACTCATCGACGTGCTGAGGAGCGGCGACGCCGGCCGCGCCACGACGGCGGTCGAGGACCATATCCGCACCCACTTCAGCGAGCCGCCGACCGGCGCGTGAGGCGCCGTCGCGAGCGGACCGCCGACGCGTTCACGCTCGCCGTCATGTCCTCCAGTTCGCGAGCGCGAGTCTCCCGGACGCCGAAGTAGACGACGAACCATGATGTGAGCGCCATCAGTGCATAGATGGCGTAGCTCCCGGAGAGCGAGATGTCACGCAGCGTCGGAAACGTCAGGTTGAGGATGACCTCGCACGTCCAGTTGGCGGTGGCGGCGACGGAGAGGGCGACGCCGCGGATCCGGTTGGGGAACATCTCGCCGAGGAGTACCCACACGACGGGTCCCCACGAGATCGCGAAGGCGACGACGAACACGTTCGCGCCGACGAGGGTGAGCACGCCCCAGGCGCCTCCGAGCACCACGGCGCCGTCGACCGTCGTGGCCGTGGAGAAGCCGACGGCGACGACGACGAGGCTGACGAACATCCCGGCGGACCCGATGAGGAGGAGGCGGCGGCGGCCGATGCGGTCGATGAGGAGGATGGCGACGACCGTCGCGACGACGTTCACGATCGAGCTGAAGACGGAAAGACCGAAGGAGGCGGACTCCGAGAAGCCGACGGACTGCCACAGCGAGGTCGAGTAGTAGAAGATCACGTCGATGCCGACGAGCGACTGCAGCGCCGCCAGCGCGATACCGATCCACACGATCGGCAGGAACCCGGTCCGCCGGGAGAGGAGGTCGGAGAATCGCGGCCGCGCCGCAGAGTCGAGCGTTGAACGGATCTCGAGGACCTTCGCGGCCGCCGCATCGGCCGAGTCGTTCTCGAGGCGCTGGAGCACCCGCCGGGCCGCGGCGTCACGTCCGCGCGCCACCAGGTAGCGCGGGGACTCCGGCACCAGGAAGGAGGCGAAGCCGTAGATGACGGCGGGCACGACGCCCGCGATGAACATCCACCTCCAGGCCGGCAGCCCGAGGAAGTGGAGCGCATCGGCTCCCGAGAGGGCGGCCGCGATCGATGCATCGGAGAGCAGCGCGGCGAAGATTCCCAGGACGATCGCCATCTGCTGGAGGGACGAGAGCCGTCCCCGGATGGCCGCCGGCGCGATCTCCGAGATGTACAGCGGCCCGATCACCGTGACGGCCCCGACCGAGACGCCGATGAGGAGGCGCCAGAAGCTCAGGTCCCACAATCCGGTGGAGAGGCCGCATCCCACCGCGGACGCCGCGAAGACGGCCGCGGCGATCAGCATGACGCGGGGCCGGCCGATCCGGTCCGCGAGCCATCCGGTGGAGAACGCGCCCAGTGCGGCCCCGAAGAGGGTGATGGAAACGACGACGCCGATGCCCACCGAGGTGAGATGGAAGCTCTTCTCGATCGGATCGACGGCACCGTTGATGATGGCCGTGTCGAACCCGAACAGGAAGCCGCCGATCGCGGCGACGACGGAGAAGAGGATGACCTGGGAATGGCCCCGAAGTCTCGCCTGCGGCGCGGTGGTGACAGACACGTGAACTCCCTTGTGAAGAACTGCATCGTATCCCGAATGTCGATTGTCGACAACCCGCGGATGATCGCGAGCCCAGGGAAGATTCGAGTCCGGTCAGCCGCCCGGGCAGCCGCCTGGTCCCGCCCGCTCTGAGTTCCGGCATGGCAAACCCCCGCGATCCCGATGTTCACACGGGATGCGGGGGTTTCGACGTTCGCGCCGTCGCCCACGAGAAGGGCGACGCGCGGTCCTAGGGAGTGTTCGTGTCGTCACGTCGGTCGTCGTGCGCCTTGTCGGCGGTGTCCTTCAGGTGTGCTTTCGCGTCGGCGACGGTGTCCTTGATGCTTCCCTCCGCCTGCTCCGCCTTCCCCTTCAGCACGCGCGACTCGTCGTCGGTGACCTTGCCGATGACCTCGTCGACCTTGCCCTTCAGCTTGTCGCCCTTCGCCTCCGCCTTGTCGTCGATAGCCATGATGTCCTCCTCGATCGGTCCGGATGCTTACGTGATGCCGGTCAGGTTACGCGGAATCGGAACGGGCATAAGGGGGTGCGCGGATTGCGGAGCGCCGGGTGCATATCGGCGAGCACGGACTTCTCAGCCGCCCGCATGTGAGTAGTGTCGCGTCATGCGCGGGAAGCGTGGCGTGGCAGACGCACCGGGAGGTGCGTGGTGGCGCGAGGTCACTATCGTGGCCTGCGCGCTGCTCCTCAGCGTGGTGCTCCTGATCGTCTTCCACTCCGCCGGCGATGCGGCTTGGGTGCACCGCTACCTGTCGCCGGTCGCGGGCTCCGATGCGGCGATCTGGCAGGTGCAGACGACGTTCCTGTCCGTGGGCTTCGCCGGGCTGACGATCGCCGCACAGTTGTTCGCCGAAGCTCCCCTCGCGATCGGAACGTCCCGCAAGCGCGTCCTGGCGTACATCGGCGCAAGCTGGTTCGTGACTGCGGGACTCGCGGGGAACGCGGTCATGGCACTCGAATCCATCTGGCTGCAGAGCGCGACGGGAGTCGTGATCGCGTTCGCGTGGCTCGCGGCGACCGCCGTCCTGCTGATGGTGTCGACGTCCAGGCTCGCGCACCTCTTCGGGCATCCGTCCCGCCTGGACGAGGTCGTGCGCTCCTCGCTGATCGAGACGCTGTCCGATCGACTCGACCGGGTGGCGCGCCGGTACTCCGACGCGAGGACCGGCCTCGAGGAACTCCTGACGTCCGACTCGTCGCGCACCTCCACTCGCTCCATCTCCACGTTGTATGTCCCGGTGCCCCAGGCCGGGCGGGTCATCCGAGCCATCGATCCCGATGCTGTGCGCCAGGCGATCGCGTCGCTGGATTCGTCGGAGACCGAACGCGATCGGTCGGATCCCGCTCTCTCGGGAGGTGACGACCCGCCGCAGATCGTGCTCGATGTCCGTCCTGGGGACCGCACCCGCCTCGGGGCCACCGCATTCCGGATCGTCACGTCGAACCGGCTCGACGATGCCGCGGCGGTGCGGGCGGTCGAGCTCCTCCAGTCGAGCATCGAGCTGGAGCCGCCGGAAGCGGCCACCGCGTACGAGGAGACAGAGCACGAGATCGCCACCCTCACGGATGCCATCGGCACCAGTCTCCGATCCGGTGCCCTGGCGACTGCTGAACGGGCTCTGGAACTTCTCGGACACATCGCGCAAGGCGTGTGGATGGCCGGGCTCGATCGGGCGGACGCGGCCGAAGGGACGTCCCTGACGCGGGGGAGCGGGCTTCTCCAGAGCATCGTCGAGGTGGAGCAGGATGTCCTGCTCTCGCCGCAGGTGGCAGAGGTCTTCGTCACGGCGACCACGACCCGAACCCTTGAAGCGGCGGCGACGGGGTCCGGCGGATACATCGATGAATGCCTTCGGAGCTTCACGCGGCAGTGGCAGGACATCCTGAGCCGGGGCGGCCCGGAGTTCGATGCGCTCCCCGTTCGCATCGTCGCGTGCGTTCAGAACCTGACCCTGTACTCGGACCCCTCGGCGAGCGAGACTCACGCCTTGCGGTCGCGCGGCACCTGGGCGATGGTCGAGCTGGTCAAGCTCGCCCTCGACGCACGGAGGCCGGAGATCGCGAAACTCGCGGCGGACGCGCTCCGGCGGCTCTTCGAGTTGGAACCGGACGGTCCCGCTCGCTCCGAGGTCCGGGCCGGTCTCCTGGTCCTCTCCGGATGGCTTGCATACCTGGCGGACGCGGACGACGAGCGTTACTCGCCCGACCCGGACCTCGCAGCCGCGCTGGTCTCGGACGGCTCCTGGGACGACATTCTCGCGGCGCGCGAGGTCGTGGATGGCGGAACGCCGTTCAGCCGCTGGGACCGGTGGGAGACCGACAGCACGTCGACTGGACGCGTCCAGAGCTCGGCGCTGCCTGGTTTCATCGACCGCGCGCGGGACGCCGCGCTCGCCGGCTCCTCCGGCGACGGTCAGCCGAGGTGATCGCAGCTGTCGTACGGTCGCAGTGACCGCCCTAGGGGTGCATACTCGACCGGTTCCGCACTCGGGGCCGGGCGCCGCACACCGAGCGCGAATTCCGGCGCTCGCAGGCGTGTCGTTCACGCATGCCGCGGGAGCCCCCGTCGTTGCCGCAAGGTCGCGGACGGGTGCTCCCCGAACGCGCGTGCGTACTCTCCTGCGAACCGGCCGAGGTGCACGAATCCCCACCGCGTGGCGACCTCGGTCACGCTGACCGTTCCCGGTCCGGCGGTCGACAGCTCGTGGTGCACCTTGTCGAGCCGCAGCCGGCGGAGATACGTCATCGGCGTCGTATCCAGCGACCGTCGGAAACCTTCCTGCAGGCTTCGGACGCTCAGCGAAACGTCCGCGGCCAGCTCCGCCACCGTCCACGGATGACCGGGATCGCTGCGCATGAGCTCGACGGCGCGAGAGACCGGCCGCGAGCCGCCCGTCGGTGACGGTGCGGCCAACAGAGCCGAATAGTTGTGCGGCTGTCCGAACAACAGGCTCTGGATGATGATCTGCTCAAGCCGCTGCGTCGCAAGGGGGTGAGTGAGCGGACCATCCTCCTGCGCTGCTGCTCCGTCGACCATTCGGAGGGCGTGCATGATCGTCAGTCCTCCGGTGCCGGCGAGGTTCAGCTGTGCTGTGAATTCGAGCGGCCGGCCTGCGGGCTCGCCGAGCAGGTTCTCGAGTTCGAGCCTGAGCTGGTCGCGGGGGATCATCAGTGCGAGCTGAGAGAACCGGTCGCTGCAGTCGAGCTCGACCGGTCTGCCCGGCATGAAGACGGCGGCCGTCGTCGGCGTCCCGCGCACCGGAGTGCCGAGTGCGGCGCGCATCGTCGCGACGCCGCTGATCGGGATATCGACGTGGAAGTCCCGCGCTTCCGCGGTCCGAACGCGCACGGCGTCTCCGAAGCGCATGAAGCCGCAGACGATCCCGCCGACGGCGGCCGCGTTCAGCGTCAGGTCGACGGCGTTCCGAGGCTTCGCGGAAGGGAAATCGACAGGCAGGAACACCTCGGAGAGCACTCGACGGGCTTCCTCGACGCCGTGTCCCGACGCGATGCGGCGGCTCCCGAACATCTCGAACGCCTGTGACTGCATGCCGAGATTGTAAGCACACTAACTAACGCCCGCTCTGCCGCGCGGTTGAGGCGAGGCCACGGGCGCGGCCTGCTCGCGCCGCGCGGACAACATGCCGCGCAGACCGGATATCTGCCCCGTGCCGCCGTGCATAGCGTGGAGGGGTCGTCGAGCCCCGGATCGACGGCGCGGTGGCCCTCCTCTTCGGGTGGGGAGGGCCACCACAGCTTTCTGCACCGCGCTGCGGTGGCAATGGAGAACAGGTCCCGAGGCGGTAGCGGATGAATCACAGAAGCGTGGTCAGCGTTCGATGACCCGGTCGGATTTCCCGGCGCTGCCGAGGGCATGTCCGCGCTGCGGCGCTCGCGCGAACGTCTTCAGCAACCCGTACTTCGGTGTGGGCCTTGCGGTCCACAGCCATCTCTGGAGCTGCACACGCTGCGAATTCGTCGCGTTCCTCAACATCCGAAGCGCCGAGGACGCCGGTGACGCTGCCGATCAGAACCGACGAGCGCCCCGGCGCGGCGCAAGCGGTGGGCTCGCGCGGTTGATCCGATTCGGCAGGCGATAGGAACAGTGGCGGCGGGCTCTTGTGGCGGCCGAGCGCGGTGCACCAGACTGTCGGCGTCGGCGACCGGGGCCGCCGTTCGAGGCGCGGGAGCGGTGCGGACGACCGGCGACGAGGCGGCCTCGCACCGCCGCATTCTGGACGGCGAAGGGGGGCACGCGATGGCCTTCAGCGAAGTGATCCCGTACCTGTACTACGAAGACGCCGACGCCGCACTCGACTGGCTCGAACGGGTGCTCGAGTTCGGGCCATCGACGCGGTGGCGGCTCGGTGGTCCGACGACCAAAGAGGCCGACATCCTCATCGGGGGGAGCCGTGTCTCCATCACAGGACGGCCACCCGGCGTCGGCCACGGCGCGGGTGCCCTCCTCATCGTCCACGTCGATGACATCGATGCCTACCGCGCGCGGGTCGCAGAAGCCGACGGGAGCGCTCCGATCAGCTCGGTGCAGAAGCAGGCGTACGGGCCGCGGACCTTCACTGTCGTGGATCCGTGGGGCTACCGGTGCAACTTCTGGCACGGCGAGTCCGACCCTCCGACCGACTCATGACCCGCTCGCGTCGTCCGTGATCCAACCATCGATCTCACCGACGACGCTCCCAGCGACGTCACCGATCCCCCGCGGCTCGCGCCCCAGCGTCCGTCGGAGGTCGTCCGTCTCGTGGGCGAGCGCCCCCGCCGCCGCGGCCGCGTGCAACGGCCCGAACGGGCCCGCGTCGGCGACCGGGACATCGCGGTGCTCGACGGGATGCCCGAGCAGACCGCTCAGGACGTCCGCGAGCTCCCGGTAGGTCCATGCCCGCCCGCGCAGCTCCAGCAGCTCCTCCCGGGGAGGGGCGGCGACCACGCGCGCGGCGGCCTCCGCGAGATCGGCGATGGACGCGGTGGCCAGCGGCCGGGATGCCGTCGCCGACGCGATCCAACCGCTCCGCGCCTGCTCGACGGCTGCCTGCACGAACGGCTCCGTGTAGAAGCCGTTGCGCAGGACCGTCGCTCCGCCGCGTTCGCGCAGCGCCGCCTCCGTCGCCGCGTGGGCCGCGTCGTGCTCGGCGCCGTGGACGCTCGTGTAGACGACGTGGTCGATCGACGCCGCGGCGGCGAGCACGGCGCGGTGCTGACGGAGCCGCTCGTCCGGGTCGAGCACGGGGCTCGAGACGAACAGCAGACGGTCGATTCCGCGGAAGGCCTCCGCGAGGCGCGCGGGATGCGCGTAGTCGGCGATGCGCGCATCCACTCCGATCCGCCCGAGCCGATCGGCCGCAGCGGCTGTGCGGACGAGCGCGTGCAGCTCCTCGGCGGGGTGAAAGGAGAGAAGGGATCGGACGGCAGCGCCGCCGAGACGACCGGACGCGCCGGTGACGAGGATATGGGTCATTGCGTGCTCCTGAAAGAGTCGACGGGAAGGGTACGAGGCCGGGGAGTCGAGGACTCCCGGGCATCACGAAGCCGTCGTCGCGCGCACGCGCGGGCAGGCAGCCGTCAGGCGCCCGCGGGGATCACGTCAAGAAGAATCATCCGCCGCGAGGCTACCGCATCACCGGGCGGTGAGGCTACGCGGGCTCGTGCTCCCTGTCCGCGCGCAGGGCACCTCGCGCCGCGGTCGCGACGTCCGCAGCGGACGGTCTCCGCGACGCGTCGGGATGCGTCATCGACCGGATGAGCGCGCGCCAGGGCTCGGGAACGTCGTCCGGTGCCTCCGGGTCGTGGTCGAGGCGGGAGAGCGCGGATGCCACCGGGGTTCCCGGGAATGCGACGGTCCGCGTGAAGCATTCCAGCAGGACGAGGCCGAGCGAGTAGATGTCCGACGCCGGGGTCAGCGGCTCGTTCCGCACCTGCTCGGGGCTGAGGTAGGCGGCCGTTCCGAACGTCTCCTCCGCGAACTCCTGGGGGCGGGTGGCGTGGATGGCGATGCCGAAGTCCGTCAGCCGCGCCCGCGGACGCGAGAACCGGGTCCCGTAGTCGACGACCATGATGTTCGTCGGCGTGACGTCGCGATGGATGACGCCGCGCGCGTGAACGTATTCGAGTGTCTCGGCGACCTCGAACGCGACTTCGCCGATCCGCCGGGTCGACAGCGGGCCCGCGTTCAGCGCAGCTCGCAACGTGTCGCCCTCGACCAGCTCGATGACAAGGAACGGGCGAGGATCCTTCGGCGACGAGTCGTCGACTCCCGCATCCAGGATCGACACGACGCCGTGGTGGCGGAGCCCGGCGAGCACGCCCACCTCGGCGCGGAACCGCGCGAGGTCGTCGGGCGTCCCCGAGGAGAACAGCTTGATCGCGACGTCGCGGCCGAGGTTCTCGTCGCGAGCGCGGAACACCATGGAGGAGCCGCCACGCGCGAGCAGCCGCTCCGGGCGATACCTTCCGAGCAGAAGCGGAACCGGGGTCTCGAGTCTGTCCACCTCACCATTTTCCGGCATTCTCGGCGTGGCCACCGCCCGGTGGACGCTGCCGCCGGCCTGGGGTAATGGGGTGGCGCATGCAGCGGCGACGAGCGGGACCCCGGGGGAGCGCGGGGTTAGCCTCATGCGCCGCGCCGCGCGAGCATGTTCGTCGCCGCCCTCGCCAACCCGCTCACGCTCGCGATCGTCGCACCCGCGCTCATCGCGTCGCTGCTCCTGCGCGGCGGCGTCTCCTCCGCCCCTGGACTGGTCGGCTCGGTCGATGTGCCGGCGGCCGCCGCCCTGCTGCTCGGTCCATCCCGGTCGTGGTGGTGCTCCGCCGCCGCGCATCCCGGATGCGGTCCACGCCTGGACGTATGTCGGGCTCCTGGTCGCGTCCGCCGTCACTGTCGCGGTGGCTTCCGGGTCGTCGCACCCTGGTGAGCGCCTGTGCTTCTCATCCGCTCGAATCGCGGCGCGATCGTCTCCGCGCCTCAGCTCGCCCGATGGCGACTTCGAGTCGTTCCCGCGCGACGCGGTCTCGTCGCGTCGGGCCGTGGTTGCGGGCGAGGTCCCACGCGAACTCCGCGGCATCCGGGCCGACGATCCGCCGGATCGGCGCGCCGTCGAACGCGGCCTGCTCGAGCAGCTCGCCCACCTCCGCGCGGACGGACGCGAGGGGGCGGCCGCCGTCGACGGCGCGGGTGCGGCGCAGGTAGCGGGCGAGCGCACGCGCGACGATCGTGTACTCCGCGGGCAGATCGACGGGGTGCCCGTCGCGCCGGGCGCGGCCCCTGCTCGGCGCGTCCGGGAGGGCGGGGAATGGCGGCGGCGCAGTGGTCATGGTGTTCCCTCCGTGAATATGGCGACACGGAACGTGTCGTGTTGCGAACGTAGCAGAGCGTCCGCTGCAAAACAACACGATCCGTGTCGTGTAGTCTGCATGGCATGGGAACCCCGGATCCGGTCAGGCGAAGCGAGCGCGCCCGGACCGCTGTGCTCGAGTCGACGATCGACCTCTGCCGCGCCGACGGGTTCGCGCGCATGACGATCGAGGGCATCGCTGAGCGGGCGGGGGTGAGCAAGAAGACGATCTATCGCTGGTGGTCGTCGAAAGGCGAGGTGCTCCTGGAGGCTCTGGCCGGCAGAGCGGAGATCGCCGCGGCGTTCCCGGACTCGGGAGACCTCGTGCGTGACATGTGCGCACAGACGATGAGCGTGGTCGAGCTGCTCAGCCCGCAGGAGACGTCCCCCTACGCATCCCTCGTCGCGGAGGGCCAGCGCGACCCTGCGCTGTCCGCCGCGATCCGGACCCGGCTCGTCGACCCGTTCATCGCGCGGTTCGACGAGCGCATGCACTCGGCCGTGGCTGCGCGGGAGCTCCCCGCGAGCGTCGACCTCGGGGTCGCCGTCGACCTGTTCTATGGACCGATCTACCACCGGCTCGTCTTCGGCCTGGGACTGCCCGACGGGCCGCAGCTGGAGACGCGTGTCCGGCATGTCGTGGCGGCGCTCCGCAGCGGCGGCGTGCCACGGCCTCCCGCTGGCTGACAGACGATTCGGGGCGACGGCGAGGCGCACCGCCTAATCTGACCAGGGGACCGACGGCGAGAAGGGTGTGGCGATGGGGAAGCTGTGGGCTCGATCCGACGAGGAGCGCGAGGCCGCGCGGCGGGCGAAGCAGGAGCGTACCTTCCGGGCGAGCCCGCTCGGCCGTGCCACGGCCGCATTCGCGGACGGCGACGGGTTCTTCCAGCTGCGCCTGAACGCGGACGATGTCCGCGACGACCTGCTGGCTCGCGTCGAGGCGGTCGGTTGGCGGTTGGAGCACGCCGGGTGGGTCTTCGTGCCGACGGGCTCGTCATCGACGGACTTCGGCGGCGGTGTGAGCACGTCGACGGACGGCGAGCTCACCGGCATCTACCTCTTCCGACGGGACGAGCCCGTCGCGTCCTGAGTCGTCCGACCGCTCCGACGCCGGCACCGGAGCGGCGCAACGCTCAGTGGGCCGTCCAGCCGCCATCGACCGGCAGGACGGCGCCGGTGATGAAGCTCGCGTCCGCGCCGGTGAGCAGCATCGCCGCCGCGGTGATCTCGTGGGGCTCCGCCCAGCGGGCGACGGGGACCTCGTCGGCGAGGAACCGCTGGACGCGCGCGTCCGCGTCGGCTCCATCGTTGAGCGGCGTCCGCAACGGTCCGGGGGCGAGCGAGTTGACCGTGATGCCGCTCCCGGCGAGCTCGACGGCGAGGCTTCGCGTCAGCTGCACCACCGCCCCTTTGCTCGCGGCGTACCCCGAGCGATCGGCAGCGCCGACGATGCCGAGGGCGCTGGCAATGGTCAGGATGCGGCCGTAGCCGGCGGCCCGCATGACGCGGGCCGCGGCGCGGCAGGGGAGCCAAGTGCCGACGATGTTGACGTCGAGGCAGCGTCGCAGCGCGGCGACGTCGAGTTCGTCCAGGGATCCCCGCGCTTGGACGCCGGCGCTGGTGACGAGCACGTCGAGCCGACCGTGACGGCCCGCGATCGTTGCGACGAGCTCGTCGACGGAGTCTTCGTCGGTGACGTCGCAGCCGATTCCGATGGCCGTGCTGCCCGTGGCGTCCGAGAGCCGTTCGGCCGCGGCGCGGCAGGATCCGGCGGACCTGCTGGCCACGATCACGGTGGATCCGGCGCGGGCGAGGGCCTCCGCGATCGCATAGCCGAGCCCCGACGAGCCGCCGGTGACGAGGGCGACCTGGTCGGACCTGCTCGACCGCGTCGAATCCGAAGCGGGCACGCCTCGCTCGCTCGACCCGCTCAACGCGGAGCCGCCGCATCGCTCAGCCGCCCGAGGTGCGCCTCGATGCCGTCGAGGATGCGAGCGAGCCCGAACTCGAATCCGTCGGGTGCCGGTTCGTCGTCGAGGAAGCTCGGGTCGACCATGACCTCGGCGAGGGCGTTCAGATCCCGTGCACGGAGCTGCCCGTCGAGGAAGTCGCGGACCTCTGCAGCGACCGCTTGGCGCTCGGGGTTGTCCTTGGTCAGTGCAGCCGGCACCGGTGACGCCCGCCGCAGGTTGGCTCCGTAGCGGGCGTGACTGTCGAGCAGGTAGGAGCTGCTGAGCAGCTCGTGCGGGGGCATGCCCGTCGGCGCCAACGCCGCGAGCAGCGCGTTCAACCACGACGCCGTGTGCGGGGTGAGCGGGACGGTCGTCGGCACGTCCAGGAGCCACGGGCGGGTGAGGAACCGTTCGAAGAGCCGATGCGCCCAGAGGGACGCGGCCTCGCGCCATCCGCTCGACGGCAGCGCGGGCGGGTCGCCCCAGGCGGCATCCGCGACGAGTACGACGAGTTCCTCCTTGGACCCGACGTAGCGGTAGAGCGCGTTCGTCGTCAGGCCGATCCGGCGAGCGACGCGCGGAAGCGACGCGCCGGCGATTCCCTCCTCATCGGCGATCTCCGTCGCTGCCTGGACGATCTCGGCGACGGAGTGAGCGGGTCGAGGCCCCCGGCTTCCCGGGGGACTCACGATGCCCCACGCGGAGGTGAGCGCGGTGGGCAGGGTCGAGTCGTGGGGAGTCCGAGGCGCCATGTCGGAGATTGTCTCAGAGAATCCGTCGAAACAGTAGACGGATTACACAGTTTCGAGTTACTGTGCATGCCATGAACACTATATTGCGTACACAGATTCATTTCCCCGCTTCGGCGCGTCAGTGGATGGGCGCATCGGCCATCGTCGGCGCCGTCTTCGCGATGGCCGAGCTGCCGCTCTACTTCGTGGTCCCTGCGTGCGACCCCTCGGTCTGCGGAGCGGAGACCGGTTCGCCGATGCCGGACTGGCTCATCCTCGTGCGGACGCTGTTCAACTTCCTGGCGCTGACGCTCTTCCTCGTCTTCATGGTCAGCGTCCGATTCCTGATCGCGCGGGCGGATGCCCGCTACGAGTGGTTCGGCGCCGTGGCGGGCACGGCCGGAGTGGCGTGGACCATCGTTGACATGATCGCGAAGGGTCTGGAGGGCGGGAGCGCGATCCAGGCGCCCGACCTCATCGATCCGACCCGCGCCGTCCCCACGTACTTGCTGTACGGCTCCATCTCGCACCTGATGCTGTTCGTGTTCGGGCTGGCATTCGGGTACGCGGTGCTGCGAACCGGGGTGCTTCCCCGGTGGGTGGGCTGGTCGTCGTTCGCGGTGGCGGCTCTGCACCTGGTGGGTGTGCCGTCGATGTTCTTCGGCTTCAACTCCTCCGAGTTCTACGCCTCGAACGGATGGGGCGCCGTCGCCATGTTCAACGGGATCGCTGCACTCTGGCTTGCGGCCGTGGGGGTCGCGACGTTGATGACGAGGAGCGACAGCGGCAGCGACCGGACGGTCGCGGACCGTGCCATGGTGGGGTGAGGTCGGTCGGTCCCCTCCGTTCCATTCGGCTACATTCGTCGCGTGGACACTCCCGCCCGTTTCTGCCCGAGCCGCCGCAGTGGGCAGCGCTGCACGCGACCGGTGGGGCATGCGGGGCTGCACCGGCGGCAGGCGCTGCTCTGGTCCGACCGTCAAGCCGACCCGGCGCGCTGTCCGGGCTCGGGCCGCCCCGGGGAGCGCGCCGCCCAGCTGGCCGACGGCTTCCCGGGCGGCCGGGCGTTGTGCCCGGACTGCCACCGATTCGTCGACCTGAACCCGGACGGCCGGCTCGTCGAGCACGACACCGACGACCCGCGCGCGTCCGACCTCGAGGTGCTCCGATCCCGTGAATGGTTCAACACGCACGGGTGGTGAGGGCGCGCCTCACTCCGCCTCAGTGCGCAGCGGTTCGGGAAGCAGGTCGACGAGTGCGTCGACGATGCCCTCCCTGGTCACGCCCCGCGGCTCGTCGAGCCAGTCGATGATCGTGCGGATGACGCCCGCGCTGATGAAGCCGGTAACGAGGTCGATGCGGGCCTCATCGGCGCCTGCGTACGCCCGCTCGACCGTCTCCCGCGTGTAGCCGGCGAACCAGTCGATGATCCGGTCGACCACCACCGCTCGCGACGTCTGCGCGAAGGAGTAGTCCACGAGCGCCCGTCGGCTGGTGAACGTCGCCACGACCTGCGCGAGGCCGCCGCGTGCCGCCGCCGCGCCGCTCATGCCCGCCGCGCGGACGTCCAGGTCCTCGATGGCGAGCCGGGCGAAATCCTCGGTGACCGTGAAGGCTGCAAGATCCTCGACCCCGGAGAAGTGCGTGTAGAACGTGCTCCTGGCGACGCCGGAGGACGCGCAGATCCAGCGCACGCTGACGTTGCGCACACCCTCCGCAGCGGCCGCGCTGTAGGCGGCGACCAGGCGCGCCCGGGTGTTGATGGCCTGCGCGTCGTCGAGGGCGCGCAGCCTCGTGCGTCGGTTCCGCTGATCGGTCATGGCTCCTCGATGGACAGTGTCTATTCTGGCGTAGACTCGTGTGTAGAGATCGTGTCACGACCGTCTCCCTGAAGGATCACGTCACGGCCGCACCGATCGATTTCGCTCGACTGAAAGGAGCTGCCATGAAGGCATGGGTTCTCGACGAGGTCCACGGATCCCTCACGGAGAAGGAGGTCCCGACGCCGGCGCCCGGCCCGGGTCAAGTGCTGCTGAGGGTGGTCGCGTCCGGCCTGTGCCACAGCGACGTCGGCTACATGGAGGGCGTCATCCCGCTCACGATCCCGTTGCCGGTGATCCTCGGCCACGAGGCGTCCGGCACCATCGCCGAGGTCGGCGACGGCGTCACGGGGTGGAGCGTCGGCGACGCCGTCGCGAGCGCCATCGCGCCCGACGACGCCCCCGGGGTGTCCCGGGACGGCGCGTACGCGGAGTACACGATCGTGAATGCCGAGAAGCTGGTCCGACTGCCCGAGGGGATGGACTGGTCGCAGGCCGCGGCGGCGACGGACGCGGGGCTGACCTCGTACACCGGCGTCGTCGTCTACGGACAGGTGAAGAGTGGGGACCGCGTCGGCATCGTCGGCCTCGGCGGGCTCGGGATGACGGGCGCGCAGATCGCGCTCGCGCAGGGCGCCACCGTCGTCGGCGTCGAGCCGCGCGAAGCGCTGTGGGAGACGGCGAAGGGCCACGGCGTCCAGGAGGTCGTCGCTGACGTCGCCGAACTCGAGGGCCGCGACCTCGATGTCGTCATCGACTTCGCGGGCTTCGGCACCACCACCTCCGGCGCGATCCGGGCCGTCAAGACCCGCGGTCGCGTTGTGCTCGTCGGGCTCGGCCGCTCCGAGTGGACGATCAACTCGATCGACCTCGTCAGCCGCGCCATCGACCTGCAGGGGGCGACGGTGGCCGGGGTGCCCGAGCACCTCGAAGAGGTCCTGGCGCTGATGGCGGACGGACGCGTCACGGTCAAGGCGGAGGAGATCGCGTTCGCCGACATCCCCGACGGGCTCGCGCGTCTGCAGCGCGGCGAGGTGAACGGACGTCTGGTGGCCCGCCTCGACGCCTGACCTCGGCGCATGCCCGGCGGCCGTCAGGTGTCGAACTGGTGCCACTGGCCATCGCTGACGACCTCGACGCTGCCGTCGACCACGGCGATCGCGGTCTGGTCGTCGATCGCGTACGACCGGCCGGGGATGCGCTCGGCCCAGCGCCGCGCCGCCGCGAGCGTGTTCTGCGACCAGCCGGGGTAGTCCAGGTGCGGGAAGATCGAGAAGTCGACGAGGCCGAGCGTGTCGTCGGGGCCGTCCGGCTGCCAGTCGAGGAACTCCGGGCCCACGCGGGGGGTCAGCACCATGCTGCCCGCGCTGACGCCCACCCAGACGGTGTCGCGCAGCTCCGGCAGCAGCGCGGCGAGACCGGACTGCAGCAGCCATGTGTACAGGTAGCGCGCCTCCCCGCCGTCGACCAGCAGCACGTCGGCGTCGCGCACCCACGGCATCCACCGCTCGGGCGGGATGCTCGGCAGCGCGGTCAGCTCGAGCACGCCGACCGACCTCCAGCCGAGGCCGACGAGTCCCGGCTCGTCGTCCCAGCGATCCGCCGTGGACTTCCAGACCGTCTCCGGTCCGCACGCGGGCTGCCCCCACTGCGCGGTCGGGATGAACAGGGCGGTGCAGTCGGCGATCGGTCTGCCGAGCATCCCGGCCAGTGCCTCGCGGATGCGGGAGTTGGTGACGCCTCCCGACGTGAGCAGCAGCTTCATCCTCGTCCTCCCCAGACGGCGCGCGGACCCGCCGACCACTGTAGGCCGCGCGCCGTCCGTCCGACTACACCGAGAACCGTGCGGTGAACGTCTTCCCCGCCGCTCCGGTCACATCGACGGAGACCTTCACGACGGGGGACAGGGCGAGGACGGTGATGCCGGGGTCGGCCTGGATGGTGCCCGTCGCGGGCTGGTCGAGTGTCACGGTCACGGGCCCGGTCACCTTCTGGGTCGGGTCGCTGACCGCCAGCGAGAGACGGCCTCCGGATCGTGTCACGACGAGCGAGGCGCGTGTGTCGGTGCTGACGCCCGCCGCGCTCCCGCCCTCCGCGGTCCAGATGTTCGCCATCGTCGTCCCCGTGCTCGCCCGGGTGACCGCCTGGACGTCGAAGGTGTTGGCGACGACGGCGATGTCCGTCGATGCGGCCATCCCTGCGGTCTGCGCCTGCGTCGCAGCGGGCAGCTGGATGTATGCGTAGCTCGCGTTCGCGGGGTTCACTCCATGGTCGAACCAGAGGGTGACGAAGCGGCGCGAATAGCTGGTGCCGTCGTCGTAGACCCCGCGGTGGTCCATGTCGGTCCACCGCCCGCTGCGGTCCTCGCGGGCGCCCGTGACCGTGCCGCCCGCGGGGAACACATAGCCGCCGATGTTCGGGATCCACGCCCAGCCCGGCGTGAAGGCGGTCGGTGTGCCGCCGGGGGCGGTGAGCACGGCTGCGCCGTCGATCACCGGGACGGTCTGACCGTTCGGGCCGATGTTGCGGTTCTCGATGATCGTCTCGACCGTGTAGCCGTCGCTGCTCGAGATGCCGCCTCCGAGGCAGACGATCGCGTCGCCGAGGCAGAACCAGGATTTCCGGCCGACCAGCGTGGACGAGGCGATCTTGAGCCCCATCCCGATCGCGGCGTCGCCGTCGAGCAGGGCGCCCCCGGTCCAGGTGTTGCCGTTGCTGCGGCTTGCGCCCGGAGTGCGAGGCCGGGTGTCGAGGGTCGTTCCGGGGATGCGGTACTTGTTCACGGTCGGCCAGTACTGGTTGGCCCAGTGGCCCGTCTGACCGGGCAGGTACAGGTACACCGCGCCCTCGCCCGTGTACCAGCCCTGCAGGTTCTCCTGGTTGGCGCTCTCGAACGGCCCGATCACCGTGCTGTCCATCGCGACGCCGAACGCGAATCCCGGCCGCCGGTGCACGGCACGGGCCATCGAGGTCGCGATGACGGTGTCGGCCGGCTCGGCCGCCGCCGGCACGGATGCGTCCGTCACGACGGCGCGGCCCAGCGCGATGGACGACAGCCGCACCTGCTCGATCGGCACGCTGTCGTACGCGAAGAACGGCAGGAAGGTGTCGCGCTGGATCCAGCCCTTGCAGAGTGCGCGCACGGTCGCGGCCTGCGCCGCCGGGAGCACCGCGGCCAGCTGGAGCAGCGTCGCGATCGTGAGCCGGCCGACGCGGTGGTCGGTCTCGTAGAAGCGCGAGAGGCCGCGGCCGCGGGTCATGTCCATGAACGCGCCGGAGTGGATCCACGGCGCGTAGTTGCGCTGCACCCAGTCATAGACCTCGGAGACCCGGGGCGATGTGAACGCCCACGGCGTCCCCGCCGTCGCGACCATCGAATAGGTCAGGTACTGCAGCAGTGAGACGGCATAGCCGCCGTTGTACGAGTAGTACTTGTGCTGGATGAACCCGCCGTCGGTGTAGAAGCCGTCGAGGCTCGTCGCGTACGGGAAGACGTCGGCGTACGCGGTCTTGGCGCCCGCGATCGTGGCGGTGTCCTGGCTGAGCGCGCCGCGGAGGATCGCGATGGAGCACGCCCAGTTGCGGTTGGCTCCGGTCGAGACAGCGCCCCCGGTCTCGGTCGGATCGGGTGCATAACGCTTGATCGCCGCCATCGCGGTCGCGATCCGCGTTGTGCCGAGCTCGTCGTAGAGCAGCACGCAGACGTCGTTCAGGGCGAGGGGGATGCCGATCTGGAAGTCCCACCAGTTGTCGTAGCGGTTCGTGACGCCGTATTTGTTCGCGAGGAACCAGTCGAGGGCGGAGACGATATCCGCCCGCAGCTGCGCGCTGTCGTACAGCGCCGAGCCGGGGGAGGAGAGCGCGAGCGCGAGCGTGCGGAGCCGGCCCATGTTGTTGCGCTGGATGGCCGAGACCGTGCTGCTGTCCAGATCCGCCCAGAGGAAGGTGCGGCCCGAGGAGGTGTTCAGGGAGTCCCAGAGGACCTTCGCCTCGGCGGCCGACGCGGTGACGTAGTCCTTGACGACGGTGTCGGAGAGGTCGTAGTCGCCGATGAGCGTGCTGCGCCACTGGGCGCGGACGCGTGCGTAGTCGGCGGCGGTGGCCGCGCGGGCGGGCGCGGCGGGGAGGAGGGCCGACCCGGCTGCGATGACGGGGACGGCCGCCGCGCCGGCCACGAGGACCGTGCGGCGCGAGACGGTGGAACGGGACGGTTCGTTCGCTGACATGACGGACATGCTCGCGCCAGTGTCTGATCCGTGTCAAGGTGATAATACCTATTACCAACTTGATAATGCGCTTCATCATGTCGTAGGCTCCAGCGCAACCACCGATTTCGAAGAGGAGAGCAGGATGGCGCCGAGCCGGGCACCGCGCATCACCCAGCGCACCATCGCCGAGCTCGCCGGGGTGAGCCAGGCGACCGTGTCGCTCGTGCTCAACGGCCGCTCCGACAACGGCGTCCGCATCCCGGAGGAGACCCGCGAGCGGGTGCTCGCCGTCATCCGGCAGACCACCTACGTCGCCGACCCGGTGGCCCGCAGCCTCGCCGGCTCGGCCAACAACCTCGTCGGCGTCTTCACCTACGAGCACGCCTTCCCCAACGAGACGTCCGACTTCTACACGCCGCTTCTGACGGGCATCGAGTCCGAGGCGGAGACGCGCGGCCTCGACCTGCTCATGTTCACCAGCGCGCCCCTCGTCGACGGCCGCCGCCGGATCTTCCACGAGAACAGCCGGCTCCGGCTCGCCGACGGCTGCCTGTTGCTCGGACGCGAGATGGATGCCGACGAGCTCGCGCGGCTGCGCGACAGCGGCTATCCCTTCGTCGCGATCGGTCGCCGCGATGTCGAGGGCGTCGCGTTCGTGGGAGTCGACTACGCGACGCCCACCCGGCAGCTGGCGCGCATGGCCGTCGCGGCCGGCCACCACTCCGCGTTCTACGCGCGGCTCTCGCTCTCGCTCACCGCGGAATCGTCCCGCGACCGTCACGACGCCCTGATCGACGAGCTGACCTCCGCCGGGGTCGCCGTCGATCAGGCGGAGACCACAGAAGCCGGCCTGGCGTCCGTCTGGCGCCGGGTCAGAGAAGGAGAAGCGACAGTGCTGTTCGTAGAAGATCCGACCGATGCGGAAGGGCTGCACGCTCTCGCTGCGGCCGACGGGGTCGCCGTGCCGGACGACCTCTCGTTCGTCGTGCTCGGCGAGCACGGGCGCGGCGGCGGCGACGTGGACTTCACGCGCCTCAGCGCGCCCCGCACCGAGCTCGGCTCCCGCGCGGTCGTCCTCCTCGACCAGCTCCTCAACGGGACTCGTGGCCAGGAGGAGCTCCCGGTGCAGCAGCTCCTGGAGTGCACGGTGATCGACGGCTCGACCTTGGCCGCACCCCGCGCGGGAGCCGCCCGGTGAGCGGCCGCACGCCGTCTCCGACGGTCGTGACAGGGGACCGTGCCGACGTCGTCGTGGTCGGCGGCGGCCTCGGCGGCGTCTCGGCGGCGCTGTCGGCGCTGAAGGCGGGCCGCAGCGTCATCCTGACCGAGCAGTTCGCGTGGCTCGGCGGCCAGCTCACCAGTCAGGCCGTCACCCTCGACGAGCACACGTGGATCGAGCAGTTCGGCTCGACCGCCTCCTACCGCGACCTGCGCGACGGCATCCGCGACTACTACCGTGCGAACTACCCGCTCTCGGCCGCGGCCCGCGCAGAGCGCCACCTCAACCCCGGCGCGGGACTGGTGAGCCGTCTGTGTGCGGAGCCGCGCGTCGGCGTCGCCGTCATCGAGGGGATGCTGGCGCCGTTCCGCAGCTCGGGTCGTCTCCGCATCCTCCAGCCCGCCGTCCCCGTCGACGCGGAGGTGGACGGCGATCACGTCGTCTCCGTCACCGTGCGCCGGCTCGACACCGGCGAGGCGGTGACGCTCCGCGGCGACCTGTTCGTGGACGCGACGGAGACCGGTGAGCTCCTGCCGCTCACCGGGACCGAGTACGTGGTCGGGAGCGAGAGCCGCGCCGAGACCGGCGAGCCGAGCGCGCCCGAGGTGGGGGATCCGCAGAACGTGCAGGCGCTCTCCTGGTGCTTCGTCGTCGACCACATCGACGGCGAAGACCACACCATCGATCGCCCCGCGGACTACGACGAGTGGCGCGCATTCCAGCCGGACTTCTGGGGCGCTCCCATGATGAGCCTCACCGCGCCGCACCCTCGCACGCTCGAGATCGTCACGCGCAGCTTCGACCCGACCATCGACGACGACCCGTTCGCGGCCGTCGCCGACCAGCGCGCCGACGGCGGCGACCACGAGCTCTGGATCTTCCGCCGCATGCTCGCGAAGAAGGTCCTGCAGCCCGGTGCGATCGAGAGCGACATCGTGCTGGTCAACTGGCCGATGATCGACTACATCGGCGGCTCGATCATCGACAGCGAGGACGCGGAGAAGCACCTCGTTGCGGCCAAAGCGCAGTCCAGGGCGATGCTCTACTGGCTGCAGACCGAGGCGCCCAGGCCCGACGGCGGGACGGGCTGGCCGGGTCTGCGGCTGCGCCCGGACGTCACCGGAACGGACGACGGCTTCGCGCAGGCGCCATACATCCGCGAATCCCGGCGCATCCGCGCCGAGTACACGGTGGTCGAGGGGGACCTCTCCGTCGAGGTCCGCGGCAACGCGGACCCGGCGACGTACCCGGACTCGGTCGGCGTCGGCATGTACCGCATCGACCTGCACCCCTCCACCGGAGGCGACAACTACATCGACGTCGCCTCCGTCCCCTTCGAGATCCCGCTCGGAGCACTCATCCCGGTCCGGATGCAGAACCTGCTCCCCGCGGGAAAGAACGTCGGCACCACCCACATCACCAACGGAGCGTTCCGGCTCCACCCGGTGGAGTGGGGCATCGGCGAGGCGGTCGGCTGGCTAGCGGCCTTCTGCCTGGACCGCGCGACGGATCCTCGCGCGGTCCGCAACACCCCCTCCCTTCTGGAGGAGTTCCAGTCCCTGCTGGCCGCGAACGGCGTCGAACTGCACTGGCCCGACGTCTCCGGCTACTAATCGAGGAGCACCAATGAGACCAGCAACGAAGCTGACGGGGGCCGCGGTCGTCGCGGTCGCCGCGCTAGCGCTCGCGGGCTGCAGCAGCAGCCCGTCCGCACCCGCGACCTCCGCTGCGGCGGGCAGCGTCAACCTGCGTATGACCACGTGGACGGCCGACGCGGCCCAGCTCGCCGTGTTCACCTCCATCGCGGACGAGTACAAGAAGGATCACCCCGAGATCGGCAAGATCACCTTCGACTCCCTTCCCGCCGCCGACTACGCAACCACGCTGACCACGCAGATCGCCGGCGGTCAGCAGCCCGACCTGGCCTGGGTCATGGAGGCGGACGCCCCCGACTTCGTGAGCTCGGGCGCGCTCGCGCCGCTCACCGACACACTGAAGTCCACGAAGGGCTACGACTACGCCGACATCGGGAAGGATGCCGCGAAACTGTGGACGACCGGCGGTCAGCTGTACGCCTACCCGTTCTCCACGTCGCCGTTCGTCGTGTTCGCCAACGACGACCTGCTCGCCGCCGCCGGGGAGCCGAGCTCGGCGGAGCTGAAGGCCCAGGGCAAGTGGAACTGGAAGGACCTCGCCGCCGTGGGCGCGCAGGTCAACCAGAAGACCGGCAAGCAGGGCACGGTGATCCGCGACTTCGACTACCAGACCTGGAGCAACCTGGCGACGGTGTGGGACTCGTTCGGCGCCTCGCCCTGGTCGGCCGACGGCAAGACCTGCACCTTCGACTCGAAGAAGATGCAGAGCGCCTTCACCTACCTCCACGATGCGACGTTCGACCAGCACGCGTTCCCAGGTCCCGGGACGAAGGCGGACTTCTTCGCCGGCGACAGCGCGTTCACCGTCACCCAGATCTCCCGGGCGACGCTGCTGACGGATGCATTCAAATGGAACATCCAGACCCTCCCGGAGGGTGAGGACGGACAGCAGAACGTCATCGGGCAGGCCGGCATCGGCGTGCTGGCGAAGGGCAAGAACGCCGAGGAGGCCAAGAAGTTCCTCGCGTTCTTCACCAACCCGGGCAACGCGAAGCAGCTGGCGCAGTACTTCCCGCCGCCCCGCACGTCCCTGCTGACCGTGGACACTCTCTCCGCGACGAACAAGAAGCTCACCAAGGAGCAGATCGAGAACGTCGTGCTCCCCTCCTTCAAGAATGCGGTGACGAAGCCGAGTCACGCCAACTCGGCGGAGATCGCTGCGAAGGTGAAGACCGCGCTCGACCCGATGTGGCAGCCGGGAGCCGACGTGGCCTCCGTCCTGAAGGGCGTCTGCACCGCGATCTCGCCGCTGCTGGGGTCATGAGCTCCATGACCGACACCGCCGAAACCTCCCCGGCCCGGGCGCGAGCCCGGGCCGGGAGGCCGGCCTCGCGAGCAGACGGGCGTCGCTTCTTCACCATGCAGCGGCGCGAGTCGCTGACCGGCTACCTGTTCGTCGCACCCCAGCTGCTCGGCATCGTGCTGTTCGTGCTGGTGCCGCTCGGCCTCGTCGTCTACTACAGCTTCCACGAGTGGAACGTGCTCTCCGGCTCGATCCAGTACGTGGGGGCCGACAACTACGCGAAGCTGCTGAGCGACCCGCAGCTCGGCGAAGTGCTGAGCGTCACCACGGTGTTCTCGGTCGGACTGGTGTTCCTGAACATCCCGCTGGCGCTGCTGCTGGCCGTCCTGCTCAACCGCAAGGGGCGTGGGATCGCGTTCTTCCGCACCGTCTTCTTCTCGCCGGTGGTCGTCTCGATCGTCGCGTGGACGATCGTGTGGGGCTTCCTGCTCCAGGACAACGGCGGCATCAACGGCTTCCTCCGCATCTTCCACATCACGGGCCCGAACTGGCTGCAGAGCGGCCCGACCGCGCTCGCCGCCGTGATCGTCGTCCAGGTCTTCAAGAACGTCGGCCTGAACATGGTGCTTTTCCTGTCTGCCCTTCAGGGCGTCCCGACCGAGCTCTACGAGGCCGGGCGCATGGACGGCGCGGGCGGCGGGACGCTGTTCCGGCGGATCACGCTGCCGCTGATCTCACCGACCATCCTGCTGACCGTCATCATCACCATCGTCGGGGCCCTGCAGGTGTTCGCCCAGATCGCCGTGCTCACGGCGGGCGGGCCAGGGCTGTCGACGACGGTGCTCGTCTACTACCTGTTCCAGCAGGCGTTCGACTTCCATCACTTCGGCTACGGCTCGACGCTCGCGATCCTGCTCTTCGTGATCGTCCTCGTCCTGACCGTCGTCCAGTGGCAACTCCGCAAGAGGTGGGTCTTCTATGAGAACTGAGCAGAGGAGAGCGTCCGCTGCTCCGGCCGCCGTCGCCGAACGGCGCCGGTCGCACCCGGGCCGCCGGGCCGTGCTGTACATCGTGCTGCTGGTGATGGCGATCCCGTTCCTGTTTCCGACGTGGTGGATGATCACGTCGTCGTTCAAGACGGTGAACGAGATCTTCGCGTTCCCGCCGTCGCTGATCCCCATGGATCCGACGATGGAGGCCTACGTGAAGGCGTTCACGTTTCAGCCGTTCGCGCGGCAGTACTTCAACAGCGCCTACATCGCGGTGGTCGTCACCGCCGTCACCATGCTGATCTCATCGATGGCCGGGTACGCGTTCGCGCGCATCCGGTTCCGCGGGCAGAACGTGCTGTTCCTGGTCGTGCTGGCGGGGCTGCTCATCCCGAGCGAGGTGACGATCGTTCCGCTGTTCCAGATGTTCAACACGCTGGGGCTGGTCAACACGCACTGGCCGCTCATCCTGGTGACTTCGTTCGGCGCGCCGAGCGTGCTCGCGACGTTCATCATGCGGCAGTTCTACATCTCCCTGCCGGCGGAGCTGGAGGAGGCGGCACGGCTGGACGGCCTCGGCCGCCCGGCCATCTGGTGGCGGATCGCCATGCCGCTGGCTCGTCCGGCGCTCGCCGCGGTCGCGATCTTCACGTTCCTGAACGTGTGGAATCTGTACCTCGAGCCGACGGTGTACCTCACCTCTCCGGAACTGTTCACGCTTCCGCAAGCGCTGACCCGCTTCGTCGACGCGTACAGCGGTCCGATGTGGAACGTGCAGCTGGCGGCGGCGACCATGACCGCCGTGCCCGTGCTCATCGTCTTCGTGGTGGCGCAGAGGCAGTTCGTCCAAGGGCTGGCCCAGACTGGTCTGAAGGGCTGAGCGGGCCCGGCCGATCTGCAGAGGAGTCGCGTGTTCACCGATCTCGACGAGGCGGGCCTGCTGGCCTACCGCAGCACCCAGTCGCGTCCCTCCGACTTCGACGCGTTCTGGTCGGACACGATCGCGGCCGCTCGGGCCGCCGCGATCGACACGGTCGCCGTTCGTGTCGATTCCGGGCTGACGACGGTGGACGTCTACGACGTGACGTTCTCGGGTTTCGACGGCCAGCCCGTGCGCGCCTGGCTGCGTGTTCCGGCGGGCACTGCGGCCCCGCTGCCCGCGGTCGTCGAGTTCGTGGGGTACGGCGGAGGCCGGGGCCGTGCGGTCGAGAACCTGTTCTGGGCGTCGGCGGGGTTCGCCCACCTGCAGATGGACACGCGCGGGCAGGGCTCCATGTGGAGCACGGGGGACACCCGCGACGACGCCGGTTCCGGCCCGGCCGTCCCCGGTTTCCTCACCCGCGGCGTCGAGGACCCGGAGACGTACTACTACCGCCGGCTGGTGACGGACGCCGTGCGCGCGGTGGACGTGGCCCTCGCGCATCCCCTCATCGACGGGTCCAGGGTGTCGGTGCTCGGGTTCAGCCAGGGCGGCGGGCTCGCGCTCGCCGCCGCCGCGCTGCAGCCGGGCCTTGCCCGGGCGTTCGCGTTCGTGCCGTTCCTCTGCGACTTCCCGCGCGCGATCACGATCACAGACCGCGAGCCGTACCGCGAGCTCGGCCGGTACCTCGCGGTGCACCGTGACCGCGCGGACGCGGTGCTGAGGACTCTCTCCTACGTTGACGGTGTGAACTTCGCGGCCGGCGCTCGTGTCCCCATCCGCTTCTCGGCGGCCATGATGGACCCGACCTGTCCGCCGTCGACGGTGTACGGCGCGTTCCACGCCTACGCGGGCCCGAAGGAGCTGCAGCTGTGGACCTACAACGGCCATGAGGGCGGCGGCATCGACGACGAGGTCGGGGCGCTGCGGGTGCTGCGGGAGCATCCGCAGCCGGTGGGATGAGGGATTTGCTCCCTTCCCGAGCCGCACCGCGCCGGTGCATCCTGTGGCCTACAGGGGGAGGTTCGCCATGGAGATCGCGCTCGTCATCATCCAAGCGTGCGTCGTCATCGGGGCCATCGTCCTCGGTGTGCGCACCGGCGGGATCGGGCTGGGACTGTGGGGCGTCGTCGGGACGGTGATCCTCGTGTTCGTCTTCCGGCTGCCGCCCGGGTCGCCGCCGATCGACGCGTTCTTCATCATCATCGCCGTGATCACCGCGTCCAGCGCGATGCAGGCCGCCGGCGGCATCGACTACCTGGTGTCGATCGCCTCGAAGATCATCCAGCGCAACCCGCGCCGCCTGACCTACGTCGCGCCGCTCGTCGCCTTCGTGTTCACCGTGCTGTCCGGCACGTCGAACATCTTCTTCGCCCTGATCCCGGTGATCTACGAGACGGCGTACCGCAACGGGCAGCGCCCGGAGAAGGCGCTCGCCTCCTCGACCGTCACCTCCGGCCTCGGGATCACCGCGAGCCCGGTCTCCGCGGCGATGGCCGCCTACCTCGTGCTGATGGAGTCGAAGGGCTTCGGGCTGCCGCAGGTGCTCGCCATCACCGTCCCCTCGGCGATCGTCGCCTGCATCGTCACGTCGTTCGTGCAGCAGCGCGTGGGCAAGGAGCTGCTCGCCGACCCGGTCTTCCTGAAGCGGGTCGAGGCGGGGACGGTCCAGGTGCCGGCGCCCCTGGAGGCCCGGTACCAGCAGAGCATCGGGGCGGCGCCGGCCACCGCGACGGCGGGCGGCACCACCACCGCCACGACGACGAAACCTCCGCGCGGGTCGGGGCGGCTCACCAAGGAGGAGGCGTCGGTCATCGAGCACCCGGTCCCGCCGGGCGGTGCGACGGCCGCGTGGATCTTCGTGGTGGGGACCCTGTTCGTCGTGCTGCTCGGACTCTTCCCGTCGCTGCGCCCGGCGTTCCCCGACGCGGAGGGCACGCCGCAGCCGATCCCGATGGCCACGGTGATCGAGATGGTGATGTTCACCGTCGCGCTGGTGATCATCCTGGTGCGCCGGGTGAAGCCGTCCCTCGTCGTCGAGCAGCCGCTGCTGCGGGCGGGCTTCGTCGCGGCTGTCGCGCTCTTCGGTATCGCGTGGATGGCCGACACCTTCATCTCCGCCAATCAGGAGACGATCATCCAGCCGCTCGGCGAACTCATCAAGGCGAACCCGCTGCTACTGGCGGTCGCCCTGTTCGTCGTGGCCGGTCTGACGACCAGCCAGTCGGCGACGACGAACACGCTCGTCCCGATCGCGCTCGCCGCCGGGCTGGCGCCCGGGGTGATCACGGCGATGTGGCCCTCGCTGATCGGCGTCTGGCTGTTCCCGGCGAACGGGTCGCAGATCGCCGCGGTCGAGACGGACCGGACGGGGTCGACCCGGCTCACGCAGGTGCCGGTCTGGCACTCGTTCACCATCCCGATGCTGGTCTCGTGGGTCTCCGTCGTGCTGTCGGGCCTGCTGATCCAGCTCGTGATCCATTGATCCGTGCATCCAGCGCCCGAAAGGAAGAGGACATGACAGACACCGTCTCCGACGTCGCCGCCGCGGCGAAGGCAATGATGCCGGACGTGATCGCGCACCTGGAGTCCCTGGTGCGCATCCCGTCGGTGGCGTTCCCCGGCTTCGACCCGGAGCCCGTGCACCGGATGGGGCAGGCCGTCGTGGAGCTCTTCGAGCAGGCGGGCGCGGAGGGCGTGCGCCTGCTCGAGGTCCCCGGCGGCTATCCGTGCGTGTACGCGGACCTGCCGGGGCCCGCCGACTCCCCGACGGTGCTGCTGTACGCGCACTACGACGTGCAGCCGGCGCCCGAGAGCCAGGGCTGGAGCAGCCCGCCGTTCGAGCCGACGCGCAAGGAGGACGGCCGCATCTACGGCCGCGGCGCCGCCGACGACACGTCGGGTCTCGTCGCCAATTACGCCACGCTGCGCCTGCTCGGACCGGACCGGCCGTGTCGCGTCATCCTGCTGTCGGAGGGCGAGGAGGAGACGATCTCGCACCTCGAGGAGTTCGTGGAGGCGAATCCCGAGCTGTTCCGCTGCGACGCGGCGGTGATCGCCGACATCGGCGGGCAGGAGGTCGGCCGGCCGGGGCTGACGACCGCGCTGCGCGGCGACGTCGCCTGCATCCTCACCGTCCGCACGCTGGCCAACCCCGTGCACTCCGGACTGTTCGGCGGAGCGGCACCGGACGCGATGAGCGCGATGATCCGCATCCTCGACACGCTGCACGACGAGAACGGCGACACCGTCATCCCCGGAGTCGACTCGGGGACCTGGAACGGCGCCGCGATGGACGAGCCGGTGTACCGGGAAGGGTCGGCCATCCTCCCCGGTGTCGACTTCCTGGGCACCGGCTCCCTCGCCGACCGGGTCTGGATGAAGCCGTCCGTGACGGTGCTCGGGATGGACCTGCCGACCACCGCCGAGGCGTCGAACGTGCTGCTGCCGTCGGTCACGGCGAAGCTGTCGATGCGCATCATGCCCGGGTCGGACGGCGACGCGCAGCTGGACGCGCTGATGGACCACCTGCGCGCGCAGCGGCCGTGGAACTGCGTCGTCGAGGTGGAGAAGGTGAAGGTCGGGCACGCGTTCCGGGTGGACGAGGGGCACCCGGCGATCCGGGCGGCGCTGGATGCGATGCAGAAGGCATACGGCCGCGAGGTCGAGTCGATCGGCAGCGGGGGATCCATCCCGCTCGTCGCGTCGCTAAAGAAGGTCGCGCCGGATGCCGCCATCCTGCTGTGGGGCGCGGAAGACACCAAGCAGTCGCGCATCCACTCCTCCGACGAGTCGGTCGACCCGGCCGAGATCGAGCGGATGATCGTGACCCAGACGCTGTTCATGCGGGAGTTCGCCGCCGGCGTCGAGGAGCGCGACTGACCCCGTCCGGTATGTCCGACGCCTGCTCGAGCAGGGGCGGACGTACCGAACGGGGTCGGACGAGCGCGGCCGGGCCGCCGGCCGGTCAGCGACGGGATCGGGCGAACACGGTGGCGACCGCGGCGACGGCCGCGATCACGGCGGCACCGATGAACAGCCACGAGAAGCCGCCGGTGATCGCCTCCGCTGCCGGAGCGCCCGTGGACAGCAGGGCGTCCGTGCGGACCGCCGCGACGGTCGACAGCACCGCCAGGCCCACGGCGCCGCCGATCTGCTGGCTCGTGTTGACGAGGCCGCCCGCGAGACCCGCCTCGCCGCCCTCGACGCCGTCGACGGACAACTGAGTGGTCGTGACGAACGCGCCACCCATCCCGATGCCGATCAGGAGCGTCGGGCCGAGCAGCTGCGTGAGGAAGGCGGCGTCGGCGGGGGCAGCAGCCAGCCACGACAGGCCGCCGGCGAGCACCAGGAGGGAGGCGATCAGCGTCGCCTTCGCGCCGACCCTCGCGATGACGGCCGGCGCGATCCCGGCGACGACGACCAGGGCTCCGGCGAGCGGCAGCTGCGTGAGGCCCGTGGTGAGGGCGTCGTAGTGGAGCACCGACTGCATGTAGACCGAGAGGGCGAAGAAGAGCGCGACCATCGCCGCGCCGACGAGCAGCATGACGATGTTGCCGACCGCGAGGTTGCGGTTGCGGAACACCGAGAGCGGGACGAGCGGCTCCTCCGTGCGGCGCTCGATGACGACGAATGCGACGGCGAGCACGACAGCGGCGGCGGCCAGCCCGATGGTCAGCGGGTGCGCGAAGCCGACCTGGTCCACGGCCGACAGCGCACCGACGGCCGAGACCAGCGCGGCGGTGATGGTGATCGCGCCGGGAACGTCCTGCCGGCCGCGGAGGGTGGCGCGGTCCGGCGTGATGAGCAGCGGGATCGCGACCAGCACGACGGCGCCGACGGGAACGTTCACGAAGAACACCGACTGCCAGCCGAGGGCCGCGGTGAGCACGCCGCCGAGCAGGACTCCGGCGGCGGAGCCGATCCCGGCGACCCCACCCCACACGCCGAGTGCCTTCGTGCGGTCGCGGGTCTCGGGGAACAGGTGGGTGAGCAGCGCGAGCGCGGCGGGTGCGAGGAGCGCGGCCGAGGCGCCCTGGACGGCGCGAGCGGCGAGCAGCATCCCGCTGGTCGCTGACAGTCCGGCGAGGGCGGAGGCGGCGACGAAGCCCGCGACGCCGACGAGGAACACGCGGCGGTGTCCGTACCGGTCGGCGAGGCGACCGCCCAGGAGCAGGAGTCCGCCGAACGCCAGGACGTACGCGGTGATCACCCATGCGAGCGCGGCGGTGTCCATCCGGAGCTGCTCGCCGAGAACGGGCAGGGCGATGTTGACGATGGACGCGTCGAGAACGACGAGGAACTGCGCCAGGGCCAGGATGCCGAGCGCCAGCCAGCGCCGGGAGCTTCGGGGAGCGATGGTGCCGGTGCCGGGGGCGGTGCCGGGGGCGGTTCGGAGCGTTGAAGCGGACATGGGTAGCCTTCCTTCTGTCGGAGATGGGTTGACTGAATTGATGAGTGGTTGGTCACTCACTCAGAGAGCGAGCGGATGGAGCGGGCGGGGCTCGATGCCTTACTCGGGGTGCCGGATGCCCGCCGAGAGCAGGCGCGCCCAGTCGGCGTCGACGGTGTCCACCTGCGCGGTCACGATGAGGTGGCAGAGCTGGCCGAAGGCGATGAAGCGCTGGACGTCGGCGTCGCCGGCGCCGCTGCGTTCGGCCGCGTACCGGGTCACCTGGGCCAGCCCGGTGCGAAGCGCGGAGCCGATCTCCGGGATGTCGGCGACGGACTGGGCGTGGACCTGGAGCATGAGGAGGGTTCGGTCCCGGATCAGCTCCGCGTACGCGGCGCCCATCGCGTCCAGGATGCCCGTCGGGCTCTGGTCGCTCGCGGCATCCGCCCCGCGGCGCAGTGCGTCGAGGACGTCGTGGAAGCAGCGTTCGAGCGCGATGACGAACAGTGACTCCTTCGACGGGACGAGCTTGAACACATAGGCGGGGGAGATGCGGGCCTCCCTGGCGACGTCCGCGACGGTCGTGCCGTGGTAGCCGCGGCGGGCGAACGCCTGGAGCGCTGCGCCCGCGACGATGGGCCGGCGCTCCTCGGCGGTGGACAGGGATCCCGTTCGCGGTGACATGAGAGTGACTGTACACTCACTCTCTCGGCGGCGTCAAGCGCCGGGGCGGAGAGCGCGTCGGTCGCCGGGTCAGTCGTCGACCGGACGGATGACCCGGGCCGGGCTTCCGACGGCGACGACGCCGGCCGGGATGTCGCGGGTGACGACCGAGCCCGCGCCGACGACGCTGTCGTCGCCGATCGTGACGCCGGGGCAGACGATGACGCCGCCGCCGAGCCAGACGTTGTTCCCGATCGTGATCGGGAGGGCGGCCTCGAGATGCGCGCGCCGCGGTTCCGGGGCGATCGGGTGGGTCGGGGTGAGCAGCTGGACGCCGGGGCCGATCTGGCAGTCCGTGCCGATGGTGATGGTCGCGACGTCGAGCGCGGTGAGGTTGTAGTTGATGAACGTGCCGGCGCCGATGTGGATGTTCTCGCCGTAGTCGACGTAGAGCGGCGGCTTGACGAACGCGCCGTCGCCGAGGGTGCCGACGAGCTCGGCGAGCAGTGGCCGTGCGGCGGCCTCGTCGGCGATCGCCGCCCGGTGGTACGCGTCGGCGAGCTGGACGGCCCGCTGCGCGATGCGGACGCTCTCCGGGTCCTCGCCGCCGAGGTACAGGTCGCCGGCGAGCATCCGCTCCCGGTTGGTGCGCGAGTCGCCTGCGAAGTAGTCCGTGGTCATGTGTACGAGCGTACACCCGTCATGTACGATCGTACGCATGCCCTCCGCCGAGAACACGCAGACCGACAGCACCGCAGTCGACGCGGCGACCGAAGCGCCGGGGCGGTCGGGGTGGCCGGTCCGTGCGGGCCGCGCGTGGTCGCGGCGGCGGCTCGCCGTCTTCGCGATCATGCTCACCTACGGGATCGGACTGTCGTCCTGGGTGGTCAGGACGCCGGCGGTGCGTGACCTCGTCCACGCGTCGACCGCCGAGATGGGGCTGATCCTGCTGGGGCTCTCGGTCGGCTCGATGAGCGGTGTGGTGCTCTCGGCCCCGCTGGTGCGGCGGCACGGGGTCCGTCCGATCGTCCTGTTCGGCGGCGGTTCCTTCGCGGTCGGGCTCGCCCTTGTCGGCGCGGCGGCCGGCCTTTCGAGCGCACCCCTCGTCTTCGCCGGGCTCGCCCTGGTCGGCTGGGGGATGGGCCTGTCCGAGATCGCGGTGAACGTCGAGGGCGCCGCACTGGAGGCGGAGGCGGGCCGGTCGGTCCTTCCGGCGCTGCACGGCTCGTTCAGCCTGGGCACCGTCGTCGGCGCCGCTGCCGGGATCGGGCTGACCGCGATCGACTTCCCGGTGATCTGGCAGCTGCTCGGGGTGGCGGCGGTCGGGGGCGCGGTCCTCGCGGTCGTGATCCGGTTCGTCCCCGCGGAGACCGGACGCGTGCCGGCCGAGGCCCGCAGGCGGCCGGGGGCGAATACCCGGAGGGCGCGGCCGATGCTGCTGACGCAGCCCCGGCTGGTGCTGCTCGGCGTGATCGTGCTGGCGCTGGCGCTTGCGGAGGGGTCGGCGACCGACTGGCTCCCGCTCCTGATGGTCGACGGCCACGGTGCGTCGGCGACGGCCGGGACGGTCGTCTACGCCGGCTTCGCGGCGGCGATGACGCTGGGACGCTTCAGCGGCGGCCTGCTGCTGTCGCAGTTCGGCAAGGCCGCGGTGCTCCGCGCGAGCACGCTGGTCTCGGCGGCGGGGATCGCCGTCATGATCTTCGCGGGCGACCCGGTCCTCGCCGGCAGCGGCGTCGCCCTCTGGGGGCTCGGCGCCGCGCTCGGCTTCCCGGTCACGATCTCGGCCGCGGCCGACGTCGGCGACGGCGACCCGACCGCGGCCGTCGCCTCGGTCGCCACCGCCGGATACATCGCATTCCTGGTGGGGCCGCCGGTGCTCGGTTTCATCGGCCAGGTCGCGAGCCTCCGCGGCGCGATGATCGTCGTGCTCGTCATCGTCGCGGCCGCGAGCCTCCTGACATCGGCGGCGAAGCCCCCGAAGTAGCGCGCGAGTACGCAGAGAATCACCCCGAAACCGCCCAGTACGCGGATAATCTTCGTACTCGGCGGTCGCGCGCGGCTACTCGGTGCGGTCGTTCCAGGACCAGATGTCGTCGCCGCGCAGCGACGCGTCGGCGCCGCCGTCGTCGTAGATCACCTGACCGGCCATGTGCGTGTTCTCGACGCTGGTCAGCCAGATCAGCAGGGCGGCGATCGACTCCGGGGGCTGGTGGTAGTTCAGCGGCATCGGCACGCTGGCGTCGACCATCGCGGCACCCTCCGTCGTCTTCAGGAGGTCGGCGGTCATCGGCGTGATGACCGTGCCGGGCGCGACGGCGTTGAGCGGGATGCCCGCGCCCGCCCACGCCGGAGTGATCGACTCGCGCCGCACCCAGCGCGCGAGGGCGCGCTTCGAGGACGGGTAGACGAGGTAGCCGACCTCGGGGCCCTGCGCGGTGAGGGTCTCCGCGATGGCCAGCGCTCCGGCCTCGTCGCCCGCGAGCGCGGCCTCCACCATCTCCCGCGAGTTCGTCTGCAGGGACGCCATCGAGGAGACGACCGCGGCGCGCGGCGCCTCGGAGCGGGCGAGGGCGGGCAGCAGTTCGACCAGCAGCTCGGTCACGCCGAAGAAGTTCACCGAGATGGTCTTCGGGATGGGCGCGGAGATGCCCGCGCAGGCGATCACCGCGTCGATGCTGCCGCCGGCGAGCTCGATCGCGCGGGCCGCTGCATCCCGCCGCCCTTCCGCGACGGACAGGTCGGCCTCGACGTCGGCGTTCTTCAGATCGATGCCGATAACGCGCTCTCCGCGCTCGGTCAGCATGCGAGTCGTCGTCGCCCCGATCCCCGATGCGGATCCGGTGACCACGTAGGTGCGGGCCATTGTCTACCTCTTCTCTTCCGGCACGGCGGATTCGGCCGTGCGTGGCTGTCTTCCCGTCCCGCCCTCGACGGCGAGCGCGGCGACGAAACGGGAGAGATCGCGGGCGAACGCGTCGGTGCCTGCGGCATCCCACTCGGCGAGCGCGGCCCGCACGATCACGACGCCCTCGTGCACCAGGCGGTCGTATGCTGCCGCTCCCTTCTGCGACAGCGCGACGATGGAGGCGCGTGCGTCGTCGGGGTCCGGAGCGCGGTCCAGGAAGCCGGCGTCCGTGAGCCGGCGCAGCTGTTTGCTCATGGTCGGGCGGCTGAGCCGCAGGGTGTCGGCGAGGGCGCTGGCGCGCTGCGGGCCGAGCTGGCCGAGCGCATAGAGCGGCTGCACGTCCACCGGGTCGACATCCACGCCGGCGCGGCGGGCGATCGCCTCCTGCGTCGCCACGGACGCCCAGTCGGCGACGAGCAGGGTGAGCGCCGCGAGCAGCTGGCGTTCGGGGGTCGAGGCATCCGACGGGGTCACCCCGCCAGACTACGTCCTTTGGTTGCCTGAGGCAACTAAGTGGGTCACGTGTGCTCCGGACCGAGGGCGTCCCCGTCGGCCTGCGGGTGCGGCGACGACTCCTTCAGCTCGACGATGATCGTGTGCGTCGGGCTGTCCCCGGTGTTGCGTCCGGTGTGCGACTGCTCCGGGAGCCAGACGGCCTGCTCGGCGGCGAGCGTGACGTCCCTGCTCCGGCCGCCCGCATCCAGCCGTCGCGAGAACGAGGTGAGGGTGACCATCACCGAGTCGGGATGGTGGTGCGGTGTCGTCTCGTCGCCGGGCGCGTCCCGGTACTCGAGCACGCGCACGCGATCGTTCTCCCAGAGGAGTGCGTAATGGTCGGGATTGCTCACGACCGGGTCGTCGTCGTCCACGCCCGCAGGGTAGTACCGCAGCGGCCGCGGCGGGGAGAGGGACGACGGCCCCCGCTCGGCAGGTTTCAGCCGGTGGCGCGTCGCCCCAGGATGGCGTCGACGGACGCGCGCAGCTCGCGCGCGTAGATCCGCGGCTGCTCCAGGGCGGCGAAGTGGCCGCCGCGCTCCGGCCTGCTCCAGTACCGGATGTCCGGGAACCGGCGCTCAGCCCAGCGGCGGGACGGCGCTGGCGTGTCCCGGTAGACGGCCGCGCCGAGCGGGACGTCGATCCTGTCGTCGGTGCCCTCCCGGAACCAGCCGCTCACGGTCTCGATGCTCTCGGCGTACAGACGCGTGGACGACGCGCCCGTGCCCGTGAGCCAGTACAGCGTGATGTCATCGAGGACGCGGTCGCGCGCGATCACGTCGAACAGCGTCTCGCCCGGGCGGATATCGGACCAGGCCGCGAACTTCTCCAGGATCCAGGCGGCCTGCCCGACGGGCGAGTCGAGCAGGAGGTAGCCGAGCGTCTGCGGACGGGATGCGTGCAGCGCCGAGTACGCGCTGCCCTCGGCCGACCGTTCCAGCGCGTCGAGGGCGGCCCGCTCCTCGTCCGTCGGGTCCGCGAGCGTCGCCGGGTCGGGCGCGACAAGCGGCGGCGTCAGGTGCAGACCGAGCACCCGGTGCGGCGCCTGGGCGGCGATCATCGTGCTGATGCTCGTGCCCCAGTCGCCGCCCGCCGCGACGAAGCGCTCGTAGCCGAGGCCGTCCATCAGCGTCAGCCAGGCCGCGGCGATCCGCTCGATCCCCCAGCCGGCGTGCTCTGGTCTGCCGCTGAACCCGTAGCCGGGAAGCGAGGGGATCACGACGTGGAACGCGCGCCCTCTGTCCGGCGGGTCGGTGAGCAGCGGCAGCACGTCCAGGAACTCGAGGAACGAGCCGGGCCAGCCGTGCGTCAGGACCAGGGGGACCGCATCCGTCCGCGACGACCGGGCGTGCACCAGGTGGATGTCGAGACCGTCCACTCGGGCGATGTGCTGCGGGATGGCGGCGAGCTCGGCCTCCAGGCGCCGCCAGTCGTAGCCCTCCTGCCAGTACGCGGCCACCTCCCGCATCACCGGGAGCGGAACGCCCTGGGTGAAGCCGGGCGCGGTGGCGGGCTCCGGCCAGCGGGTGCGGGCGATGCGGGCACTCAGGTCCTCGAGGTCGCGCTCGGGCACGGAGACGGTGAACGGCCGGATCTGCATCCCTCCATTCCCCGCCCGTTCGGCGCCGAGCGCAAGCCGCCGCGGTCAGTTGAAGATGGCCCAGACCGAGCGGTCCAGGATCATCTCCTTGCCCTGGGCGACGACCTGCCAGTGCTGCTCGTCGCGGCCGGCGTACTCGGCGAGCAGGGTCGTGTACTTCCAATCGCCGGCGACCCGGTCCCAGCGGATGAGGGAGATGAGCTGACCGTGCCGGAGGTACGGGACCGGCGCGTTCTCATCCGGGTGCGGTTCGTGCTGAACAGACGCATGCATCGTCACGGGACGACCTCCTCAGCATTCGGCGTCATGGGCCGGCGCGGAGTGCGCCGGATGGTGCCGGGTGCGCACAGTGTTACGCGTGTGATGTCCCGTGGCTAGACGCATCTCGCGGCCGTCGAAAGTTTCGTACGGCCCGCGCGCGGTGTGACGGCGCATCCACGGAAACCCCCGTAACCGCAGGAAGCCGAGGCACCGCGCGCGGCGCCGTCACCTGAAGGATGCCTCCTGCCGGGCGCGGTGGCAATGGGTGTCTCAGGCCGTTACGTCGTGGCCGTCGATGGCGATGTACCAGGCGTCGGCGCCGGACAGATCGATGTCCGTTACGACGACCTCGACGACTCCGCCGAGGACCATCCCATCGAGATCGAGCGGACGGGCCCCGTCGGCGCATCTCACGTCGCCGGGGCTCGTCGTGGATCCCGCGGTCGTCCTGGCGGTGATGGTCACGTGGGCGGTCCCGGGACCGAGGCACCACAGGGTCGCGCCGGTGACGGTCGAACGCGTGTGCAGGTCGAAGGAGATGGTCCCGCCGGGGTTCGCCCGCACGTCGCCCTCGCTTCCACGGCCGCCACCGCCTCCCAGCGATCCCTCCGAGTGCGCGTCCATCCACCGCTCGATCTCGGCATCCGAGTGATGCGCGGGCGCGGGCGCGCATCCCGAGAGCCCCACGGCGAGGACGGCGACGGTCGCGGCGGCGAGGAGCGGGCGGCGTGGCATGGCTCGAATCTAGCGGAGCCGAGGCGGCTGCCCATCCGAGACGGCCGGCGCCGCGGCGCGCTCCCACACCAGTTCGCCGCCGATGACGGTACCCATCACGCGGGTATCGCGGATGCCCGCCGGGTCGATGGCGAGCGCGTCCTGATCCAGCACCGCGAAGTCCGCCTGCTGGCCGGGGACGATGCGGCCGCGGTCGCCCTCCACGCCCGCCGCGTAGGCGGAGCCGAACGTGTACGCGGCGAACGCCTCGGCGACGCTCACCCGCTCGTGCGGAGCGAAGTCCGCTCCGGAGGCCGTCCGCCGGTTGACCAGGTCGTGGATGCTGACGAGCGGGTTCGCGTCCGAGACCGGGGAGTCCGTGGAGCCGGGGACGACCATCCCCGCCTCCAGCAGGGATCGCATCCGGTACGTGCCCGCCGAGCGCTCGGGACCGATGGCGTCGAGGATGCCGTCGCCGAAATCGGAGATGAACACGCCCTGGGGCACCGGGATGACGCCCAGCTCGGCACAGCGGCGCACCTGCTCGTCGCTCGCGATGGCGAAGTGCTCGATGCGGTGCCGGACGACCCGGGGCAGCTCGGCCTGCGCCTCGGCGATCGCGTCGAGCACGTGGTCGATCGCGCGGTCGCCGATCGCGTGCGTGGCGACCGTCCAGCCGGCGCGGTGGTAGGCGAGCAGCGCGTCCCGCAGCTCCTCCGGGGTCAGCTGCAGCACGCCGAGGTTCTCCGGCTCTCCGCAGTAGCACTCGTGCACGGCGGCGGAGCGGCCGATGAGGGAGCCGTCGCTGACGATCTTCACCGGTCCGATGCGGAGTCGGTCGTCGCCGAGCCCGGTCCGGACGCCCCAGTCGAGGGTCTGCCAGTCGGCGGGACCCTCGTCGAGCCGGTGCAGCGTCGAGTGGAACGGCATCACGGTCATCCGCGGTCGGATGTCGCCGGCCGCGACCGCGTTCAGGTAGTGGTGCATCGCGACGCCGCCGCGGTTGATCGCGCCGTCCACGACGACGCCGGGCTCGGTCACGCTCGTGAGCCCGTAGGAGAGGGCCTGGTCGCTCGCGAGGCGCAGGTTGCGGGCGATCTCCGCGTCGGTGAGCCGGGACGCGACATTGCGCACCGCGTTCATGGCGTTCTCCTGCAGCAGCCCGAGCGGGCGACCGGCGGCGTCGCGGAAGACCCGGCCGCCGGGGGCGTCCGGGTAGTCCCGGCTGTCCGGGTAGCCGGCAGCGGCGAACGCGGCGGTGTTCGCCACGACCATGTGCCCCGAGACGTGCTCGATCAGGCAGGGCCGGCCGCCGGTCACGCGGTCCAGGTCCTCGGCCGTCGGATGCTCACCGCCGAACGCGTTCTGGTCGTAGCCGCTCGCCTTCACCCAGGCGCCGGCCGGGAGCGCGGCCGCCGCCGTCCGCAGTACGTCGTAGAGCGTGGCCAGGGAGTCGACGACGCCGGGGCGCACATCCACCGACGCCAGTCGGTTGCCGGTCAGCCCGAGGTGGTGGTGGGCGTCGTGCAGACCGGGGACGACGCGGGACCCGCCGAAGTCGACCTCGACGGCGGCCTCCAGTCCGGCCAGGTCGTCCACCGCGAGGATGCGGCCGAAGTGCACCGCGACGGCACTCGCTTCGGGATGGGCGGGATCCCCGGTCCAGAATCGTCCCCGGTAGATGGCGTCGACGCGCATGGTTGCTCCTCGGTGATGCGGTGGTTCGGTGGTTCTGTGGTGCGGCGCTCGGCGACGCGGGGATCGGCGCCCGTCAGCGCGCGGCGACCGCCGGCTCGGCGACCGGCGCCCGAGCCTCCCTGCGGCGGGCGAGCGCGGCGAGACCGGAGACGCCGCCGATGGTGGCGATGAGCATGAGAGCGAAGAAGACGCCGACGCCCCACGGCCCGGTCGCTGTCAGCAGCGCCTGCGCGATGAGCGGCGTCGAGCCGCCGATGAAGGTGGCGCAGAGCTGGTAGGAGGCGGAGACGCCCGTGTAGCGCACGTTCGTGGGGAAGGCGCCGGCGAGGAAGGTGGCCAGCAGCGCGTAGTACGCCGACCCGCCGAGGGTGGTCAGGTAGAGCGTGATCGTGATCGCCACCGGGTTCGCCGAGACGATCGCGAGGAAGAACGGGATCACCATGACCAGCGCGAACACGAGCCCGCCGAGCATCACGATGGTCGCGCTCAGTCGCTCGGCGATCAGCGCCGCGATCGGCTGCCAGACGAACTGCATGATCGCGAGCCCGAGCAGGATGTTCAGGATCAGCTGGCGGTCCATCCCGAGCGAGGTGGTCGTTCAGGCGAGCAGGAAGGTGTTCGTGAAGTAGGCCATCGCGATGCCGGTGATCGACGCGGCGATGCCGAGCAGCACGACGCCAGGCGCGGTGCGGAACACCTCGACGAGCGGCATCTTCACCACGACGCGCGAGGCCTTCGTGTCCAGGAACTCCTGCGACTCGTTCACGACCATGCGCACGATCAGACCCACGACGACGAGCACGGCCGAGATCAGGAACGGGATGCGCCAGCCCCAGGCCAGGAACTGCTCGTCGGGAAGCAGCCCGACGAGCAGGAAAGCGACGGTGGCGAGGATGGAGCCGGCCGGAGAGCCCTGCTGCACCCACGCGCCGGCGAGGCCCTTCTTCTTCTGCGGTGCACTCTCGGTCGCCAGCAGCACGGCGCCGCCCCACTCCCCGCCTACGGCGAAGCCCTGCAGGGCGCGCAGCAGCACGAGCAGGATGGGTGCCGCCGCCCCGATCGTGGCGTAGCCCGGCAGCACGCCGATCAGCGTCGTGGCGGTGCCCATCATCAGCAGAGTGATGACGAGCACACGCTTGCGGCCGATCCGGTCGCCGAAGTGGCCGAAGACGAGACCGCCGAGCGGCCGGGCCAGGAACCCGACCCAGAAGGTGGCGAACGAGGCCAGGATGCCGGCGCCCGGAGCGATCTCCGGGTAGAAGACGCGGCCGAAGACGAGCGCGGCGGCGGTGCCGAACACGTAGAAGTCGTACCACTCGATGGCGGTGCCGACGAAGGCGCCGGCGGTCGCGCGGGTCTGCTGGGACCGGGCGCTCGGGGTGGAGGGTGCAGAAACTGTCATCGGTTCCTCACTCGGTGGGGGATGTCGGGGGTGTCGCGGGAATGTCGGGGTGTCGCGGGACCCGTGAGCGGCGCGGTCGCGCCGCCCGGAACGGGTGAGGACAACCCTGCCCGCTCCCGGGCTATTCTGGAAATGCCAAAAATCGCGCGCCGCTATGCGTTCGGAGCATATCTATGGAGATCCGCCAGCTCGACGCGTTCCTCGCCGCCGCCCGATCCGGGTCGGTGAGCGCGGCCGCCCGCGAGCTCTACGTGTCCCAGCCCGCCCTCTCCCGGCGACTCGCCGCCCTCGAGGCCGAGGTCGGGATGCCGCTGTTCGCCCGCACCAGTGCGGGCCTGGTGCTCAACCGCGCCGGCCTGCGCTTCCTGCCGATCGCGCACGACATCCACGACCGGCTCTCGCAGGGACTCTCCGTGATGGCGTCGCTGCCCACCGGCGTGCCCGACCTCGTGGTGGTGTGCCCGCACGCTCAGGCGCACATCGTGCTCGCGCCGTTCATCGCCGAGACCGGGGCTCCGATCGGAGACGTCCGCGGCTACCTGCCCGCCGAGGTGTACGACCAGCTGGCCCGCAACAACGCCGACGTCGCCGTCAACACGCTCGGTCCTCCGCCCGGCTTCGGCCGGCTGCGCCTGATCGACGCGCCCATCCTCGTGCAGGTCCCCGCAGGACACTCGTGGGCGGGACGGGAGACGATCGAGCTCGCCGAGGTGGTGCGCGAGCGCGTCATCGTGCAGCGGGTCGGGAGCGAGGTGCGGCACGTGGTCGACCAGGCGATCCTGGACGCCGATCTCGCCTTCGAGCGGGCAGCAGAGGCGTCCAGCGGACCGGTGGCGCAGGCACTCGTCGCCGCGGGACGCGGGATCGCCGTGGTCGTCGAGCCGCCGTCGTTCGGCCTGCCCTCCGCCCGGCTCGTGCGCGACGGAGTGGACGTCACCATCCCGATCTGGGCGAGCTGGGACCCGCACCACTACGCGGAGGCGGCCATCCGCGAGACGATGGAGCGCCTCTCCGCCTGGCTCGGCACGAGCCTCGGGCTCGGCGCCTGACCCCGCCCCTACTCGTCGAGGTAGAGGCCGAGGTCCTCGGCCAGCCGGTCCCGTTCCAGGAGGCGCCGCCCTGCGCCCTTCGCGCTCGCCGTCGTCAGCGTGGTGAGGATGTGGATGACGAGGGCGACCGAGGTGGGCGAGTTGGCGAACGACGCGCTCGCCGTGTCCACGATCAGGCACTCGTCGGCGATCGAGACCAGCGGGGCGTCCGGGGTGTCGGTGATGACGACGAGCGTCCCGCCGGCCTTCTTGAAGAGCTCGGCGATGTCGACCGTGTACTTGCGGTAGCGGGCGAGGGAGAACGCCACGAGCACGTCGCTCGAGCGCACGTCGCTGAGCACGTCGAGCGGGCGCACGATCGTGCCGTCGATGAGGACGACATTGGCGAGGCCCGCGCTCAGGTCCATCGCGATCAGGGATGCGTAGGTGAACGACTTCGCGGCGCCGAGCACGAACCGGCGCCGTGCGGCCACGATCAGTGCAGCGGTGCGCTCGAACGCGGGATCCTCCGCCGCCCAGTCCAGCGCGTGCGCCAGCTGCTCGCGCTCCTGCTCGATCACCCGGCGCTTCAGGACGAGCGCCGACCGGCGCTGCACGCGGGCGTCGTACCGCTCGTGCGGGCTTCCCAGTTCGACGGCGTTCACATCTCGCCTCTCGGAGGACATAGCAGAAGTATCACAGGGCGCCTCCGTCCGGGCGAGGTTCGGCGAGCACGTTCCGTAACGCGTCGCCCGCAGTCCGCATGACCGCCAGGACGCGGTCGCGGGCGTCCGTCCCGCGCGGCCAGTTCGCGAGCACCGCGTAGGCGATCCGGCGGTCCGGGGACATGACGAGGCCGGTGTCCGCGCGGACGGTCGAGATCGTGCCGGTCTTGTTCCACAGCCAGATGTCGCGGTCGAAGAGGTAATGGGCCAGCGGGTCGAGCCCGAACGCGGACGCGACCATCGACAGATCCATCCCGGCCCCGAGCCAGCGCTGCAGGGTGTCGGCGGAGGCCGGGCTCAGGTCGGCGGCCGTCGCCGTCCGCCGGACGAAGCGCACCAGCTCCGCCGCCGTGGCGTGTGAGAGCGTGCGCGGCGCGCCGGGCGGCAGCGGCCAGCGCACGACGTCGTCGAGCGCGGAGTCCACGTAGCCGAGCGACCGGGTGTGCTCCTGCACGGTCGGCAGCCCCACGACCCGGCACAGGGTGTTCGTCGCCGCGTTGTCGCTGACGGCTCCGATCAGCGCCGCGACGTCGTACAGCGAGAGCGTGTCCGCCTGCAGCAGGTACCAGAGCCCGGAGTTGTCCATCCACTCCGACGGGCGCCGGGTGACACGCTCCTCGAGCGACCGGGTGCCCGCATCCACCTCGGTGAGCAGCCGGTGCAGCAGGAACACCTTGCCGACGCTGGCGGTGTCGAGCACCAGATCCGGCGCGTGCTCGAACAGCGTCTCGCCGGTGTCGACGTCCACCGCGAGCGCGGAGAACCGGAGACCGTCGAGCTCGCGCTCCGCCTCCTCGAACCCGGCGCTCATCCCCTGGCCATCCCGGTGACATGGGCCCGCAGCTGCTCGCCGATCGCGCGCATCGCGTCGTGCACCGGCGCCCGCAGGTCGCGGTCCGCGTCCTTCCAGTTCGCCGCGACGGCGTACGCGACGGAGCCGGCCGGCCCGGCGAGGTGCCCGATGTCGGCGCGGATGACGGAGGTGCTGCCGGTCTTGTGACGCAACACCATGTCCTGATACTCGGGCTCGACGTGCGCGAGCGGGTCGAGCAGCAGCGCGTCGGCGACCATCGAGGTGTCGGTGTCGGCGGCGAGCCACTCCAGCACCCGCGCGCTGACGGGGGCCGAGACCACCTCGCCCGCGCCGAGCCGGCGCATGAGCTCGGCGAGCTCCGCGCCGGTGCCGTAGGACGGCGTCCACGGCAGGTCGGGGGTGCGTTCGTTGCGGATGAAGTCGTGCAGCGAGGTGTCGGCGAAGCCGAGCGACGGGGCGACGGCACGCACGGTGTCCAGCCCGCACAGCCAGAGCAGCGCGTTGGTCGCCAGGTTGTCGCTGACCGCGCCGACCAGCAGCGCGGCGTCGGCCACGGTGACGCGCTGGTCGCGCATCCGGTACAGCAGCCCGGAGTCGGCGACCCGGTGCTCGTCGGGGATCTCGATGCGCCGATCGGCGTCGAGCTCGCCGGCCTCCAGACGGCGGGCGACCTCGATCAGCAGGAAGACCTTGCCGATGCTGGCGGTCTCGCAGACGACGTCGGGGGTGTGCGAGGCGAGGACGGAGCCGTCCCGCGCGTCCAGCACCCGGATCGACCAGCGCACGCGCGCATCCAGCTCGGGCAGCACGACGGCCATCAGAGCGCCTCGCCCACGACCAGCCGGACCGGAGCGTCCGGCTCGGCGACCAGCGTCCCGTCCACACCCAGCGGCACGCTGAGCGCGTCCGGGTCGTGGCCGAAGCCCTGCTCCCACAGCACGGGGACGCCGAGCCCGGTCAGCAGCTCCTCCGCGAGCGCGCGCACCGAGCCCGGCTCTCCGCAGTTGTGCCACGAGCCGAGCACGATCGCTGCTGCGTCGCCGAGCCGGCCCGAGCGGGCGAGCTGCACGAGGAAGCCGTCGAGCCGGTAGGTGTCCTCGTCGACGTCCTCCAGGAAGAGGATGCCGCCCGGCCGGTCCAGCGACTCGGGCGCGCCCATCGCGCCGGCCAGCAGGCTGAGGTTGCCGCCGGTGAACCGGCCGCTCGCGGTGCCTGGCACGAGCACCTCGGTGCGCGGCCCGACCAGTTCGCGGCCGCGCCACGGCTCGAGGAGCCAGCGCTGAACGTCCCCGCGGACGAACTCCGAGTCGCGGAAGACGTCGTTGCCGGCCATCGGGCAGAACAGCGTCGGCACGCCCAGGTGTACGCGGAACGCCTCGTGCAGCGCGGTGATGTCCGAGGAGCCGGTCAGGAGCTTGGGGCGCCCGTCGCGCCGGGTGGCGGCCGCGCGCATCCGCTCCCAGTCGATCCCGTCGAGCAGGCGCATGGCGCCGTAGCCGCCGCGGATGCACACCACGGCGTCCGTGTCGGGGTCGAGCCAGGCGTCGACGAGGTCGGCGCGCCGAGCGTCGTCCGCGCCGGCGAGATAGGACGCGCGGGGATGCGGGTCGAGAACGTGCTCGCCGACGACGACGTCCAGCCCCCAGTCGCGGTAGTAGCCGACCGCGCGCTCCAGGCTCTCGGCGCTGCCGAGGCCGGACGGCGAGACGAAGCGGACGCGGTCGCCCGGCTTCAGGGGCGCGGTGTCGAGGTAGGCGAGCCGGTCGACCGCCGTCGCGGCGGCGGTCATGCCAGCCTCCGCTCGATGCTCGGCGCGGCCGCGAGCAGCCGGCGCGTGTAGCCGTGCTGCGGGTCGAGGAGCACCTGCTCGGTCGGGCCGTACTCGACGATCTCGCCCTCGTACATCACGGCGACGGTGTCGGCGATGTTCCAGGCGAGGCCGAGGTCGTGGGTAATGACGAGGGCGCTCAGCCCGAGCCGGTCGCGCAGCGACAGCAGCAGCGCGAGGATCTCGCCGCGCACCGACGCGTCGAGCGACGCGACGGGCTCATCGGCGACCAGCAGCTGCGGGCCGACCGCCAGGGCGCCCGCGATCACGGCGCGCTGGCGCTGACCGCCGGACAGCTCCTGCGGGATGGCGCGGAAGAAGCGCTCCGGCGGCAGCAGCTCCGCGTCCGCGAGGCTCTGCGCGACGCGCTCCTGCTCGTCGCCCGCGAAGCGCTGCACCCGCAGCCCCTCGGCGACCGACTCGTAGACGCTGATCTTGGGGTTCAGCGCGGCCGACGGATCCTGGAGCACCATCTGCACTTCGCTGCGGAACGCGCGCAGGGCGCGGCCGCGGTGCGGGATGTCCGTCCCGCGGAAGCGGATGACCGAGCCGTCGTCGGCGCGCTGCAGCCCGACGATCGTCCGGGCGAGGGTGGTCTTGCCGGAGCCCGACTGGCCGACGAGCGCGAGGATCTCGCCGCGGCGCAGGCTCAGATCGACGTTCTTGACGGCGGCGAGCGGACGGCCGCGGCCGCGGTAGGTGACGGTGACGCCCTTCGCCTCCAGCAGCACCTCGTCCGAGAGCTCGCGTTCGCGCGACCGCATCGCGTCCGCGTCGGCGCGCCGGGTGACCGGATTCAGCCGGGACGCCGGGTCGCCGATCGTGGGGAACGCCTCGGCCAGCTGGCGGGTGTACGGATGCTGTGGGCTGGTGCAGACCTCGTAGGAGTCGCCCAGCTCGACGAGCTCTCCGTCGCGCATGATCGCGATCCGCTCGCACGCGGTCGCGAGCACCGACAGGTCGTGGCTGATCATCAGCAGCGAGATGCCGCGCTCGGTGACCAGCGCGCTGATCATGTCGAGGATCTGCTTCTGCACGATCACGTCGAGGGCCGTCGTCGGCTCGTCCGCGATGATGATGTCCGGCTCGCACGCCAGCGCCATCGCGATCATCACGCGCTGCTTCTGGCCGCCCGACAGCTCGTGCGGGTACGCATCCTTCTTCGCCGAGGCCAGGTCGACGGCACGCAGCAGCTCGACGACGCGGGCCGCCCTGGCCTTCTCGGTGCGCCAGCCGTCCGCGACGTGCAGCTCGAGCGCCTCGGTGATCTGCTGGCCGACCGTCCGCACCGGGTTCAGCGAGTGCATCGCGCCCTGGAAGACGATGGACGCCTCCGCCCAGCGCACCGCACGCAGCTCGCCGAACCGCAGGTCCGCCACGTCGGTGTCGCCGATCCGCACCCGGCCGGTCAGCTTCGCGTTCGTGGGGAGCAGGCGCAGCACGCTCATCGCGAGCGTCGACTTGCCCGATCCCGACTCGCCCGCAATGCCGAGCGTTCCGCCGGCGGGGAGGGAGAGGGAGACGTTCTTCACCGCCGCGACCTCGCCGCGGTCGCCCGTGCGGCCCGCCGTGCGGTACGTGATGCTCACGTCGTCGAAAGTCAGCTCCGGCATGTCAGCGGCTCCTCAGCGTCGGGTTCACGATGGTCTCGACCGCGCGGCCGACCAGCGTGAAGGCGAGCACGACCAGGACGATCGCGATACCGGGGACGAGCACGTACCACCAGTAGCCCGCGGTGGCGGCGGACACGTCCATCGAGTTCTTCAGCACGGAACCCCAGGACTGGAGCGTCGCATCCCCGAGACCGAGGAAGGACAGCGTCGACTCGGCGATGATCGCCGACCCGACGGTGAGGGTCGTGTTGGCGAGCACGAGCGGGAGCACCGCGGGGAGCAGGTGCTTGACGATGATGTGCCAGTGGCCGGCGCCGAGCACCCTGGCCCGCTCGATGTAGTCGCGGGACTCGACCGACAGCGTCTGTGCGCGCACCACGCGCGCCGTGCCCGCCCAGGAGGTCAGGCCGATGGCGATGACGATCGTCCAGACGCCGCGCGAGAGCACGGAGGAGAGGACGATCGCGAGGATGAGCGAGGGCAGCACCAGGAAGAAGTCGACGATGCGCATCAGCAGCCCGCCGGTCCAGCCCGTGAAGTGACCGGCGGCGATGCCGACGATGGTGCCGATGATCATCGAGACCGCGGTGGCGGCGAAGCCGACCAGCAGGGACACCCGCGCGCCCCAGATCATCCGCACCCAGAGCTCGCGGCCCTGGTCGTCGGTCCCGAGCGGGTGCGCGAACGACGGCGGCGCGAACCGCGGCTGGTCGAGCAGCTTGGTCACATCCAGCATCCACGACGGGGCGAGCAGCGGCGCGATCAGCGCGAGGACGATCACGATCGCGAGGAAGATCAGGCCGACCATCCCGGCGCGGTTGTGGGAGAACTCCCGCGAGAACTCGGCGAGGGCCCGGCGCCGGCGCGCCCAGGCCATGCTGCGGGGCGACCGGGTGGCGGTCGCGGTCGAGCCGCTCATCCGCGCCTCACTCTCGGGTCGAGCCGACGGTACACGAAGTCCGCGACGAGGTTCATGACGATGATGATCGCCGAGAAGACGACGAAGGTGCCCTGCAGCAGCGGCAGGTCCGGGCCCTGGATGGCCTCGTACGTGAGCTTGCCGAGTCCGGGCCAGGAGAACACGGTCTCGACCGTGACGGCGCCGGCGATCAGGCCGCCGATGTGCATGAAGACCAGGGTGACGGTCGGCAGCAGGGCGTTCGGGACGGCGTGCTTGCGGCGCAGGTCATCGTCCTTCAGGCCCTTGGCGCGCGCGGTGATCAGGTAGTCGGCGCTCTTCTCCTCCATGACGGAGGCGCGCATCACCATCACGTACTGCGCGTACACGACGGCGACCATCGTGATGACAGGCAGCACCATGTGCGAGATCACGTCGAGGGTGAGGCCGAGCGGGTCGTCCGGTGCGTCCGGCGAGACCATGCCGCCGGTCGGGAACCAGTGCAGCGTCCCGCCGAAGACCATGAGCAGCAGCAGGGCGAGCCAGAAGGTCGGTACAGACCAGAGCACGAGCGAGGTGCTCGTCGTCACCTTGTCGAACCGCGAGCCCGGCCGCCAGCCCGCGCGCTGACCGAGCCACAGCCCGAGCGCGATCGCCAGCACGGCCGAGGTGCCGGTGAGCAGGATGGTGTTCCAGAAGTACTCGCCGATCAGCGAGGCGACGCTCTGCTTGTAGACGTAGCTCTGGCCGAAGTTCAGGGTGAACACGTTGCCGAGGTAGTCGATGAACTGCTGCCAGAGCGGCTTGTCGAGGCCGAGCTGCGCCCGCAGCTGGGCCATCTGCTCGGATGTCATCGGGTGCTCGCGCGCCATCGCGGCGACGGGGTCGCCCGGCAGGATCTTGAACGCGAAGAAGCCGAGCAGGATGACCATGACCAGGCTGATCGCCGCTCCGCCGATCTTGCTCAGCGCGAACTTCAGGGCGGGCGCACTGCGGACGGTCGCCTCGCCCTGCTCTTCGAGGATCACCGCCTCGGTGACCGGGGTTGCGTTGCTCATATGCCTTCTTCTCCGAGGCGCTTCTCTGAGGCGCTTCTCTGACGCGGCGGGGGAGAGCGGTGGCCGCGGCGGGAGGGTCCCACCGCGGCCACCGTATCGGTCACTCGACGTCGACGCTCTTGCGCCGGCGGACGGCGAAGAAGACGATCGCGCCGATCACGATGACGACGATCACGCCGCCCGTGACGAGGAGGCCGACGTTCGGTCCGCCGTCGCCGCCGCCTGCGGCACTGCCGTCACCCGCGGCCTTGACGTCCATGAAGCCCCAGTAGCCGGACTGGTTGGCGATGATGCCGCCCTTGGCCGGCATCATCCGGAAGTCGGTGAACCGGTCGGAGCGGTACGCCTCGAGGCCGCTGGCGTACCAGTAGACGATCTGCGCGGTGTCGGTGAAATTGAGCTGAAGCATCTTCTGCACGATCGCCTGGCGCTTGTCGGCGTCGGTCTCGGTCTGCTGCTGCTTGTACAGCTCGTCGTACGCGGGGTTGCACCAGCCGTCCTGCGAGGTCGCGCCGGTGCCGTCGGTCTTGGTCGGCAGGCTCGAGCAAGTGTTGATGCTCAGCTGGTAGTCCGGGTCCGGTCCGACGCTCCATCCGCTGAAGTAGATGTCGTAGTCGCCCTTCACCGTCGCGGCGTTGATCGTGTCGGAGTCGGTCGCGACCTGCTTGATCTCGACGCCGATCTCCTTCATCCAGGGCTGGAAGTACTGGGCGGCGGCCTGCTCCGTCGGATCCGTCGAGTCGACGAAGAGGCGCAGCGACAGCCGCTGGCCGTCCTTCACGCGGATGCCGTCGGAACCGGCCTTCCAGCCGTCGGCCTCGAGCTTCTGCTTGGCCTTCTCCGGGTCGTAGGCGAGCTCCTTGACCGCCGAGTCGTCGGCGGGCAGGGTCCACTGCGGGTACGAGGCGGGGATGAAACTGGTGCCCGGCTCGCCGAGGCCGTTCAGGACCTTGTCGAGCAGCGTCTTGGTGTCGGTGCCGAGCCGGATGGCCTGGCGCACCTGGAGGTCCTTCAGGGCCGGGTTGCCGTTGCCGAACGCCTGGCCGTCGACGGTCTTGATGCCGGAGTTGAAGCTGAGCGACGAGAACCGGCGCCCGATGCCGGAGTGCTCGGTGATTCCCTCCGCGCCCTTCAACGCCTGGTACTGGGTCGGCGTGAGACCGGAGACGAAGTCGACGTCGCCGGAGCGGAGCGCCTGCACCTGGGCGTCGGAGTTCGTGTAGTAGACGTACTGGATCTTGTCGATCTTCGGGGCTCCCCGCCAGAACTTCGGGTTCGCCTTGAGGGTGATGAACTGGTTCGCCTTGTAGCTCTCCAGCAGGAAGGGTCCGGAGCCGACGACGTCCTTGTCGTTCGCGTACTTCGCCGGGTCGGAGACCTTCTCCCAGATGTGCTTGGGCAGGATCGGGACCTCGATGCCGGGGTTCGGAGCCTGCGGCGCCTTCAGGTCGATGATCACCGTCTTGTCGTCCGGCGCCTGCACGTCGGCGAAGTTGGCGACGAAGCTGCCGTTCGCGACCGCGAGGTCGGGGTTCGTCATCATCTGGTCGAACGTGTACTTCACGTCGGCCGAGGTGATCGGCTTGCCGTCCGACCAGGTCAGGCCGTCCTGCAGCGTGAACTCCCACTTCTTGCCGCCGTCCTCGGCCTTCCAGTGGTCGGCGAGGCCCTTGGTGGGCGAGCCGTCCTCGTCGCTGTTCTGCACGAGGTTCTCGTACATGTAGCGGAAGATGTTCGTCGGCAGCAGGTAGATCGAGGTCCACGGGTTGAAGCTGTCCACGAAGCCGGACGTGGCGATCCGCATCGTCTTGGCGTCCTTGCCGGACGTCGGGGTCGCGGTGGCGGCATGGAGGCTGTGCGGGGTCGCGGCGTTCGCGGCGCCGGCCGGAGCGGCGACGACCGCCGCCGCGGCGGCGAACGCGAGCGCCCGGATGAGATGTGTGCGGGATCTGGTGCGCATGTGAGTCCTTCCATCGGGCCCAGGTCCAGCGATTCAGGACCACCAGGGTTGGAGTAATGGAACAGCATGGAGCGCGTCCAGGTCAACGTATTCGTTCCAGATATCTGCCGACGGGTGACGAATCGGTGAACACTCTTCGCATGCCCCGCGGTCGCAAATGTTCGCAGGGTGACCAGTTCGAGTTGGTTGATTTGCCCGAATCGACCGACTGACCGGGATCACACTGAGCATTCTGCACTCCGCGATGAATCTCGAATGCGTTGACGCCTCGTCGGCGATGGGAGATGATCCGTTCCGGATCATGCCCGACTGATGTGCCCCCAACTGATGTGAGAGAGACGATGCCGCCCGAACCGCTGTCCCGTCCCGCCGCCCGCTCCTGGCGCACCCGGCTCGTGCGCGCCTCCGTCGAGCACGGCTGGAGGGGGCGCACCTGGACCTCCGCGGTGCTCGAACCGGGATGGAGCGGGGAGGCGGCGGCCGACCAGGCCGTGGCCTCCTGGAACCTCGACGCCGGTGCGACGGCGCTCGTCGAGCTGCGCGCCAGGACGGCCGACGGCGTCTGGCATCCCTGGCAGCTGCTCGCGCGGTGGGGCGCGCCGGGCGATCGCCGCAGCGCAGGGCGGGCGGACGGCGTCACGGGTCCGGTGGTGGAGACGGACGTCTTGACCGCCGGGGACGGTGACCGGTTCGATGCGGTGCAGCTGCGGGTCTCGCTGCCCGAGGGTGCGCCGGTTTCGCGGCCGCTGCGGCTCGCGGCGGTGAGCTTCTCGGCGCCTGCCATGGCGCCGAGCGATGCGGGTCGACCCGAGGACGCGGCACCCCAGGACACCGTGCCCGGCGCGGGTGCTCTCGGGGTCGCCGCGACGGTCACGCCGCTCTCCCAGCGCGCCTATCCCGAGCGCGACGACCTCGGCGGCGGCGGGCCCTCCTGGTGCTCGCCGACCTCGCTGACGATGGTGGCGCTCGGTTGGGGTGCCGCCATCCCGGACGCCGCGCCCGAGGAGGTGCCGGACGGCGCGGACCCGCGGGTGCCGTGGGTCGCCCGCGCCGCCTACGACGCGGCCTACGACGGGACGGGCAACTGGTCGTTCAACGCGGCGGTCGCCGGTGGGCTCGGTCTCGACGCGGTGGTGACCCGGCTCTCCTCGCTGCGCTCGGCGCAGGTGCTGACGGACGTCGGCATCCCGCTGATCGCCTCCATCTCGTTCGGGCCCGGCGAGCTGGCCGGGGCCGACTACGACACGGCAGGGCACCTCCTCGTGATCCGCGGGTTCGACGCTGCCGGTGACGTCCTGGTGGCCGACCCGGCGAACCCGGGAGGAGCGGCGGGCCTGCGCACGTATCCCCGTGCGGCGTTCGACGCCGCGTGGTGCCACAGCCGCCGCACGGTCTACCTGCTCACGCCGCGCGGGCATGCGCTGCCGCCCACGGCCGGCGGGGAGTGGTGAGCGCGTCGCGGTCAGGCGTCCGGGACGTCCGCGAGCACCGCCTCCAGCAGGTCGATCCGTTCCCCGAGCGACGCCAGCGAGAAGTGCTCGCTCACGGCGTGCGCGCCGCCGCCGCGCGGACCGAAGCCGTCGACGGTGGGGATGCCGATGCTGCCGAGCAGGTTGGTGTCGCCCGCGCCGCTCGCCGGCCGCCCGGTCACATCCTGGCCGATGCGTCGCCCCGCCGCGGCGATCGCGGCCAGCAGCGAGGCGTCGGCCGCCGACGGGCTCCAGGCCGGTCGGTTGCTGAGCAGCCGGGCCTCGATCTCGGCGCCGTGGCGCACCGGCGTGAGCCCGCGCAGGGCGCCGAGCACGGCGTCCTCGGTCTCGCCGTCGAGGAAGCGCAGGCCGATCTCCGCCTCGGCCTCGGCGGGCACGACGTTGGCGCGGCCGCCGCCGCGGATCGTCCCGATGTTGCAGAGCACCTCGGAGGGCAGGGCGCCGTCGCCGACGATGCCCCGCACCGTCAGCAGCTGGTCGACGAGCTCGTCGATGGCGGAGACGCCGCTCTCCGGGTCGAGCGCGGCGTGCGACGCGCGGCCGCGGACGCCGAGCAGCACCCGGGTGCTGCCGCGCCTGCCGACCTTGAGCGCGCCGTCCGGGTGCGGGGATTCGAACCCGATCGCCCCGGCGACGCCGTCCGCGCACGCGCGCAGCAGCCCCTGCGTGGTGGGCGAGCCGACCTCCTCGTCGCAGACGATCACGACCCGGACGGCGCGGTGGCGGCGTCCGCGCAACCGCTCGAGGGCGGCGATCATCACGAGCAGCCCGCTCTTCATGTCGAAGGCCCCTGGTCCGCGCACGGTGTCGCCGTCGACGGACCACGGCACGTCGCCGTCGAGAGTGCCGTGCGGCCAGACGGTGTCCGAGTGGCCGACCAGGAGCAGCGGGTCGCCGACGCCGTCCAGCTCGGCCACGAGATTCGCTCCGGCGTCCGTCCGCTCGATCCGCACCGCGGCCCCCGCGTCGGTGAACCAGCCGGCGAGGAGCTCGGCCGTCCGCTCGCTGGCGCGCACGTCCAGGGAGGGCGACTCGATGCGGGTGAGGCGCTCCAGCCTGGCGAGAACGTCGTCGGTCATGTCGTCTCCGATCGCAATTTTACGAATCATATCTGTTGCTCAATGCGACGAACTGATAAACATAACCTGCACATCAAGCTCTCAGCGTCCGAACTTAGGAAACGTATCGTGCTCATGGCTCCCACCTCATCCCTCCGGGCGGAGACGCTGACCGGCGGCGACGACTTCCGTGCCGCCGCCGCGCTCTACACGCGGGTCTTCGGTTACGAGCGCCCCGAGTTCTCGCTCAATCCGAATCTTCTCAGCGCGCTCGCGCGCAACGGCGGATCCGCGGTCGGCGTACGCGACGCGGACGGCGAGCTCATCGGTTTCGCGTACGGTTTCGCGGCGCGCGACGAGCGCGGGCGCGACTTCCACTACTCGCAGGCCGCCGTCGTCGACGCCGCGCACCAGGGCGAGGGCGTCGGCCGGATGCTCAAGGAGCGGCAGCGCGAGGTCGCGCTCGGCTGGGGCCACCGCACGATGCGCTGGACCTTCGACCCGGTGCTCTCCCGCAACGCGCACTTCAACTTCACCTCCCTCGGCGCGGACGGCGTCGGCATCGTCCGCGACTACTACGGCCGGCCGGGCACCGACCGGGTCGTCGTCGAGTGGGCGCTCGACCGCGAGGTGGACCCCGCCGCGGACCTCCGGCATGCGACTGCCCCGCAGCTCGGCCGCGAGGACTGGGGACGCATCGTCCGCAGCGCGCTCACCCGGCCCGACGGCTCCGTGCAGGACGCTGCCTGGCTCGCGCTGCCGGCCCGTGCGCCCGCGGTGAGCGACGACGAGGAGCTGCGCGCCTCCCACGACCGTCTGCGCGTCGACGTGCGGCACGCCCTGGAGGCGCTGATCGGCGACGGGCGCATCCTGGTGGCGTGCACGCGCATCGACGAGACGACCTCCGCGTACCTCGCGATCGAAGCTCCCGGTCGGCGGGTGTCGTCGCGACCGAACCATCCCGCGTCCGACCAGGAGGTCTCCGCATGATGATCCAGAGGCTGCGGCTGTTCGACGTGACCCTCCCGCTCGTCCACGGCTTCGAGACCAGCTCGCACCGCAAGACCGGGCTGAACCACCTGCTGGTCGAGCTGACCGACGCCGACGGCCGGGTCGGCTGGGGCGAGATCGCCACGCCCGCCGACCCCTACTACGGCTCGGAGACGACACGCGTCGCCTGGGACATCGCCGAGCGCTACCTCGTGCCCGCCGTGCTCGGCGCGCCGTGGGAGGAGCCGGCGGAGCTGGAGGCGACTTGGCGGCGCATCCGGGGCCACGAGTTCGCCAAGGCCGGGTTCTCGGCGGCGGCCTGGGACCTGCACGCGCGGGCGGCGGGCGTTCCGCTCGCGGTCGCGCTCGGCGGGACACGCTCCGAGGTGGTCGCCGGTGTCTCCCTCGGCATCGAGCCGACGATCGACGAGCTGCTCGCGCAGGTGTCCCGTCAGGTGGATGCGGGCTACGGTCGCGTGAAGCTGAAGATCGCTCCGGGCTGGGATGTCGAGCCGGTGCGCGCCGTGCGAGAGGCGCATCCCGGACTCGACCTGCACGTGGACGCCAACGGCGCCTACCAGGACACGGACGAGACCACCGCGGTGATGCGCGCCCTCGACGGCCTCGGCCTGACCATGATCGAGCAGCCGTACGCCCCCCGCGACTTCGTCGCCCACGCCCGGCTGCAGGCCGGCATCGGCACACCGGTCTGCCTCGACGAGTCCGTCGTCGACGTGGCCGACCTGCGCACCATGCTCGCGCTGGACGCGGGGCGCGTGCTCAACATCAAGGTCTCGCGGATGGGCGGCCTCGGCTCCGCCCGGCTGGCGCACGACATCGCCCGCGACGCCGGGGTGCCGGTGTGGTGCGGCGGGATGCATGAGTTCGGGGTCGGCAGGGCGGCAAACGTCGCGCTGTCCTCGCTGCCGAACTTCACGCTCCCCTCCGACGTCTCCGGCTCCGACAAGTACTACGCGCGGGACGTCATCGTGCCCCCCGTCGTCGCGCACGACGGGCTCGTGCAGGTCCCGACCGCTCCCGGCATCGGCCACGATGTCGACGTGGACTGGGTGCTGCAGAACGCGGTCCGCACTCTCGACACCGCGGCCGTCGCCGCCTGAACCCGAGGAAGAAATGCACACTCTCACCCTGCACCGGCTCGATCTCGCCTCGGACGCGGCGGCCGCCGACTGCCTGACCCGCGCGGAACCGCGGGAGGCGCTGCTCGCTGCCACCGACCTGGCCGCGACCCGCGGCGACGGCGTCTTCGAGACGGTCGCCATCGTCGACGGCGTGCCGCAGGCGCTGGAGGCGCACCTCGACCGCTTCGAGCGCTCCGCCGCGATGCTCGACCTGCCGGCGCCCCGCCGGGAGCTGTGGCGCCTCGCCGTCACCGAGGCGGCCGCCGAGCTGCGCGCGCACACCGACCGCGCCGCCGTGAAGTTCGTGATGTCGCGCGGCGACGAGGCGGGCGAGCCGGTGCCGACCGGCTGGGCGCTCGGCTTCGCTCCCGACAGCCGGCCGGGCGGTGTCACCCCGGAGGTCGACGTCGTGCTGCTCGATCGCGGCTACCGCCACGACGTCGCCCAGACGTCGCCGTGGCTGCTGCAGGGCGCGAAGACGCTGTCCTACGCGGTGAACATGGCGGCGCTGCGCGAGGCGAGGCGGCGCGGGGCGCAGGACGTCGTCTTCACCAGCATCGACGGTTACGTGCTCGAGGGCCCGAACTCGACGGTGATCGCGCGCATCGACGGCGCGTACGTGACGCCGCCGACCGACCTCGGCCTGCTGCCGGGCACGACCCAGGCGGACGCGTTCACGGCGCTGGAGGGCTGGGGCGAACCGGTCGCGACCCGGCGGATCACCGTCGACGAGCTGCGCGGCGCTGACGCGCTCTGGCTGTGCTCGAGCACCCGGGGCGTCGCACCGGTGCGCTCGCTGGACGGCGTGGAGGTGGCCGTCGACGCGGCCGTCAGCTCCCGGCTGAACGCGGCCCTGGATGCGCGGGAGGCCTGAGGGATGAGCGCCGAGACGATGAGCACCGAGACCCTGATTCAGGGGACGATGAGCACCGAGACCCTGATTCAGGGGACGATGAGCCCCGGCCCGTTCATCCCCGTCATCGACGGCCACAACGACCTCGCCTGGGCCCGGCGCGAGGCGCACGGCTACGACGTCACCGCGGTCGACAGCTCCTGTCCCGACCTGCACACCGACATCCCGCGGCTGCGCGCCGGCGGTGTCGGCGGCCAGTTCTGGTCGGTGTGGGTGGACCCGGTGCTCGAGGGCGCGGAGCAGGTGACGGCGACGCTCGAGCAGATCGACTTCGTGCACCGGCTCGTCGAGGCGCATCCCGACCGGCTGCGGTTCGCCCGCACCGCCGCGGACGTCCGCTCCGCGATGGCGGACGGCCGGATCGCGTCGCTCATCGGCGTCGAGGGCGGAGCGCAGCTGGGCGGCTCGCTCGCGGTGCTGCGCCAGTACGCCCGGCTCGGCGCGCGCTACCTCACCCTGACCTGGTCGCGGACGACCGACTGGGCGGACTCCGCGACCGACGAGGCGCGCCACGGCGGGCTGACCGAGTTCGGCCGCGAGGTCGTGCGGGAGCTGAACCGGATCGGGATGCTCGTCGACCTTTCGCACGTCGCCCCGAGCACGATGCGCGACGCCCTGGCGGTGACGACCCGGCCGGTCATCGTCAGCCACTCGGGCGCGCTCGCGCTCTGCGATCATCCCCGCAACGTGCCGGACGACGTGCTGCGCACGATCGGGGCGGGCGGCGGCGTCGTGATGGTCGCGTTCGTGCCGTCGTTCCTGTCGCAGGCGCGGCACGAGTGGGTGCGCGGCGGTGAGGAGGGGGACGCTCCCGCCGTCGGCATCGGCGACGTCGCCGACCACATCGAGCACATCCGCGACGTGGCCGGCGTGCACGCGGTCGGGCTCGGCGCCGACTACGACGGGACGGACGCGATGCCCTCCGGTCTCGGCGACGTCTCGCACTACCAGGAGCTCTTCGACGAGCTGCGGCGGCGCGGCTGGTCCGAGCGGGAGCTCGCAGGCCTCGGACACGAGAACGTGCTGCGCGTGCTGGAGGCCTCCGACGCCGACCACGTGGCGTTCCTGGACGGCACCGCGCCGGCGCCGCGTGCGGCCGCGCTGACGCCTGCGGTCGACACGCTCTCGCGCACGGCCGCCTCGGTCCCCTCGTCCGACCCGGCCGACGGCGCGGATGACCGGCGCCCGCGCGTGCTCGTCGTCGTGAACGCGGAGGAGTCGTCGCCGCGCCGTCTCGGCGCCTGGCTCCAGGAGCAGGGAATCCACGTGGATCCGGTGCTCGGGACCGCCGGGCTGCCTGCGTCCCTCGACGGCTACGACGGGTTGGTCATGCTCGGCGGCGGCCTGATGCCGGACGACGACGAGCGCGCCCCGTGGCTCGCACAGGAGCGCGCGCTGGCGGACGAGGCCATCCGGGCGGACATCCCCACCCTCGGCATCTGCCTCGGCGGCCAGATCCTGGCCCACGTCGCGGGAGGCGAGGTGCGGGCGGCGTACGGTCCCAAGGAGCGCGGTGCGACTGTGATCGCCGCGTCGGAGGAGGGGCGACGGGATCCCGTGATCGGCGGATTCGGCGACGCCGCGCCCATGATCGAGAACCACCAGGACATGATCACGGCTCTGCCGCCGGAGGCCGTGCTGCTCGCCTCGAGCGACGCGGTGGCCAACCAGGCGTTCCGGCTCGGTGAGCGGGTCTACGGGCTGCAGTTCCACCCGGAGGTCTCCGCGGACGACCTGGAGCGCTGGAAGGAGCCGACCTCGCCAGCGCCCGGCGACAGGCCCGTCGCCGAGCTGGTCAGGGAGGCCAGGGCGGTGCACGAGGAGAACACGCGCGCCAGCCGCGCGCTGGTGACCGGCTTCGGCGAGCACGTGCGGTCGTTCGCCCGGCAGCGGACCGCGGGATGAGCGCCGACGCCGGGCTGGCTGCGCACGCCCGCGAGGCGCTCGCCGCGCGGCTGGACGAGCCGACCCTGCGGCGCGCGCCCGCGTCGATCGCCGCCGTCGTCCAGGACGGCCGCGTCGTCGCCGCCCACGCGCACGGCGAGCCGCGCCGCGACGGCGTCCCGACCTCGGAGGGCACGGTCTTCCGCATCGCCTCGATGTCGAAGAGCTTCCTCGCCGCCACCGCGCTCGCGCTGCGCGACGAGGGACGGCTCGACCTGCACGCGCCCGCCGCCGAGTACGTGCCCGAGCTCGCGTCCGCACGCGACGCATCCCTGCTCACCCTCGACGCGCTGCTGAGCAATCGCGCGGGTCTCGCCGAGGACAACGCGTGGGGCGACCGCAGCCTCGGCGCCTCCCGGGCGGAGCAGTCCGCGATCGTGGCGGCCGGGCTGCCGTCCGCCACGACGCCGGGCACCGCGTACGAGTACTCGAACCTCGGCATCTCGCTCGTCGGCCGCGCGATCGAGCGCGTCACGGGGCACGAAGTCGAGGACGTCATCCGCGAGCGGATGCTCGACCCCCTGGGCCTGCACGACACCCGGGCGTCCGCCGAGCTCTATCCCGCCGGCGCCGACCTCGCCGCCGGCTTCCGGACCTTCGACGACGGCGCGACGTTCGCCGCGGAGCCGTACGTCGGCACCGGCGCGCTCGGCTGCATCGGGAGCCTGTTCAGCACCGTCGGCGACATCGCCGCGTGGCAGCACTTCCTCGGCTCGGCGTTCGGGGACGCGCCGCTGCGCGAGGACGTGCTCTCGGCCGCATCCCGGCGCGAGCTTCAGACGGCCCGCACGCTGATCCCGATCGGCTCCGGCTGGTTCGCCGACCGCGTGCTCGACGGCGTCGGCTACGGCTACGGACTGGTCGTCGAGCACGACAGGCGCTTCGGCCGGGTCGTACAGCACGCGGGCGGGCTGCCAGGGTTCTCGTCCCACATGCGCTTGCACACCGCGACGGGGATCGGCGTGGTCGTGTTCGGCAACACCGACGCCTTCGGTGCGGGAAGGATCGCCGGGGAGCTGCTCACCGACGTGCTCACGCGCGCCGACGCCCCTGCGGCGCTCGTGCGGCCGTGGCCGGAGACGGTGGCAGCGGCCCGGCGGATCGACGCGCTCCTGCTCGCCGGACGCCCGCTCGACGCGGCGGATGTGCCGCTGGCCGGCAACGTCCTGCTCGACGTCCCCGCTCCGGTGCGGGCCGAGCGGCTCGCGGCGGCGCTCGCCGAGGTGGGGCCGATCCGCGCGGACGCCGCCCCTCTCGACGCGCGCATCCTCGCCGCGGCCGACCGCTCGTGGCTGCGCTGGAGCATCCCGTGCGAGCGCGGCGCCCTGATCTGCGACGTGCACCTCGTCGGGCTGCGCGAGCCGATCGTGCAGGAGTTCACGGTAGAGGTCGCGGACACCGCTGGCAGGAAGCCGCGCGACGAGCGCCCTCGCGTCACCGACCACCACCGCGTCGAGCTCCCCTGAGCGCGTCTTCCGGCCCCCGCCATCCGCTCCGGAGTCGTTCCCGCGAAACGCCGGCGCGGGGCGTGAAGAACTCAGGAACCGATGGCGGCCGGAGCGGTCTCGAAGCCGAGGTCGTCGAGGATCTCGTCGACGAGCCGGAGGAACAGGGCGGTCGTCTCCGGGGGCGCCGCGGCCGAGACCAGCGCGAACACCTCTCTGGACAGCCGCATGTCCGGCACGTCCAGCACCTCGACACCGGCCGGGAGGTCGCCGAGCGCGATCTCCGGCACCAGGGTCGCCGCGTAGCCGGTCGCGACGATGTCGAGCGTCACCGCGAAGTCGTCGCAGCGGGCGACGGCGCGGGGCCGCAGGCCGTGCTCGTCGAGGAACGCGTCGATGACGGCGGCGTCGCTCGACCCGGGATGGTGCAGGATCCACGGCCTGCCGACGAGCTGGTCCACGCCGATGCCGCCCTGGCCGTGCAGCCGCCACGCGCTCGGCACGACGAACCGCATCCTGTCCTCGCCGATCCGCACCGGCTCCACCGACCGCGGCCAGCTCAGCCCGCTGTCGCCGACCCAGTAGACCAGGGTCACGTCGGTGTCCTCGCCGCGCCGCATCGCCTGGATCGCGGGCGAGGGGTCGCGCACGCTCAGGCGCAGCGCGACGTCGTGGGCGAGCCAGCCGGGGGAGCGCAGCAGCCGCGGGAGCAGCGTGCGGGCGAGGCTCGGGTAGAGGCTGACCCGGAGCTCGGGGCGCGAGTGGTCGGCGGTGCCCGCCGATTCGAGCAGGCGGTCGATGTCGGCGAGCACGGTGATCGCGTGCCCGGCCATGACGGCGGCGGCCTCGGTGGGCCGGACGCTCCGGGCGCTGCGCTCGAACAGCCGGATGCCGGTGTCGTGCTCCAGCGCCGCCATCTGCTGCGAGACGGCCGACGCCGTGTACCCGAGCCGGTTGGCCGCCGCGGCGAAGGAGCCCAGCCGGATCACTTCGAGCAGCGTGCGGAGGTGGGTCGGGTTGACCATAAGCATCCCTTATTCTCAGCGTCGAAAACTCACGCCCACGACCGAATTCTGCCTAGATAGCCTGACAAGACGCGCGAAGACGCGCCCCCATCCTAAGGAATGCTGATGGTCACGACCCTGTACCGCCACCCGGCGATCCACCTCCTCGACGGCAGGCGGTCCACCGCGGGCGCGATGCTGGTGACCGACGGCGTGATCGCCGCGGTCGGCGACCCGCGGGAGCTGGCGGAGCAGGCGCCGGCCGGAACCGCCGTGTGCGACCTCCCCGGCGCCGCAGTGATCGCCGGCTTCCACGACGCACACATCCACACCGCGAGCCTCGCCCGCAGCCTCGACGAGCTGGACCTGCGCGACGTCACGACGCTCCGGGAGGCGCTCGCGCGGATCGAACGCTTCGTGCGCGAGCAGCCGGGCGGCGACGGCTGGGTCACCGGCGGCCGCTGGGATGCGAACCGCTGGGCGGACGGGGCCCCGACCCGGGCGGCGCTCGACCGGATCGCGCCCGAGAGGCCACTCTGCCTCTCCAGCGTCGACGGGCATTCCGTGTGGCTCAACGGCGAGGCGCTGCGCCGCGCCGGCATCGACGCCGGCACCGCCGACCCGGCGGGCGGCCGCATCGAGCGCGACGGCGACGGCGAGCCCACCGGCATCCTCCGCGAGACCGCGGCGGACGCCGTCATCGAGCGCGCCGAGCGCGAGACGACCGCCGATCTCGCCGCCCTGCTCGAACGGGCGCAGGCCCGGCTGCTCGGCGAGGGGATCACGCACGTCACCGACCTGGACGGCGAGGACGCGCGTGCCGCATTCCTCCGGCTGAAGGCGGACGGCCGGCTGCGCATCCGCGTGCACAAGGGGACGCCCGCGCACGCCCTGGAGGCCGCCATCGCGGAGGGCCGACGGACCGGGGACGGCGACGACTGGTTCACGAACGGCCCGGTCAAGCTGTTCTCCGACGGCTCGCTCGGCTCGCACACCGCGAGCATGGGCGCGGACTTCGCCGACCAGCCGGGCAACCACGGCGTCGAGGTGCTCGACCTCGACGAGCTCGCCCGGCTGGTCGAGGTCGCCGTCTCCGGCGGGATCGCCGTGGCGACGCACGCGATCGGCGACCGGGCCAATCACACGGTCCTGGACGCGTACGAGCGCGCCCACGACGCGGCGGTCCGGGGCGGTCTGCGGCTGCGCGTCGAGCACGCGCAGCACCTGCAGCCCGCGGACGTCGCCCGGTTCGCGCGCCTCGGCGTGATCGCCTCGCTGCAGCCGACGCACTGGGCGAGCGACATCCCACTGGTGTCCAGTCTCCTCGGCGGCCGCGAGCTCGCGAGCTACGCCTGGTCGGCCCTGCGCGATGCGGGCGCCGCCGTGGCGTTCGGCTCCGACGCGCCCGTCGAGCCGTCCGCGCCCATGCTCGGCGTCCAGGCGGCCGTGCTCCGGGGCACCGCCGCCTCGCCGGGCGGCCTCGAGCCGGGGCTCCGCCCGGTCGGTGTCGAGGAGGCGCTGTCCGCCTACACGGCCGGTCCGGCGTACGCCGCGGGGCTCGACCATCGCGTCGGCCGCCTGGCGCCGGGGACGCTCGCCGATTTCGTCGCGCTCGACCGCGACCCGTTCTCCACCGAGCCGTCCGAGCTCGGTTCCATCCGTCCCGTCGCCACCGTTGTCGACGGGCTGCCGGCCTTCGGCCTCGACTGAGCCCGGCACCACCCGTCAGCCAGGGAGTCCATCCATGCGATCCACCACCCTCATCCGCACCACGCTGGTCGTCGCGTTCGCCGGCCTGGTCGCCGCGAGCCTCGCAGGCTGCGGCGCACAGAGCCTCGGCGACACCGCCGACGCAAAGGGCGGCCCCGCCGCCGCCGCGATGCCCGTCCCCTCCGACGAGCCCGCCAAGTCGGTGATCGAGTCGGTGAAGGCCGACGCCGATCTGACCGCGAAGCTGCCGGCCGGGATGGCGTCCGCCGGCATCAAGTGGACCACCTCCGTCGGCTACCCGCCGATGGAGAAGTGGGGCGCGAACGGCAAGGACGTGATCGGCGTCGACGCGGCGATCGCCCAGGCGATCAGCCGCAAGCTCGGCACCGGCATGACCATCCAGGATCAGGAGTTCAACTCGATGATCCCCGGCCTCATCTCGGGACGATACGACGCGCTCGTCTCCTCGATGACCGACAACGCCGAGCGGCGGAAGACCACGACCTTCGTCGACTATGTGAAGGCCGGCAACGCCTTTCTCGTGATGGCGGGAAACCCGCAGCACATCCAGAAGCCGCAGGACCTGTGCGGCAAGACGGTGGCCGTGGTCGCCTCCGGCTCGTCCGCCGGGCTCGCCGAGCAGTACTCCGCGGACTGCACGAAGGCCGGCTCGCCCGCCTACAACATCCTCAAATTCGAGGGCGACAGCGAGGCGAACCTTGCGGTGCAGAGCGGTCGCGCGGTCGCCACGATCACGGACTACCCGGTCGCAGAGGACCGCGCCGCCGACAAAGCCAACAACGTGGCGGCCGTGAAGATCGAGGGCGACGAGTCGCTGTGGGGGATCGGGATCGACAACTCCAAGAAGGAGTTCGCCTCGGTCGTCCAGAAGGCACTGCAGGCCCTGATGGACGACGGCTCGTACGGCAAGATCCTGGAGGCGTACCACGTGAGCGGCATGGCCATCGACTCCGCCTCGATCAACGGCGGCGCATGAGCACCCGCCGGGAGCCCATCCCGCGGGCGGACGGCACCGCGGTCCCGATCGCCCCGCGCTGGCACTGGGGGCGCTGGATCGTCGGGATCGTCGCGGTCGCGGCCGTCGGCTGGGCCGTCTCGATCGTCATCCTGAACCCGCGGATCCGCTGGAACGAGGTCTGGCACTACCTGTTCTCGCCGAACATCCTGAACGGCGTCGTCGTCACGCTCTGGGTCAGCGTGGCCGCGACCCTGCTCGGGCTCGTGCTGGGCGTCGTCTTCGCGATCATGAAGCTGTCGAAGAACCCGGTGCTGCGCTGGATCGCGGAGGGCTACATCTGGTTCTTCCGCGGCACGCCGGTGCTCGTGCAGCTGATCTTCTGGTTCAACCTGGCGTTCCTGCTGCCGTACCTGACGCTGCAGATCCCGTTCACCCAGATCGGGCTGCGCTGGGACACGAACCAGCTGATCAGCGGCTCGGTCGCAGCGCTGCTCGGCCTCGGCCTCAACCTCGCCGCGTACTTCGCGGAGACGGTGCGCGCCGGCATCCAGGCCGTCGACCACGGTCAGACGGAGGCGGCGCTCGCCGGCGGCATGACCAGGACGCAGGCGATGCGGCTGGTTGTGCTGCCCCAGGCGCTGCGCATCATCATCCCGCCCACCGGCAACGAGTTCATCTCGATGCTGAAGACCACCTCGCTCATCGTCGTCGTCGCAGGCAACGACCTGATGACGAACGCGAGCAACATCTACAAGCAGAACAACCTGATCATCGAGCTGCTCATCGTGGTGAGCATCTGGTACATGTTCCTGACCGCCGTCGCCACCTACCTGCAGTCGCTGCTGGAGAAGCGCTTCGGCCGCGACCGGGTGCGGCTCGTCCGCGGCAGCGGCTTCAGCCAGCAGCTGGTGCGGCTCGCGACCGGGGCGATCCCGACCCAGCGGCGGCGCGCGGGGCGGCCGACCGAAGAGGAGGCGGCGTCATGACGGACACCCTGGTGGAGGCGCGCGGCCTCGCCAAGTCGTTCGGCGACCACGAGGTGCTGCACGGGGTCGACTTCACCGTGCGGTCGGGCGAGGTCAGCTGCATCATCGGCCCGTCCGGCTCGGGCAAGTCCACGTTCCTGCGGACGATCAACGCGCTGGAGACCGTCGACGGCGGGAGCCTCGTGGTCGACGGCGAACAGGTCGGCTACACGCTGGAGGGAGGCCGGTACCGGCCGTGGCGGGACAGCGACTTCGCGCGCTTCCGCTCGTCCATCGGGATGGTGTTCCAGCGCTTCAACCTGTACGCGCACCTCGACGCGCTCGAGAACGTCGCCGCGAGCCTCATCCACGTCAAGCGCCTTCCGAAGCGCGAGGCGCACGAGCGCGCCGAGCGGGAGCTGGCGCGGGTCGGCCTCGCCGCCCACGCGCTGAAGCGGCCGCACCAGCTCTCGGGCGGCCAGCAACAGCGCGTCGCGATCGCGCGCGCCCTCGCGATGGACCCGGCTCTGATGCTGTTCGACGAGCCGACCAGTGCTCTGGACCCCGAGCTCGTGGACGAGGTGCTGGAGACGATGCGGTCGCTCGCGTCCGGCGGCATGACGATGGTCGTCGTCACCCACGAGATCGGCTTCGCCAAGGAGGTCGCCGACACCATCTCCTTCTTCGACGACGGCCGGGTCGTCGAGCGCGGAGCGCCGGAGCGCGTGCTGACGCGGCCGGAGAACGAGCGGACGCGGAGCTTCCTGGAGCGGGTGCGGTGACGGCGGGAGGAGCGGAGCGGGCTCGCCTCTCCGACCTCGGGATCGGTTCGGGCGCGTTCCCGCGCGGGCGCGAGAACGCGATCACGGACGTCCCCGGCGTGCTGGTCGGCCACGCCACGGTGCACACCGACCGCCTGCACACCGGGGTGACCGCGATCGTGCCGGAGCAGCTGGACGCGGAGCGCCGCTGGCTGCCCGCCGGGCTCGCGGTCGGCAACGGCTTCGGCAAGCTGATCGGCGCGACCCAGCTGCAGGAGCTCGGAGCGCTGGAGACGCCCATCCTGCTCACCAGCACCCTCTCCGCCTACCGGGTGGCGGATGCGCTGCTCGGGCACATGCTGGGCCGCCCGGGCCACGAGTCCACGACCACGCTGAACCCCGTCGTCGGCGAGACCAACGACGGCTTCCTCTCCGACATCCGCTCGCGCGCGCTCGGCGTCGCGGACGTCGAGCGGGCGCTCGCCTCCGCGGCCTCGGGGCCGGTCGCCGAGGGCGCGGTCGGCGCGGGGGCGGGGACCGTCGCGCTCGGCTTCAAGGGCGGCATCGGCACCTCCTCGCGGACCGTGCCGGTGGCGGGCGAGCCGTGCACGGTCGGCGCGATCGTGCAGACGAACTTCAGCGGGACGCTGTCGATCGCCGGCGTCCCGATGCCGTCGGCCGAGCTCGTGCCAGGCCCCACCGCGGAGACGGTCGGCAACTCGTGCATGATCGTCGTGGCGACGGACGCCCCGCTGGACGGTCGCCAGCTCGCTCGCTGCGCGCGCCGTGCGATCTTCGCGATGCGCGGCGTCGGAGCCGACTTCGCCCAGGGCAGCGGCGACTACGCGATCGCGTTCTCGGTCGGCGCGGGCGCCCCGCCCGACGACGCGGTGCTGTCGCCGATGTTCCAGGCGACGATGGACGCGGTCGAGGAGGCACTGGTCAACTCGATCCTGGCCGCGACGACGACCGGGCACGCCGACGGCAACGTCGCGCACGCGATCCCGCTCGCAGCCGTGCGCGAACGCCTGGCCGCGGCAGGCCGGGTCTGAACCGCGCTCAGTCCCGCAGCCGGGTGAGGACCTCCGCGCCGTCCTCGGTGATCGCGATGGTGTGCTCGCTGTGGGCGGTGCGGCAGCCGGTCGCGCTGCGCAGCGTCCAGCCGTCGGCGTCGGTGACGAGCTCGTCGGTGTCGATCATCGCCCACGGTTCCAGGGCGAGCAGCAGCCCCGGGCGCAGCCGGTAGCCGCGCCCCGGACGGCCGGTGTTGGAGACGTGCGGGTCCTGGTGCATGGTGCTGCCGATCCCGTGACCGCCGAACTCGGTGTTGACCGGGTAGCCGGCCGCGCCGAGCACCGAGCCGATCGCGTGCGAGAGGTCGCCGATCCGCGCGCCGGGGCCGGCGACCGCGATGGCGGCGGCCAGCGCCCGCTCCGTCGCGTCGATCAGCGCCGCGCTCTGCTCGTCGATCGCGTCGCCGACGACGAAGCTGATCGCGGCGTCGGCGGCGATGCCGTCCAGGCGTACGGCGAGGTCGAGGGTCAGCAGGTCGCCGTCGGCGAGGTCGTACGCGTGCGGCATCCCGTGCAGCACGGCGTCGTTCACGGACGTGCAGATGTAGTGGCCGAACGGTCCGCGGCCGAAGGAGGGCGCGTAGTCCACGTAGCAGGACTCGGCTCCGGCCGCCACGATCAGCTCGCGCGCCCAGCGATCGATGTCGAGAAGGGAGGTTCCGACCGCGGCCCGCTCTTTCAGGGTCTGCAGGATGCGGGCGACGAGCGTGCCGGTGTCGCGGGCGCGGCGGAGCTCGTCCGGGGTCAGGATCTCGATCATGGCGATAACTATACCGGTATTTGTATCCCGGTATTAGAATCGTCAGCATGGTCCGTCTCCCGCTCACTCCCGACGAGGTTGAGCGCGGCCGCGCGCTCGGCGCGCTGGTGCGCCGCGCCAGGGGCGAGCGGCCGATGCTCCGGGTCGCCCTCGACGCCGGCGTCTCGCCGGAGACCCTTCGCAAGATCGAGTCGGGGCGCGTCGCGACGCCCGCGTTTCCGACGATCGCGGCGATCGCCGGGGTGCTCGGCCTGTCGCTCGACGACGTCTGGGCCGAGATCAGCACCGTCGGGGAGCGGAAGGTCTCCTAGCTGCGCACTCGCGCGCCGTCTCTGGAGTTGCGCGCACGCGGCCGCCGAACGGGCGCGCCCGCCTCAGTGCGCCCGCGTCAGTGCGCGGCGGTGAAGCGCCGTCGGTGGTGCGCCGGCCGCTCGATCTCGTCCACGATCGCGACCGCGAGGTCCGCGGCGGAGATCGTGGAGGTGCCGTCCTCGGCGCGCAGCAGCACGTCGTCACCCAGCCGGTACCGACCGGTCGCGGGGGCGGGCGCCCACGCGCCGTAGACCTCGGGCGGGCTGATGTAGAACCAGTCGACCGTCTCCGGCGTGGCCTTCAGGTCGTCGAGGATGGTCATGCCAGTCTCGATCTCCGGCTTCACCGTGTCGGGAAGCTCGTCCTTCGTCACGTCCCAGAGCCGCGGGCCGTCCGGCGCGACGAGAAGCGAGGACGCGCCACCGACGTGCGCGATGCGCGTCGGCGTTCCGTCGGCTCGGCGGGCAAGCTCCCGGATGACGCCCTCGAGCTCGCCGGCCATGTCGCCGCGCGGCGAGAGGGCGCTGATCACCGCATCCCGTTCCGGCACGACCCGGTCGAGCACCGCCGGATCGAGCACCGACCCGACCACGTACTCGACGCCGTCGACCGGCTCCGACGGCTCGGACCGGCTCACCGCCGTCACCTCGTGACCGCGGCGCGCCGCCTCCGCGACGATCGCCGCCCCCGTGTATCCCGTTCCGCCCAGCACCGTGATCCGCGCCATGTCGACTCCTTCGCTCGTTCTCCGTCACCGTACCTCGCGAACGACGCGAGTGTCCGCGCGGTGCTTGTTGCGCCTGCGTCCGCCGTGCAACACTGTCCATCGTGATCCGGTAGCAGTGAGTCTCCTCCCTCCCCACGACCGTGGGTGAGTCGATCGATCGATCCTGCGAACCGAGGTCCCCATGTCTTCCCGCCCTGCCTTCACCATCTCCGCGCTCACCGTGCCGGAGAGCATCGACGCCCCCGACGCCGCCGAATTCATCGGCTTCGCCGCCGTGCGCTACGCCGTCATCGCCGAGCTCCGCGGCGACACGTCCCCGCTGCCCGCGCCCGAGGTGGCCGCCGCCGAGCTGCTGCCGAACTGGAGAGACGAGGGCAACACGAGCCTCGGCCTCGTCGCCACCGTGGACGGCCGGGTGGTCGGCCGCGGCAACGTGGTCCTGCCGGCCGACGGCGCCGAGTGCTGGGCGGCGGTCGCCGTGCTGCCGGAGCATCGCGGTGCGGGCATCGGGTCCGCCCTGTACCGCGGGCTGGAACGGATCGCGGTGGATGCCGGCCGCCGCATCATCCAGAACCAGACCGACTTCCCCGCCGGGATCGGCGGCGACTCGCTCCCCGCGCCCACCGGCTACGGCTCCGTGCCCCTGGGGCTGGCGTCCACGCGCTTCGCGCTCCGCTTCGGCTTCTCGCTGGAGCAGGTCGGGCGGCTGAGCGGCTTCTCTCTCCCCGGCGACTCCGACCTGATGGCCGCGCACCTGAGCGAGTCGAGCGCCGCCGCGTCCGGCTACCGCACGGTCACCTGGCAGGGGCGCACGCCAGAGGACTGGGTGGACGCCATCGCGCTGATGCGCACCCGCATGAGCACCGATACCCCGAACGCCGGCATCGAGATGTCCGACGTGTGGACCGCCGAGCGCGTCCGCGCCGTCGACGACCTCTGGGAGGCGAGCCCGCGGACCATCCTCACGACGATCGCCGTGCACGAGTCGACGGGCGAGCCCGCCGGGTTCACCGAGCTCGACGTCCCGGCCGAGCACGACCGCCCGGTCGAGCAGATGGACACCCTCGTGCTCGCCGGCCACCGCGGCCGCCGGCTCGGGATGCTGCTGAAGCTCACGAACCTGCGCGAGCTGAGCGCCCGCTTCCCGCACAGCGCCGAGGTGCAGACGATGAACGCTGAGGACAACCGGCACATGCTCGACGTGAACGAGGCGGTCGGCTTCCGTCCGCTCGCCTACTCCGCCCGCTGGAAGAAGGTCGTCGGCTGATGGTGACCCCATAGGGTTTTGACCATGCACGCACCGATCGAGCCGTTCGACAGCGGACTGCTGGCACGTCCGGACGGCAACCGCATCTACTGGGAGGTCTCGGGCAATCCCCGCGGACGTCCCGCGCTGTACCTCCACGGCGGACCGGGAAGCGGGCTCGGCCCCGGCGGGTATCGGCGGCGGTTCGACCCGGACCGGTACCTCATCGTCGGCATCGACCAGCGCGGATGCGGCCGCAGCATCCCGTGGGCGATCGACGACCTCGTTGCGCTCGACGAGAACACCACGCAGGCGATCGTCGGCGACATCGAGGCGGTCCGGGAACGCCTCGGCATCGAGGCGTGGCTGCTGCACGGGGTCTCGTGGGGGTCGACGCTCGCCCTCGCCTACGCGCTCGCGCACCCGGACCGCGTGACCGAGCTCGTCCTCACCGCCGTGACGACGGGGAGCAGGGCGGAGATCGACTGGATCACCGAGGGCGTCGGCGCCATCTTCCCGGAAGCGTGGGAACGCTTCTCCCGGGGCACACCCCCCGGCGGCCGCGTGGTCGAGCACTACGCCCGGCTGCTGCGCGACCGCGACCCCGCCGTGCGCGCCGCCGCCGCGGACGGCTGGGACGAGTGGGAGTCGACGCACATCTCCCTCGACCCCGGCTGGAGGCCCGGGCCCCTCCACGAGGACGCCCGCCAACGCCGCAACTTCGCCACCCTTGTCACCCACTACTGGGCGAACGACTGCTTCCTCACCGGCGCGTCGGAGGTCATCCCGAGCGCCGGTCGACTCGCCGGCATCCCCGGCGTCCTCATCCACGGCCGCCGCGACATCAGCGGTCCGTCGATCACGCCCTGGCTTCTGCACAGGGCCTGGCCGGGATCGGTCCTCGAGATCGTCGAAGAGGAAGGGCACGGCGGCCCCGTCGAGATGGAACGCACCACTGCCGCGATCGACGGGTTCGGCCAGCGGGTGCGCGCGGACCCGACCCCGTGATGAACGTACGATGCTCGCTATGAGCAGCGAGGGACGCACCACCTACACGTCGACCTTCATCTTCGCCACGAAGCCGTACGACGACGAGTTCCACCGGCTGAACGACGAGATCGCCGAGCGGGCCCGTGCCATCCCCGGGTTCCTGGGCGAGGAGGCGTGGGAGAACCCGCAGACCGGGCTGCACTCCGAGGTCTACTACTGGGACAGCCTGGACGCGCTGCACCAGCTGATCGGGATGGACACCCACCGCGAGGCGAAGCGCTTGCACGAGCGCTGGATCGGCCCCTACCGGGTGGTGATCGGCCAGGTGCTCAGCTCCTACGGCGACCCCGCGCTTGCGCTCGAGCACGTGCCGGCGCCCGCGCGCGCGGACGGCGACCGCGGGGACGCCACCGGCGGGGACGAGCGTGCGTAGCGCGGAGCGAGCGGGAGACGCGGTGCGGAGCGCGTACTCGGACCGCTCGGCGGAGTACATCGACCTGTTCGGCTCGATCGACGCCGCCGATCCCGTCGACCGCGAGCGCGTGTCGCGGTGGGCGGACGGGCTCACCGGGCCCGTCCTCGACGCGGGCTGCGGACCGGGGCACTGGACGCGGCACCTCGCCGGGCGCGGCCTCGCCGCCCATGGCGTGGATCAGGTCCCCGAGTTCGTTCAGCGCGCCCGCCGGGAGTACCCGGGGCTTCCGTTCCGGCTCGGCAGCATCGACGCCCTGGACGAGGGCGACGCGAGCTTCGGCGGCGTGCTCGCCTGGTACTCGCTCATCCACCACGAGCCGTCGGCGGTCGGGACGCCGCTGCGGGAGTTCGCCCGGGTCCTCGCTCCGGGCGGCGGCCTCCTGGTCGGCTTCTTCACCGGCGAGCGGGTCGAGCGGTTCGACCACGCGGTGATCGCCGCCTACCGCTGGCCGGTGGATGCGCTCGGCGGCGAACTGGACGCGGCCGGATTCGACGTGCTCGAAGCGCACGAGCGCATCGAGGCCGGCCAGCGTCCGCAGGGAACGCTCATCGCGCGCCGGCGCGGGTAGGTGTGGGCATGACATTTGTCCCAAATCGTTGCTCCGGGCGCCCGAGAGCACCGATTTGGGACAAATCGTCACCCGCTCAGCCCCCGGCGTACTCGATCGTCACCGCCCCGATGCTCCCGTCGAAGGCGAACGGCATCTTCTCGGCGTAGGCGCGCGAGACGGCGCCGCCGTACGCTCGGCCGATGTCGAGGCAGTCGTTCGCGGAGAACAGCAGCGGTGCGCTGACGGGCACCGTGCCCGACGCGACCTCGGTGCCGTCGACGCGGAGCGAGACGGTCAGGGGACTGCCAGGGCGCGGCTCCTGCAGGGCGGTCACGATCTCGATCGTCGCATCCCCGGCCGGTAGGGCGGACGGCGCCGCGATGATCGTGCGCTGCACCAGGAACAGGTTGTACTCGTAGGTGAGGACGCCGTCCACGAGGTAGCAGGTGAGTCCGCCGCCCGCGCCGCCGAGCTTGTAGAGCACACCGTTCGCGCGCTCGGGCGCGGTCAGCCGGATCGTCACGGTGTTCGGGCGGTTGCCCAGGGCGGGTGCGCAGAACTCGGGCACGCGGACGGTGTCCCCTGTCATCTCCCAGCGCGTGTACGGCGGGCTGAACCGGTCCTCGGGATGCATCACCGGCACCCACAGGCCGCCACCGATCGGCAGGGCGTCGTTCCTGGCCGCCTCGATCGCGAACACCTCGCGCAGCTCGGCGAGCTTGTCCGGATGTTCGGCGGCGAGGTCGTGCGCCTGGCTCCAGTCCGATTCGAGGTCGTAGAGCTCCCAGCGGTCGTCGTCGGGCGTCCACGTGCGGATCCCGGGAGGCGCACCGGGCACCCAGGGCAGGCGCGGGCCGAGCGCCGACGCCATCCAGCCGTCCGCGTACACCGACCGGCTGCCCATGATCTCGAAGTACTGCACGCGGCGGGTGCTCTCCGCGGCCGGGTCGTCGAGCGAGTACGCCATGCTGACGCCGTCGATCGGGTCCTGCGGCAGCCCGTCGACGGTGTCCGGCGGCGTGATGCCGATGATCTCGTAGAGCGTCGGGGCCACATCCACGACGTGGTGGAACTGCGTGCGCGGCACCGGGTCCGGCTGGATGCGGCCGGGCCACTGGACGAACATCGGGTTGCGGGTGCCGCCCAGGTGCGAGGCGAGCAGCTTCATGCCCTGGTACGGGGTGGAGCCCGCCCACGCCCACGCGGCGTGGTACTGGTTGTCGGTGGCGGGCGTGCCGAGCGCATCCAGGCCGCCGAGATCCTCCAGCGCCGCGATGTGCTGGTCGACGGTGGTGGGGATCATGTTCTGCGCGAGCAGCTCGCTGATCGTGCCGTTCTGGCCCTCGCCGGAGGAGCCGTTGTCGCCCCAGATGTAGATGACGATGGTGTTGTCCGCGTAGCCGAGGGCGTCGAGCTCGTCGACGACGCGTCCCGCCTGCACGTCGGCGTGCTCGCCGAACCCGGCGGCGACCTCCATCAGCCGGCGCTGGAACGGGCGCTGGTGCTCCGGCACGTCGTCCCAGGCCTGCAGGTCGTCCGGCCGCGGGGTCAGCTCCGCGTCCTCGGGGATCCAACCGGCCGCCTTCGCGCCCGCGTGCGCGCGCTCGCGGTACGCGTCCCAGCCGTCGTCGAAGGCGCCGGCGTACGTGTCGGCCCACTCCTTCATGATGTGATGCGGTCCGTGCAGGGCACCGGTCGCCCAGTACAGGAAGAACGGCTGGTCGGGTGCGAGCGCCTTGTGGTTGCGCAGCCAGCCGATGGCGTCCTCCGCGATGTCCTCGCTCAGGTGGTAGCCCTGCTCCGGCGTCTTCGGCGGTCGGACGATCGTGGTGTTGCGCACGAGGTTCGGCTCGTACTGGGACGCCTCCCCGGCGAGGAACCCGTAGAAGTAATCGAAGCCGTAGCCGGTGGGCCAGTGGTCGAAGGGGCCTGCGGCGCTGGTTTCCTCCGCTGGCGTGTTGTGCCACTTGCCCCACGCGGCCGTCGCGTAGCCGTACTCGCCGAGAACCTTGGCGAGCGTCGAGCTGGTCTTCGGGATGCGCCCGGAGTAGCCGTCCCAGTCGTTCGCGAGCTCGGCGATCTGGCCGTAGCCGACGCGGTGGTGGTTGCGCCCGGTCAGCAGGGACGCGCGGGTGGGGGAGCACATCGCGGTGGTGTGGAACCGGTTGTAGCCGACGCCGTTGTTCCGGATGCGCTCGAGGGTCGGCGTGCGCACGGCGCCTCCCAGCGGCTCCGGCAGCGCGGGGCCGGCGTCGTCGATCAGGATGACCAGCACGTTCGGCGCGTCCGCGGGCAGGTGCCGCTCCGGCGGCTTCGGGCTGTAGGTCGACTCTTGCATGGTCCGCCGGGCGACGCTGCCGGAGGACGGCGGCGGGAAGGGGAGGGTCGTCGCCGGTGGCAGCGGGCTTCCGACGATCGGTTTCTGCTGCTCCTCGCTCATGTGCGCGCTCCTGACGTCCGCGTCCGTCCCCGCCGGGCGGCGGAGACGCGACCGAAAGCTAACCCGCGGGCGGAGGGCGTGGCTATACCCGGGATTCCGCGGGCCCAGCCCCGCGAGCGCGGGTCAGTGGCCGTCGAGGGCGTTGCGGGCGACGTCGGCGGCGGCGGCGCGCGAGCTGACGCCGAGCTTGCGGTAGAGGGCACGGACGGTGGACTTCAGGGTGTTCGGGCTGATGTAGAGCTCCGTCGCGATCCTGGCCATCGAACGGCCGGTGGCCAGCAGCTCCAGGATCTCGCGCTCGCGCTTCGTGAGCCGGGGTCGGGCCGGAGCGCTGCCACCGGCGAGCGTGGCGCTGTGGATCGGCTCCTCCGCCAGCTCGGCCAGCGCGGCGACCGTCGCGGCGGGCACGAACCAGTACGCGGACAGCATGCGCTCATCCGCGATCACCCGGTTGGCGATCCGGAACGCGTCAGCGGCCGTGCGCGAATGCCCGAGGGCGAGGTGGGATGCCGCGGCGATCAGGCTCGCCGGCGCCTCCACGCGCGGGACAGAACTCATCGCGAGTGCCTCGTCGCTGTGCATCAGCGCTTCGCTGTGGTCCCCGCGCAGATGGGCGGTGGTCGCGGCCAGAACGTGGTCGAGCGCCGTCGGGACGTCGGGGAGGGGCGCGGCGGCCCGCAGCCGCGGGCGGAGCCGGGCGAGCCGGGCGTGGGCGGCCTTGATGTACCTCCCGTTCGCGCCCCGCAGGTCACGTGCCTCGGGGTGTCGTTCCAGCTCGAGTTCCAGGCGGGAGTGCACCGTGGACGCCCCCGGCTTGGTGCGCTCCATCATCGCGGCCATCCAGAGCGCCGCGGCCCAGTGCTCCCCGAGCCGCAGGCCGAGCGCCCTGGCGAGGTCGCGCGGCGCGTCCGGATCCTCCCGGTCGTGCTTGAGAAGCGCGGAGGTCAGGAACACGACGACGTCGTACCTGCCGTTCGTCGCCGGCTCCGCCTGGGCACGCGCGAGCCAGAGGTCGGCGAGGCGCAGCCGGCCGCGCTCCGCGTGGAACCACGCGATGTGGCCGGCCGAGCGTCGCGCGATCACCGGCTGCGCCGTCAGCCGGGCGACCTGGTACGCCTCCTCGTACTCCGCCAGGGCCCCGGGCGCGTCGGCGGCATCCAACGTCCGGCCCCACTGGAATCGCAGGTGCGGGATGGACCCGGCGATCGGCGCGCGCTCCGCCGCCGAGAGCCCGAGCAGCGCGTCGCGCGCCTGCTCTGCCACCCGCTGCGCCTCCTGAAGCTGACCGGCCGTTCGGGCGCCGGCCGCCTCCGCGGTGAGCAGGATGAGCGCGTTCAGGTCGGTCGCGCGCGGCTCGCCCGGCGGTGCCACGAGCCGGCCGTCGTGGAAGAAGCGCCGAGGGTCGCCGTCGATCGTGATGTGCTGCAGATAGTTCGCGGCGACGAGGAGTCCCGGTGTCTCGACGAACGCTTCACCGGGCAGCGCCTTCAGCGCCTCGAGAAGTTGCTGCGGGGCCGCGCTCGCGAACGCGTCCCAGTTGCGCTGGATGACCGCCGCCGCCTGACGCCATCCGTCCCGCGCCGCGACGTCGGCCACGAGCGGGGGGAGGGCTCGAGGGTTCCGGCGTGGATCGACGGTCGTGGGGTCGGCGTCGTCGCTTCTCTCGGCAGAACTCATCGTGCATTCACCTCGTCAGACTGCCAGACGCGCGTCGACCGCTCGCTATTCCCTCATCCCGCGATCGCGCCGGGCTCGTGCGGAACCGTGCGGGATTCGCGGCCTACCCCGAACGAGGGGCCTGGGCACTCGTTCCGGCTACCCCCATTCGGGGGGTTTCAGGGGTTAAGTTCCCGGGCCTCGGGGGTGGTCTTTGCGAATCCGCAAAGAAACCGGCGTGTCGCGATCGCTTAGCTGAGACCCGACGTGGGGGATGGTGTGTCCTCCAGGCGAATCGGGGAGGTCTCTGTGGGGACGCACGGAAAGACGAAGGCGAGAGCGGGCCTGCTGCCGCGGCTGCGATCGCGGCGGTTGCGGCTGGCGGCGTCGCTGGGGGCGCTGGCGCTGGTCGTATCGACGGTGAGCGCGAGCGCGCTCGTCCTGACGGCGGCACCGGCGCAGGCGGCGCCCGGAACACCGGGCACGCCGCAGGCGCCAACCGTCGCGTTCCAGGAGGACTTCGAGAACGGCGTGGGGAACGCCCCCGTCGGTCTCGCCGCGTATACCGGGGCGACCGGCCAGAAGTACACCGCGGACCCGGCGTGGCTGGCGAACTGCAACGGTCAGATCCGCAACTACAACACGCCGTCGACGAACCTCGGCAACTGCCAGATCGAGAACGACTCCGCCAACCTGAACCAGCTCGCGTACGCCCTGGGCGTGCACGGTGGCTCGGCCACGCCAGGGGCCAACCACGCCGTCACCGCGTACACCGAGAACAACCCGGGGGTGAACGCCACCCAGTTCCGGACGGCGAGCAACATCCCGCTGGCGTCCGCCTCCGGCCGGTTCCTCACCTTCAGCGTCGACACGGCCGCGGTGAACTGCAACGCGTCGGCACCGCTCTACCAGTTCGCCTTCCTGAACCAGGCGGGCACGGCCACTAACGTCGGCGGCCAGCTGAACGCGTGCTCGTCCGGCAAGACGGTGAACGTCCCCGCCAGCGGTTCGGTCGGCGCGAAGACGGCGAGCGTCGGGACCTACACCTCGAACGGCTCGCTGCTGTTCAACGGCTCGTCGCTCGGCATCCGCATGCAGAACGCGAACGGCTCCGGCGCCGGCAACGACGCCGCATTCGACAACATCCGCATCCTGGACGTCACCCCGCAGCTCGACAAGGCGTTCACGCCGACCGCGGTGCAGACGGGCGGCACCTCCACCCTGACCTTCACCGTCACCAACACGAGCGAGCTCGCGTCCAAGGCCGGCTGGGGCTTCACCGATACGCTGCCGACCGGGCTTACCCTGGCCAACGGCACCGTGGGCGGCACCTGCACCGCCACCACCACCGCCGTGGCGGGCGCCACCTCGATCGCGGTCACGAACGGCACGCTCGCGGCCGGGCAGGCCTCTTGCACCATCACGGTCCAGGTGACCTCGTCGAAGGCGGGCAGCTTCACCAACGGCCCCGACAACGTCACGACGGTCGGCCTGAACGAGCCGGGCACCAGCACGGTCACCTTCTCCGACCCGTCCTACACCGTCTCGAAGACCGCTTCCTCCGCCACCGCGCACCCGGGCCAGAAGGTCACCTACACCGTCACGGTGAAGAACACCGGAGCCTGGGCGTACACGGCGGCGAACCCGGCGACGTTCACGGACGACCTCTCGAAGGTCCTCGACGACGCGACCTACAACGGGGACGCCACCGGTGGCGCCACCGTCAACGGGAACACCCTCTCGTGGTCCGGCCCGCTCGCGGCCGGCGCGACGCAGACGATCACCTACTCGGTGACCGTCGACAGCCCCGACTCCGGGGACAAGACGCTCACCAACGCGGTCGTCCCCGGGGACAACGGCGGCGTCTGCGACCCGGACGCGTCCTGCACCACCACCACCGAGGTCCAGTCGTTCTCGGTGACGAAGACCGCGGACGCGACGGACGTGATCCCCGGTGACACGATCACCTACACGATCACCGTGAAGAACACCGGCATCGTCGACTACACCGCGGCGAACCCGGCCACGTTCAGCGACGACCTGTCCGCGGTGCTCGACGACGCGACCTACAACAACGACGCCACCGGCGGAGCCACCTACACGGCGCCGACCCTGTCGTGGTCCGGCGCCCTCGCCGCCGGCGCCACCGCGACCATCACCTACTCGGTGACGGTCAACGACCCCGTCACCGGCGACTCGCACTTGGACAACACCGTCGTGACGCCCCCGGGCGGCGACTGCCCGGCGGACTCCGGGAACCCGGACTGCACCGTCCTGATCCCGTCCGGTTCGTTCACGGTCGCGAAGACCGCGTCCACGACCGAGGTCACCGAGGGCAGCACCGTCACCTACACGGTCACCGTGAAGAACACCGGCGCACGCGACTACACCGCGACCGCACCGGCCAGCTTCACCGACAACCTCTCGAAGGTGCTCGACGACGCGACCATCACGGCCGGTCCGGACAACGGGGCGACGGTGACCGGGAGCACGCTCACCTGGTCCGGCCCGCTCGCGATCGGTGCGACGGCGACGATCACCTACACGGTGACCGTCAACAGCCCCGACACCGGTGACAAGGTGCTGGCGAACACGGTCCGCCCGACGTCGCCCGGCGGCGCCTGCGACCCGGCGGGGGAGTGTTCGACGACCACGAACGTCCGCTCGTTCACGGTGTCGAAGACGGCCAGTCCGGCCGGACCCGTCGCCCAGGGTGACGAGGTGACCTACACGGTGACCGTCACGAACCACGGCACCGCGGACTTCACGGCCGCCGACCCGGCCTCGTTCACCGACGATCTGTCAGCCGTCCTGGACGACGCGACCATCACCTCCGGCCCCGACAACGGCGCCACCATCTCGGCAGGCACGCTGTCGTGGTCGGGCGCGCTCGCCGCGGGCAAGACGGTGACGATCACCTACACCGCGACGGTGAACACCCCGGACACGGGCGACCACACGCTGAAGAACGCGGTCGTCCCCGGCGACGGCGGCTCGTGCGTGACCGGTGAGTGCACGACGATCAACCCGGTGCGCTCCTACAGCGTCTCGAAGACGTCGTCCGCAGCCGGCGCCGTGCACCCCGGCGACACCGTCACCTACACGGTCACGGTGAAGAACACCGGCACGGCCGACTACACCGCCGCCACCCCGGCGACCATCACCGACGACCTGTCGAAGGTTCTGGATGACGCGACCTACGTCGCCGGCTCGGCGACCGCGGGCGCCACGGTCAGCGGGAACACCCTGACCTGGTCGGGCCCGCTCGCCGTCGGCGCGACCCAGACCATCACCTACAAGGTGCTGGTCGGCCCGGCCGGAACCGGCGACGGGACGCTGGCCAACAGCGTGACCGGCGGGGACTGCGACCCGGCGGGCAGCTGCACCACCAGCAACCCGGTGCAGGCGCTCCAGGTGACCAAGACCGCGGACAAGACGGAGGTCGTCCCGGGCGAGACCGTCACCTTCAGGGTCACGGTGAAGAACACCGGTGTCGTGGACTACACGGCCGCCGCTCCGGCCTCCTTCACCGACGACCTGTCGGCGGTGCTGGATGACGCGACGTACAACAACGACGCGACCTCCGGTGCGACTTACGCGGAGCCGACGCTGTCCTGGTCGGGTGCGCTCGCCGCGGGCGACACGGCCACCATCACCTACTCGGTGACGGTGAACGACCCCGACACCGGTGACAAGCACCTGGACAACACCGTCGTCACGCCGCCCGGCGGCAACTGCCCGCCAGGCAGCGACGACGCGGCGTGCACGGTGAACATCCCGTCCGGCTCGTACACCGTGTCCAAGTCCGCTTCGAAGGCGACGGTCACCCCCGGCGGCACCATCACCTACACGGTGACGGTGACGAACACCGGAACGGCGGCCTACACCGCGGCCAAGCCGGCGTCCTTCCGCGACGACCTGACCAACGTGCTGGACGACGCGACGTACAACGGCGACGCGTCGAACGGCGCGACGGTCACCGGCAGCACGCTGAACTGGTCCGGTGCGCTCGCGGTCGGCCAGACCGTGAAGATCACGTACTCGGTCACCGTGAACAGCCCCGACACCGGCAACCACCACCTGGTCAACGCCGTCGTCCCGAACGGCCCCGGCGGAGCCTGCGACCCGGCCGGCGACTGCCTGACCGACACCCCGGTGGCGTCGTACACGGTGACGAAGACCGTCTCCACCACCAAGACGGTCAAGCCGGGCGACGCGGTCTCCTACCGGATCACCGTCACCAACACCGGCGAGTCGGCGTTCACCGCGGCGCACCCGGCGTCGTTCACCGACGACATGTCGGATGTGCTCGACGACGCCGCCTACAACGGCGACGCCACCCACGGCGCGACGCTGAAGGGTGAGACGCTCACGTGGTCCGGCCCGCTGGGCATCGGCGAGGTCGTCCAGGTGACCTACTCGGTGACGGTGAAGGACGCCGGGTCGGGCAACGGCCGCCTGATCAACACCGTCGACCCGGCGGTCGACGGCGGATCGTGCGACCCGAGCGGCAGCTGCGACACCAGCACGCCGATCGACCCGCCCGCCCCCGGCACCGGGCTGGCTTCCACCGGTAGCGACCTGGTCGCGCCCGGGATCATCGCCGCCCTGCTGATCGGCGCGGGAGCCGCCTTCCTCGCCATCCGCCGCCGCCGCGCGGCCGAGTAACCGCCCGGCGCCACCGAGGCCCGGCACCGCGAGGTGCCGGGCCTCGGTGCATCCACAGGCGGTTCCGCGTCATGATGCGAACGTTCCCACGTCGTGAAGAATAGGAAGGAAAGGGGAGCACGTTGGAGCAGCGCGGGGATCGGGATCCGATCGCAGACGTACGAGAGGGGTCCGTGCCGACGAGCGACGGCCACGAGCAGCTGGCGAGCCTGGCGGCGGCGGTCGAGGGCGGCGACGTGGCCGGGACCCTCGCGGCCGTCCGGGCGGGCTGGTTCGAGCTCTCCACCCGTCACGGCGAAGCGACCAGGATGCTGCTCGAGCGGCTCCCGCAGAGCACGATCAGGGCGCAGCCGCTGCTCGCCATGATGCTCGGCATCGCCTACAACGTCCTCGGCTTCCACCGGGTGCGCGCCCTCCGCTACTTCGCGCTCGCGGTCCGCGCCGCGCGCGCCGAGCGGAGCGGGATGGACCCCATCGACCGCGCGCTCATCCGCGCCGCCGAGAGCGCCGCGTACCGCCTGCTCGGCCGTCCCCGGATGAGTATCGGCCCGTCGCGCGCCGCGGTCGCCGCGCTCGACGCGCTTCCGGAGGAGGAGCGCGCCTCCCTCGACTACCTCCCGCGCGTCTACGCGCAGGTCGGCATCTCGCTCTACTACGGCGGTGACGTCGACGCGGCGATGGACACCTTCGCCAAGGGGCTCGCCGCCTCCCCGACGACTCCGCCGTCGCCGGGCTTCGGCAACCTCGCGATGCTCGCGGGCATCCACGCGTTGCGCGGCGACATCCCGGAGGCGCTGGAGCACATCGAGTACGCGCGCACCGGCCCGTGGACGGACGAGCAGCGCCGGATGTACACCGGCACCTTCTACCGGCTCGCAGAGGCGATGGTCGCGGTGGAGCGGCTGGACGGCGAGGTCGCGCTCGCGCAGCTGGAGGCGATGGAGCACGACCGCCGTTCCATCGAGCACTGGATCGCGATCGCGCAGGTCGAGGGACTCGCCCGCCTGCTGGCGGGCGATGCGGGCCGGGCGCTGGCAGACCTCGACGCGTTCGCCGCGATGCGCGGAGCCGAGGGCCGCTCGGCGAGCACGCGGAACGCCCTCGCGCGGGTCCGTGCGCTGCTGCAGCTCGCCCTGGGCAGCCCGGACGCGGCCTCGGTGATCCTCGATCGCGACCTCGCGGGCGACCCGCTCGGCCGCATCGAGCGCGCCCGCGTCGACCTCGCGCTCGACCGGACGGGGAGCGCCCTCACCGGGTTGCGGGCTCTGGCGGGCGAGCACCTGCCGGCGCGGGGTGCGGCGGAGGCGGCGGCGCTGGAGGCGGCCGTGCTGCTGCGCTTCTCCGACTCGGCGCGGACGCGCGGCGTCGTCGGTCAGCTCGGGGCGCTGCTGGCGCGGACGGAGCAGCGCCTCGCGCTCGCCCTGCTGCCGCCGCGCGACCTGGAGCGGGTCGTCTCGGCGCTCAGGGACGCCGGCTTCGCCGAGGTCGTCGACGATGTCCCGCTGCGCTCGCTGCTGCCGGAGATCCGGCAGGAGACGCTGCTGACCGAGCGCGAGCTCGCGGTGCTCGCGGCGCTGATGGACACCGGCTCGACCGCCGAGATCGCTGCCGCGCTCGTCGTATCGGCGAACACGGTGAAGACCCAGCTGCGCAGCGTCTACCGCAAGCTCGGGGTGTCCAACCGGGAGGACGCGATCGCCGTGGCCATCGACCGTCACCTGCTGGTGGAGCACGACTGAGCCGGGGTGAACCGCGGGTGATCCCGGGGTGAAAGCGGGGCCGCCACGGGGATCCCGCTGGTAGGAAAGAACCGTCGCCTCCCGTCGTACCCGACGACGAGGTGCCCGACCGCGACCATCCTGAACGCGGCACCACCCGAAGTGCAGCGCGCCATCCAGCAGGCGATCAGGGAAGCCGCGGCGCGTGCAGGCGGCATGACCGCAGCCACGAGGCTCCGGTCGGTGAGCGCGTCGGTGCGCCCGCGCGGCTGCACCCGACGGCCGCACGGTGCGCGCCGGCGCTCCGCCCGAGCATCAGGAGGAGCAGCCGTGGACCTTCCGGTGAGCGGGCCGCCGCTGATCACCGACCACTCCGAGATCTACGTCTCCCGCGCCACGGGCGAGACCATCCGGGTGCGCTGCAGGTGTGCGGTCGGCCACGACCACACCTTCGCCGAGTGGATGGACGCGGCACCGGAGCAGGAGCTGCACTGGGCGCAGGCGCGCCTCCGCGACCGCCTGCGCGGCCGGTGAGCGCCCTCGCCTCCCGGCGGTGCGAAGGCGGGCCCCCGGCGTGACCCCTGCAGGGGCCATCGGCGCAGTGCGGGGTGAGCCCGGGGTGAAATCGGGCGGAAGGCTGTGAGCCCGCCGATAGCGTTTCCGCGCGGGCCGGTCTCCTCGTGACCCGCGATCTTCGACGCAGGATGAAGGGGATACGACTGTGTCTGCAGGACGGTATGGGCGTGCGCGCCATCGGGACGGACGACTCACGCTGCGCACGCCGTGGCGCTGGCTGGCCGGACTTCTCGCCGGCGGTCTCGCCATCGGGACCGTGATGGTCGGCGTGCCGGCCGTCGCCGCGCCCGTCTACGAGATCGAGGCGCAGTGGGCGCCCGGAACCCCGACGGCGGTGAAATCCGGCGACGTCGTCACCGGCGTGTGGCGTGTCAACGTCAACGACGACTCCCCGGCGCCCGCCAACGACCCGGTCGACGACGTCACGGTGACGATCGCCGCCGCCAACGGCCGCTACACCGCGCTGCCGTCGCTGTGTCTGACGAACGGCGTCACCCCCGCGTCCAGCATCTCCGCCGACGGGCACACGCTCATCTGCAACCTCGGCACGCACGACGAGGGAACGGCGGTCACCCTGCAGGCGCCGATCGTCGCCGACGGCGCGACGAACGCGCAGATCACCGCCACTGGATCCATCGGCGGGGCGTCCGCCGCGCTCCCGCCGATCGCGCTCTCGAACCCGTTCGCGATGGACATGCGCTGGGGCGTCGGGACGCCGACCTTCTCCGTCGGCAACGGCGGATACCTGCTCGACTTCGAGTGGACGCTGAGCAAGGGCCTCGGCAGCGAAGCCGGCCCGCAGTCCATCGTCTACAACCTGAACATCGCCTCCCCGCAGGGCGGCGCGGTCTCGGTCGACGCGAAGGGCTGCACGCCGTTCTCCGGCCCCGCCGCCGCCGACGGCCACCCGTGGTCGGGGGGCTCCCACCCGGCCGACCACATGACGGTGCCCGCCGGGACCTGCACCATCGTCCAGACCGGTGCGACCACGTTCCGCATGACGATCACCGGCATCGACTACCAGCCATCGAACCCGCCGACGCTCGACTCGGCCGGAAGCCGCCTGCCCGTCGACAAGGTCGCCCTCGCATCCGGCTCCATCTGGATCCGGGTGAACACGGCCGCCTCCGGTTCCGCGGTGCTGAACTCGGATGCGCCGACGTACACCTCGACCTCGGGCAAGACGGTCGTCGACCTCGCCTCCAACAACGCCGAGTCGAAGGCGTGGACCACCCCCGGCCTCTACTCATCGGGCTGGGGCCGCGGATACACCAACAGCGGCGGCACGCAGTGGGACGACACCTACCGCGTCGCCGCTGGGACGACGGTCGGCCAGTACATGGACACCGCGTACCAGCTGCACACCGACCGGCCGGACGACCGTCTCGTCGGAATGTGCACGGCGCTCGACACCAAGTACGTCACCTTCGGCGGGTGGGCGTGGGGCCAGCCGCTCGACGACACCATCGGCGCGACGGCGGAGTACTACGTCGGCACCGACCCGACCGTCGACCCGGCGAGCGCGGGCTACGACCCGAACGCGTTCAACTGCGGCTCGACCACGGGGTGGACGACGACCCCGCCGGCTGACCTCTCCACGGTGAAGGCGCTGCGGATCACCGGGACCCAGGGACAGTTCGAGAAGCTCTCGACGCAGTCGAACATCACGCCGATCGTCACCCAGCACATCAAGCCGGGTGTCCCGGCCGGCACCGACATCTGGTCGTTCTTCTCCGGCATCGTCGACGTGCCGCTGAACAACTGGTGGAACGGCACCGGCTGCATCACCCCGACGCCCGGGTCGCGCTACCCCTGCACCACCGGCTTCCGCGATGTCCTGCGGATCGTGACGGCGGAGCCGTCGATCGCGAAGTCCGTCGACCGCTCGGTGGTCAGCCCCGGCCAGCCCGCCGCATACACGCTCACGTACTCGGCGAACGGCGCGGGCGCCATCCCGGCCACGGTCGACGGCTTCCAGCTCGTGGACACCCTGCCCGCCGGGGTGACGTACGTGTCCGGTTCGGCGAACCCCGAGCCCGCCGTGAGCGCGAACGGCTCCGGCCAGCAGGTCCTGACCTGGACGCTGAACGGCGTCGCCACGAACGCCGACCACGCGCTCACCTACCTGGCGGTCGCCGACTCCTCGGTGACCCCGGGCGCTGCGCTGACCAACGCGGTGACCGCGACCTACGCGGGCATCTCCAAGAGCGCGTCCGCCCAGGTGACGGTCGCGACCGACGGCTACACCACCATCGGCAAGGTGGCGACGACGCCGTTCATCCCGAACACGGACGGCAAGGGCAACGGCTCCGGCTCGTGGACGGTGACGCTGAAGTCGTTCGACCCGGTGAAGCAGCCGTACACGGACACGATCGACATCCTCCCGTACGTCGGCGACGGCCGGGGCACGGCGTTCTCCGGTGACTACACGATCGGGCAGATCGCGGCGGCGGCGGGCGCGACCGTGTACTACACGACGAAGGACCCGGCGACGCTGAGCGACGACCCTGGCGCCGCGTCCAACGGCTCCGCCGGCTCGGTGACGGGCAACACGGTGGGCTGGTCGACGACGTACACGAAGGACGCGACCGCGATCCGGGTGATCGGGCCGGCGCTGGCGCCGGGCGCGACGCAGGAGTTCAGCATCCCGGTGACGACGGCGGGCGCGACGGGCGGCGACACCCTGGTGAACAGGGCGCAGGCCCGCGACGGCAACACCAAGCTCGTCATGCGCACCTCTGCGGCGATGACCGTGGCGAACTACTATTCGGCGGCCCTGAAGAAGGAGGTGCAGGACGCCGACGGCACGTGGCACGACGCCAACGACGTGACCGACTACCCGACGTTCCGCACCGGCGACCAGGTGCACTACCGGATCACCGTCACGAACACCGGTCAGGGCACGTTGAAGAACATCGTCGTGACGGACGACAAGTTCAGCGAGGGCGGCTTCACCGTCGGCTCGCTGGACCCGGGCAGGTCGACCAGCTTCGACTACTTCCCGACGCTGAACGGCGGCGGCACGCTCATCAACACCGCCTGCGCGACGGCGGACACCCCGGCGGACTCGCAGCAGGCGCCGACGATCAACTGCGACCCCGCGGGTGTGCAGCTGACCAACTACACGGTGGAGAAGTCGTCGAACCCGGCGTCGGGCGCGACCGTGCACCCGGGCGACCGGATCACCTACACCGTGACGGTGAAGCAGCAGGGCGACGCTCCCGCGGCCGCCTCCTTCACCGACTCGCTGGCGAAGGTGCTGGACGACGCGACCTACCAGGGCGACGTGACGGCCTCCCTCGGGACGGCGGCGGTCTCCGGCAGCACGCTGAGCTGGAACGGGACGGTCCCCGTCGGCCAGACGGCCACGATCACCTACTCGGTGATCGTGAAGGGCGCAGCGGCGCTCGCCGCGAACGGCGACTACACGATCGGCAACCAGGTCACCAGCGCGGGCTGCGTGGATGCGGCATCCTGCGCTACCGAGCACGAGGTCGCCGCCTACCGGGTCCAGAAGACCTCGGACCCGGCGACCGGCTCCAACGTGGAGGTCGGCTCGACGATCGACTACACGATCACCGTGACCCAGCAGGGCGAGGCCGCGTACACCGGAGCGTCGCTGAGCGACGACCTCTCCGGGTTGCTCGATGACGCGACCTGGAATGACGATCCGTCTGCCTCGGCCGGAACGGTCGCGTACGACCCGGCCGCCCAGAAGATCACCTGGACCGGTGACCTCGCGGTCGGCCAGAAGGTCACCATCACGTACTCGGTGACGGTGACCGGCGTCGGCGACACGCATCTGCTGAACGTGGTCACGAGCGACGGCTGCTTCAGCGCAGGCGACTGCACGACCGAGCAGTGGACGGCGACCTACAAGACGGTCAAGACCGCCTCCCCGGCCTCCGGCGCGAACGTGCAGGTCGGCGACACCATCACCTACACGGTGACGGTGAGCCAGGCCGGCCTCGGCCGGGTGGTGGCGCAGTTCTTCCGCGACGACCTGACGAACGTGACGGACGACGCCACGTTCGATCCGGCTACGCTGACCGCCAGCGCGGGCACCGCGTCCTACGACGCGGCGACCGGCCGGATCGGCTGGACGGGGAACCTCGGCCCCGGCGACGTCGCGACCGTGACCTACAAGGTCGTCGTGACCGGCAAGGGCGACACCGTGATCGGCAACACCGTCACGAGCCCCGGCTGCGAGAGCGACGCCGACTGCACCACGGTGCACCACACCGGCACCTACACGGTCGAGAAGACCGCGGATCCCGCGTCCGGTTCCAGCGTGCAGATCGGCGACATCGTGAAGTACACGGTCACCGTCCGCCAGCACGGCACCGGTCCGGTCAACCAGGCGGCCTTCCGCGACGACCTGTCGAAGGTGCTGGATGACGCGACCTGGAACGGCGATCTGCGCTCCACCGACGGCGGGGCGACGTACACCGCCCCGGTCGTCGACTGGGCGGGCCGGCTCGCCGTCGGCGATGTGGTGACCGTCACCTACTCGGTGACCGTGACCGGGGCCGGTGACATGACGCTCGACAACGTCGTGACCAGTGACGGCTGCGCCGACGCCGCGTCCTGCTCCACCGAGCACCTGACCGGCGACTACACGGTGACCAAGACGAGCGCCCCTGCGCCCGGAGCCGACGTGAAGATCGGCGACACCATCACCTACACCGTGACCGTCGCCCAGCACGGCCCCGGCGTGGTGACGGGTGCGTCCGCGAAGGACGACCTGTCGAAGGTGCTCGACGACGCGATGTGGAACGACGACGCGAAGGCGAGCAGCGGAACGGTGAAGCGGGTCGGCGACACGCTGACCTGGTCGGGCGACCTGGCCGTCGGCGCGGTGGTGACGATCACCTACACGGTGACGGTGACCGGTGCGGGCGACATGACGCTGACCAATACCGTCGCCCCCGGCGACAGCCGCGGCGAGTGCGTGCCGGCGCCGGACCAGAACCCGGACTGCACGACGACGCACGAGACCGGAAACTTCACCTACTCGAAGATGTCCGACCCGGCGTCGCCGGCGACGGTCGCCGTCGGTGACACCGTCACCTACACCGTGACCGTCACCCAGGTCGGCCCGGCCGCCGTGCCCGGCGCGGCCCTGGTGGACGACCTCTCCGGCGTGCTGGACGACGCGACGTTCGTGGACGGCAGCGCGAAGGCGACGGCCGGCACGGTCGCCAGGAACGGGAACGCGCTCACCTGGACCGGCGACCTCGCGGTCGGCCAGGTGGTCACGATCACCTACCAGGCGACAGTGAAGGGCGGTGGCGACACCACGCTGCACAACACCGTCGCCCCGCCGCCCGGCTCCCACCTCGGCGAGTGCGTGACGGCCCCGGATGGGACGCCGGCGTGCGAGACGACGCAGAAGTACGGCGGCTACGTGTTCTCGAAGACCGCGGACCCGAAGCCCGGCGCGACGGTGAAGATCGGCGACACCATCCACTACACGGTCACGGTCGCGCAGACCGGCGCCGCTGCGGTCACGGGGCACCTCACCGACGACCTGTCGAAGGTGCTGGACGACGCATCCTGGAACGGCGACGAGAAGGCGACCGCCGGCACGGTCGAGCGTGCGGGGGACCTGCTGACCTGGACCGGGCCGCTCGCGGTCGGTGGCACCGTGACCATCACCTACTCGGTGACCGTCACCGGTGACGGCGACCAGAGGATCGCCAACGTCGTCACCAGCCCGGACACCACCGCGGCCTGCGTGCCGGCGGCGGACGGCAACCCGGGATGCGCCACCGAGCACACCCTGACCGACCCGCCCACACCCGCGCACCCTCAGGACCCGCTGGCCGCCACCGGGGCGACCATCCAGCGCGGCCTCATCGGCACCGCGGTCGCGCTGATGGCCGCAGGCGTCGTGCTCCTCTTCGTCCGCCGCCGCAGGCGCGCGGAGCACTGAGGCCCCGGAGGCGGCCGGCCGACCAGGCCGGCCGCCTCCCGGGATCGACGCCGTGGATGTGTGAGGGTGAAGTCATGAAGGTCGCCTCCTCGGCGGAGCTCCCGCGCCGGCCGCTCCTCCGGCCGCGCACGCGCCGCGTCGTCTCCGTCCTGCTCGTCGTCGTCCTCGTCCTGCTGATCGTGGGGAGCGTCGCGTCCTCCTCGCCCTGGCCGTCCGCGCTCGTCATCCGCTCGGTCTTCGCCAAGGGCGCGGCCGACACGGTGGCGGAGATGACACCGTACGTCCCGACGTCCGGGGTCAGGGCCGAGCTCGGGGTGCGCTACGCGCCCGGCTCGCCGGACACCACGCTGGACGCGTTCCGGCCGGAGGCGGGCTCCGAGCCGCTGCCCGCCGTCGTCTGGATCCACGGCGGCGCCTGGATCTCCGGGGCGAGCGCAGACGTGGACCCGTACCTGCGCATCCTCGCCGCGCACGGCTACGCGACGATCGGGCTGAACTACACCGTCGGGCCGGAGGCGCAGTACCCGACGGCGGTGCGTCAGCTGAACGACGCGCTGGCCTATCTGAACGCCAACGCGGCGCGCTTCCGCATCGACTCCGGCCGGATCGTGCTCGCCGGCGACTCGGCCGGATCCCAGCTCGCCAGCCAGCTCGCAGTGCTGACGACGAGCCCCGACTATGCGCACCTGATGGGGATGCGGCCCGCTCTCGAGAGGGACCAGCTCGTCGGCGTCGTGCTCAACTGCGGGGTCTACGACCTGGACGCGCTGGCCGACCTGACCGGTATCGAGGCGTGGGGCTTCAAGACCGCGCTGTGGTCGTACAGCGGCGACAAGGACTGGTCGCAGACTTCCGTCGGCAGCACGATGTCGACGATCCGGCACGTGACGCCGCAGTTCCCGCCGACCTACATCTCCGGAGGCAACGGCGACGGCCTGACGTGGATGGAGTCCCTCCCGATGGCGCGGGCGCTGCAGGAGCAGGGCGTCGACGTCACGCAGCTGTTCTGGGCGGCCGACCACGAGCCGGCCCTCCCGCACGAGTACCAGTTCCACCTGAAGTTCACGGAGGCGCGGCAGGCGCTGGACGCGACCCTGTCGTTCCTCGCGGAGCGCACGGGAGGCGGGGCCGCGGCAGGGCGCTGAACCCGGCGGGGGCGGAGACGGTACGGTCGGACCGAGACGGAGAAGGGGGATCCCATGTCATTCCAGGCGTACCTGGACACCATCGAGAAGAAGACCGGCCTGACACCGCGGCAGCTGGTCGACATCGCCCACGAGAAGGGGCTGGACGCGCCCGGCGTGAAGGCGGGGGAGATCCTCGCCTGGCTGAAGGACGACTACGACCTCGGCCGCGGCCACGGCATGGCGCTGGTCCACGTCATCCAGAAGGGACCGACGATCGGCACGAAGCACGTCGGCACCGACGGCGTGCACCGCGACGAGTCGGAGACGCTCTGGCTCGACGGGATCGCGACCAAGCCCGCGTCGTAGCGGCGCTGGACGGAGAGAGGGGCTGCTGGGCGGATGCCCGGCAGCCCCTCTTTCGCGCGCTGGCGCGGTTCAGGCGTCGTTCAGACGTCGGTCAGGCGTCGACCGACCAGTCGTTCGAGACGCGGATCAGCTTCTTGTTGACGAACTCGTCGGCGCCGAAGCGACCGAGCTCACGACCCGAACCGGAGCGCTTCACTCCGCCGAACGGCAACTCGGCGCCATCGGCGAGCACGACGTTCACGAAGACCATGCCGGCCTCCATCTGGTCGGCCACCCGCAGCGCCTGGTCGCGGTCCGTGGTGTAGAGGTAGGAGCCGAGGCCGAACGGGGTGTCGTTCGCGATGCGGACGGCGTCCGACTCGTCCTTCGCGCGGAACACCTGGGCGACGGGTCCGAAGAACTCCTCCTTCGACGCCGGGTTCTCCGGGGTCACGTCGGTGAGCACCGTGGTCTGGAAGAAGGCGCCGTCGCGCGATCCGCCGCGCACCAGGGTGGCGCCGTTCTCGACCGCGCGCTTGACCTGCTCGTCCAGGTTCTCCGCCGCCTTCAGCGACGAGAGCGGGCCGAGCGCCGAGTCGGCGGACGTCGGGTCGGACGCCTCCACCTCGGCCAGCTTCGCGGTGAACCTGTCGAGGAACGACTCGTACAGGTCGTCGATGACGACGAAGCGCTTCGCGGCGTTGCAGGACTGGCCGCTGTTGTCGAGTCGCGCGTCGACCGCGTTCTGCACCGCGGCATCCAGGTCGTCGGTCGAGAGCAGGATGAACGGGTCGGAACCGCCGAGCTCCAGCACGACCTTCTTCAGGTTGCGGCCGGCGATCTCGGCGACCTTCGCACCGGCGCGCTCGGAGCCGGTGAGCGAGACGCCCTGGACCCGCGGGTCGGCGATGACGCGCTCGATCTGCTCGTGCGACGCATAGATGTTCGTGTACGCACCGGCCGGGAAGCCCGCGTCCAGGAAGATCTGGTGGATGGCGGCCGCCGACTCGGGGCACTGCTCGGCGTGCTTGAGCAGGATGGTGTTCCCGATGACCAGGTTCGGGCCGGCGAACCGCGCCACCTGGTAGTACGGGAAGTTCCACGGCATGATGCCGAGGAGCACGCCCAGCGGCGAGCGGCGCACGATCGCCGAGCCGTCGCCGTCGAGCAGCGTGATCTTCTCGTCGGCGAGGAACTCCGCGGCGTGGTCGGCGTAGTACTCGTAGATGGCACCGGCGAACTCGACCTCGCCGACGGCCTGCTCGATGGGCTTGCCCATCTCCTCGACGATGATGTTCGCGAGCTCATCCTTGCGCTCGACGTGGAGCTCGCCGACCCGGCGGATGAGCGCGGCGCGCTCCTCGACCTTGGTCGTGCGGGCCCAGTTCCGGTAGGCGTCGTCGGCACCGGCGATGGCGGCGTCGAGGTCGGCGTCGCTGATGGGATCGTAGGTCCGCACCGTCTGACCGGTTGCGGGGTTGGTAACGGCGTACTGCATCGGGGTCCTCTTTCTCGTCGGACGATTGGTCACCAATCTCCACACACTACGAGAATCGGCGAGCCGCCGACACCGGACAGCGCGTCCGATTTGCTGGCAATCCGTCGACAGCGTGTCGGATGCGCCGGGCGGGATTCCGTTCCAGCCCGCTCAGCGCGCGTCGCCGGCCACCCGGTCGATCGCGGCGGCCACCGTCCCTTCGTCGTACGGCTCGGTGTCCAGGGCGCGGTGCAGGGTCATCCCCTCCACCAGGGCGTCCAGGATCGCCGAGGTGGTGGGGTCGAAGAAGCGCTCGAGCGTCCGGCGGCTGCTGCGCATCCAGCGCGTCGTGATGCTGCGGAGGGCGGGTTCCCTCGCCGCGAGGGTGTAGAGCTCCTGGGTGAGGATCAGCTCCCTGCCAGTGCCGAAGACGCCGTGCACGATGTGGTCGACGAGGGCGGATCGCGCCTCGGCCGGGGAGTCGCAGCGCTCCATCCGCGCCTCGAACGCGGCGGCGAAGGCGCGAGCGAACCGCTCGAACGCCTCGCGCAGCAGGTCGGCCATCCCGTCGAAGTGGTAGGTCATCGAGCCGAGGGACACGTCCGCCGCGGCGGCGACGAGGCGGTGGGTCGTGCCGGAGACCCCGCGCTCGGCGATCACGTCGAGGCAGGCGTCGATGATCCGGTCCCTGCGCTCGGGATCGTGCCGGCGGCGGGGGCGCGCAGGCGAGTCGGGGGCGGATTCGGCCATGTCGCCAGCGTACACACGTACGCATCCCGGCTCCCACCGCGGATTCCGCGCGATGTCAACCCGATGCGCGGGGCCGGGATCGGCCTAGCGTCGGGGCATGAGGCACGTGACGTACGCCGAGAAGTCGCTCCTGGTGGGGACGAGGCCGCCGACCTGTTGATCCGGTACGCCGCCCTCCTCGCCTCGTTCGGGTGCACCGACGTCGTCACGTTGCGCGGCATCGGGAGCGACGGCAACGAGGTGGAGGCCTCGTTCCTGCTGAGTCCCGCCGTGGAGCTGATGGTGGAGACCGCATCCACCACGTCCACGGAACCCGAGAACCACCTCGCGGCCGGATACCTCCACGAGAAGATCGAGGAGCTGAGCGAGCTGCCCGCCGCACCGAGCGTCGGACACGAGTGACGTAGGCTCGCGGCGTGGATGCGCTGCGGGAGGACACGGCACGGGAGAGCGACCTCCCGGGCATCGAAGCGCTCGTGCGGGAGGCGTACGAGCCCTACGTCGAGCGGATCGGACGCGAGCCGGGTCCGATGCGCGCGGACTACACCGCGATCGTGGGGGAGGGCCGCGCCCTCGTGCTGCGACGCGCGGGACGCGTCGTCGCTCTGCTCGTGACCTCCGTGCATCCCGACCACCTGCTCATCGAGAACATCGCGGTGGCGGCGAGTGAGCGCGGCAACGGCCTCGGAACGCGCCTGCTGGCGGTCGCCGACGACCTCGCCCGCGCGGCCGGCGTCGCCGAGGTGCGTCTCTACACGCACGTGATGATGACCGAGAACCTCCGCTACTACCCGCGCCGCGGCTTCCGCGAGACGGGTCGCCGCGTCGACGACGGCTTCGAGCGGGTGTTCTTCTCCCGGACGGTGCCGTCGCAGGATGTCCCGTCGTGACCGCCCAGCGCACCGCGACCCGCACCCTGCTCCTGATCGCGGCGTTCGCGGCGATCGGCGCGGTGCTGATGGCCGTCGTCGCGCCGTTCACGTCCGTGCTCGCCGCGGCCGCGCCTCCCGCCTACGCGCTCGTCGCCGGCGGGCACAGTCTGCTGCCGTTCCTCGCGCGGCGTCTCCTCGGCGTCCGCTGGGCGGCCACCGCGGTCGGCGCGTTCGTCGGCGTCCTCTCGGTCGGCTCGACGCCGCTCGGCATCCTGATCGTCGTGCCGCTCGTCGTCTCCGGCGCCGCTTTCGACGGGACACTGCTGGTGCTCGGGCGGTGGAGAGGCGGAGAGGTGCGGGGCCGGTTCGGGGAGGCCGTGTTCGCGGTGGCAGCGCTGGTGAGCGCGGTCGCGCTGTTCCTCGTCTCGATCCCGGTGATGTCGCCGGAGCACCTGGCGCCGGTGGTGCTGACGCTCACCCTGGCCGGACGCGCGGGCGGGCAGCTCGGCGCC